>DGGX01000180.1 GCA_002392385.1 Lachnospiraceae bacterium UBA3863
AGCACCTTGAGGGTGAAGGGGTCTCCTTCTGTTCTGGGCCTGCCGGCCTCCTCCACGCGTCCGGCCAGCTCCGGCAGGTGGGACAGCACCTCCCAGGCCTCCAGATACAGGATCCGGCTCCGGCTGCCCGCCCTGTAGAGGCGGCGCAGGAAGCTCCATCTGGCGGCGCTGCCGGCGGGATACTCCCCGGACAGCTCCATCATCATAAGACCTATGCGCCAGTCCGCGGGGTCTTTTCTGTGTCTCTCCCGAATGGCCCTGACGGTCCTGGGGGTGATCTCGGCGGCATCGCCACGGGCGAGGGCGTTCAGGTACTGGCGGTAGCAGTAGATCCAGTCGCTCTCCCCCTCGTACTGGGCATAGCTCATGGGCAGGACCTGTCCCGCGCCTACACCGGCCAGCTTGCGCCGGGTGCTCTCCAGCTCGGCGACAGCCTGCCGCACCTTCTGCTCCATGAGGAGCAGGTGTACCCTGTAGAGTCTGGGCAGCTCCGCTCCCGGCTCATGGACCTCCATGCGCTGGATCAGGACCTCCGCCCGCCGCAGGAACTCCACGCCCTCCAGACGCCCGGTGCAGAGCTTCTCATAATCGCAGGTCAGCTCCATGATCTGACGGCCGTAGCCGTGGGTGTCCCCGGCATTGACCCTGCCCCGTTTATGACACAGGACCTCCACCGGTACACGGATCTGCTGATAGGGTCCGCTCAGGAGAAGGCTCCCGAAGTTCCTTCCCGCGTGCAGGAAACGGGTCCGGATCCGGATCTGGACCCTGGCCTCGGAGCCCAGGAAATCCGCCTCCTGGAGCCGCATCTGCACGGCGCCCCGGCGGACAGGCGAGCCCTTGAGCCCGTCTCCCCTCTCTCCTGTCCCTGTGCCGGCCTCGAGAAAACGGCCCTCGCAGGTCACCTCCAGCCGGGTCAGTCCCCAGCCGGTGCGCCGGATGATGAGCTCGGCGGACTGCTCCCTGGCCCGGGTCCTGTCCACCTGTCCCAGGATCTCCATCCGGATCTCCGGACGGTCCACGGAGAAGGTGACCGGCGCCTTGCGTCCGGAGGCCAGCAGGAATTCTTCCATATTCTGGGGATCGCCGGGGCGGACGCTCAGCCCCCTGTAGAGGAGCCTGTCCTCCGGTGTCTTCAGAAGTCTTGTGAACCGCTCCGCGTAGAAGAGCCTCACGGCCTCCTGCCACTCCATTCTGGCCAGCTCCGTGAACTGGGTGAGGTTCTTGATGCCGGAGAGGTCCCGCAGGGTCCCCTCCTTCTCTCTCCCGCCGTTCTCCTCAAAGGGCAGGATCTGGGGGCTGCTCACATAGATATGGTAGGGAAGACGGTACTCTCCCCTGTTGCTGAGTATGATCAGGGAGCCCCGGATCTCGTCTCCGTCGCTGAGCCCCGCGGCATCCACGCGATAGCCGATCCGCTCCCCGTTTTCTCTAAAGGAAGGCGTCAGACACTCCATGACGACATTGTCGGACAGGACCTCGCCGCACACATTGCCTTCCTGGCTGCAGCGGATCTCAAAGCTGTCGGTCACCACCTGCCCCGGCTCCACGGAAACATAGAGCTCTCTCCGGGAGAAGCTGATGCTTCCGTCCGCGATATGAAATTCTCTTCCGCCCATCTTAGCGGGCGTATACAGTTCTCTCATGGGACACCCGATAGTTATCGTTGACCGATAGTTGTCTGACAGTTGTCTGATGATCCGTTTCTGTCTGCTGCCTGCCCTCATCCCCGCCCGTCCCGGACAGAAGAAGGGGACTGCCGCGCCTGACCTGCGAAGGCCTGACGGGGCAGTCCCATTATATCATAAGGATCTTATTCAGTCATCGCCGGAGTCACTGTAATGCCAGAAGGATCTCACTGCTCCGCTGCATGAAGGCCGTCATATCCTCCGGAGAGAGAGGCCCGTTCTGGATCCTGGCCAGGTCATAGAGCTGGCTGCAGATCATGCGGATCCGGTCATTCTCGCCGTCCTCCGCCTCCAGGAGCCTTCTGACCAGGGGATGCAGGGCGTTGAGGACCAGGGTCTGGCCTTCCTTCTCCATGCCGGTGCCCAGGCCCATGCCGGAGGCGGCATACATCTTCATCATATCCATCATACGGCGGCTCTGCTCGTCCACCGTGAGCATGGCGGCCGTCTTCTCGTCCTTGAGATCCTCCAGCCTGACCTTCAGCTGGTCGTCCGACAGGGCTTTGCGGAAGAGACCGGCGATCTTGTCCTCCTGCTCCTTCCGGGTGTCGGCGTCTACGTCAGAGGAGGCCTTCAGCGCCTCCTGGATATCCGCATCCACCCTGGCGAAATGGATATGCTCATTCTTCATCTCCAGCTGCTGGATGAAGGGCTGGTCGATGGTGCGCTCCAGGACAAAGGCCTGCATGCCGTTGTCGCGGAACATCTTCACATACTGGCTCTGCTGCTGGAGATCGGTGACATAGTAGATGGTGCGGTCCGCCGCCTCTTCCTTGTCTTCCTTGTCTTCCGCCTTGTCATCCGCCACTTCCGCTTCCACGGTCTCGCCCTTCTCGTCGGAGGCCTCCAGGGTGTCGGGATCGGAGGTGTTGATCTGCAGGGCCTCGGGAATGGTGTGATACTTGCCGTCCAGATCCTTGAGCAGGATATAGTCCGTCATCTTTGCGCAGAACTTGTCGTCGCGCAGGCACCCGTACTTGATGAAGGGGCTGAT
>DGGX01000115.1 GCA_002392385.1 Lachnospiraceae bacterium UBA3863
ACGCGGTGGTGGGCATGACCTACGACTTCCTGCCCTTTATGATCCTGCCGATCTATAACACCATCTCCCGTCTGGACGGCGCCCTGCGCGAGGCCGCCATGGACCTGGGCGCGGACCGGACGCGTACCTTCCTGGAGATCACCCTGCCCCTGTCGGTGCCCGGCATCCTGAGCGGCATCTCCATGGTCTTCCTTCCGGCCATGACCAACTACGTGGTCCTGGACATGCTCTACAACAGCACCTACATCATGGGCAGCCTGATCGGAAGCTATTTCGCCGCCTACAACTGGCACGGAGGCTCCATGATCGCCCTGGTGCTGCTGGCCATGATCTGCATCTTCACCCTGGTGACCGGCGGAGAGGATGAGACTGCGAGAGGAGGTGCCCTGCTGTGAACAAACAAGTACGCGGGCTGTTCCTGGTCCTTGTCCTGATCTTCTTATACCTGCCGATCCTGATCCTGGTCGTGTACAGCTTCACCACATCGACCCAGATCGGCGCCATCCGCGGCTTCTCGCTGCACAACTATGTCACTCTGTTCACGACCCAGGAGCTGCGGGACATGATCGCCGGCACACTGGCTCTGGCCCTGGGAAGCGCGGTGATCGCCACGATCCTGGGCACTATGGGAGCCATCGGTGCCTTCTACTCCCGCAAGAAGGTCAGCGCGGCCATCAACACTGTCAACCAGATCCCCGTGGTCAACGCGGATGTGGTGACCGGCTTCTCCATCTGCATCCTCCTGGTCGTGGTCCTGCACATCAGCAAGGATACCTACGTGCCGCTGGTCGCCGGCCACGTGACGCTGTGCGCGCCCTTCGTTTATCTCTCCGTCCTGCCCAGGATCAAGCAGATGGACTCCAGCATCTATGAGGCGGCGCTGGATCTGGGCGCGACGCCCTTCCAGGCCCTCACACAGATCGTGATCCCCCAGATCGTGCCGGGTATTATTTCGGGCTTTGCCCTGGCCATCACCCTGTCCCTGGACGACTATTTCATTGCCACCTACACCAAGCCCGCCACCTTCGACACCATCAGCACCTACGTGGTTAATGCCACCAAGGGCTCGCAGACCACCATCAAGACAGCCCTCTGGGCTCTTTCCACGGTGATCTTCGTGATCGTTGTGCTGATCGTCCTGGGCATGAACCTGCGGACGATACGGCAGCAGAGGGCGGGAACGGGACCCGCAAGGCGTCAGCATATCTGACACAGGATGTGAGGTAGAAAGAAATGCTCCTTCGCAAAGAGGAAACAAGAAGTAATAAAGCCCTCCTGCCGGCATCCGCGCGCGGCGCGCTCAGAGCCGGCGGACGGGTCCTGTGCGCGGGCGCTCTCTGCCTGAGCCTTCTGGCGGCACCCCTTCTGAAGGTACAGGCAGCCGGGACAGACTCGCAGGAAGAGACAGACCAGAGCCCTTCGGAGGGCCCCGTGGTCCTGCGCGTCAGCAACTGGGAAGAATATATCGACCTCGGCGACTGGGACGAGGAGGAGACCATCGAGCTGGAGAGCGGCGATATCATCGGAGAACAATCCGTGGTCGATGATTTCGAGACCTGGTACGAGGAGACCTACGGCCGCGAGGTCATCGTGGAGTACTCCACCTTCGGCACCAACGAGGATCTCTACAACATGCTGACTCTCGGGGATGTCTACGACCTGGTCTGCCCCTCCGAGTACATGATCATGAAGCTGATGGCGGAGGACAGGGTCGTGCCCCTGTCGGAGTCCTTCTTCGACGAGACGGATGAGAATAATTACTACATCCGCGGTCTGTCCCCCTATATCCGCCAGATCTTCGAGACCCAGGAGATCGGGGGAGAGAAGTGGTCCAAATACGCCGCCGGCTACATGTGGGGCGTCACAGGCATCGTCTACAATCCCGACGTGGTGACCGAAGAGGATGCCTCCACCTGGAAGATCCTGAACGATCCCCGGTTCTGCCGCCAGGTGACCATCAAGGACAATGTGCGGGACTCCTATTTTGCCGCTGTGGGAGCTCTTAAGTCTGACCTCCTGATGAGTGAGGACTTCCGGAACGATCCCGACTACAGACAGAATCTGGAGAGGGAGATGAACGACACCTCCCCGGAAATGGTAGCCCAGGTCCAGAATTACCTGCAGAGCCTTAAGGACAACGTCTATTCCTTCGAGACAGATTCAGGCAAGGCGGACATGATCACCGGCAAGGTCGTTGCCAACCTCCAGTGGTCCGGCGACGGCGTCTATACTCTGGACCAGGCGGACGAGGACGATTTCGAGCTCGCCTTCGCAGTGCCCGAGGAGTGCACCAACATCTATTTCGACGGCTGGGTCATGCTCAAGAGCGGGATCTCCGAAGATCCTGCCAAGCAGCACGCTGCGGAAGCCTTCATCAACTTCTGCTCCCGTCCGGACATAGCCATCCGCAACATGTACTACATCGGCTATACCTCCGTCCTCTCCGGCGGTGACGATCCCCGAATCTTCGAGTACCTGGAGTACAATTATGCGGCCGAAGAGGAAGCCCCTGAGGAGGAGACCGAAGAGGAAGAGTCCGAAGAGGAAGCCCTTGTCGATTATGACGTCTCCTATTTCTTCGGAGGCGCGGACTGTGAGGACGGCACCTATGTGATCACTGCCCCGGAGGAGTCCCTTCACCGTCAGCTCTATGCCGCCTATCCGACCAGGGAAGTGCTCGAGCGCTCCGCGGTCATGGTATATTTTGACGAGGAGCAGAATGCCGCCATCAACAGCATGTGGGTGAACGTACGATGCTTCAACATCCGGCAGGTACCGGTCTGGGCCTGGGTCCTGATCGCTGCCCTGATTGCCGGCGCTGTCTGGTTATGGAACAAGTCCCGGCAGCACTTTGCGGGGACCTGAAAACGACAGTCATATCATTACGACCTTATACAGCTGCCGCGCCGGTTTATCCGGCACGGCAGCCTTCTTTCTGCGCCGTCACTCCCCGCCGTCCCCGTCAGGGTCCCTGTTCAGGTAGGGCTCCAGCGGGAGCAACTGGGCGTTGACCCGGGCAAAATCGATGCTGCACCGGCCTTCTGAAATACCGATGGGTATGACATCCTCAAAACTGTATATCGTCGGGAAGTCGTCCTCTCCGTCGAAGAGATAGACCAGCACCTTTCTGTCCCGGGGGTCGACGATCCAGTATTCCCGCACGCCGGCATTTCTGTATTTATGAAGCTTAAGGAACATATCCTTCTTCCGGGTCGAACGGGACAGGATCTCCAGGACCAGATCCGGAGCCCCCTCTATCCGCTGCCGGATCATCTGTCCGGATGAGCAGAGGATGAACAGGTCCGGCTGCACCATGGTGCGGTTATCCATGTCCAGGCGTACGTCACAGGGGGCAAAAAAGACCCTGCAGGGCAGCTCGGGATGTGCGTCTGTACAGGCCCGGAAGAGCAGAAACAGTTCACTCAGGATGATCTGGTGAATGGGGTAGGGCGCTGTCATGTCGTAGAAGACGCCGTCGATGAGCTCCACCCTCCGCTCCTCGGGGAGAGCATAGTAATCCTCCAGGGTATATTCGCCGTTCCGGTGCTCCGGCTTCTCCGCCTTCCTGTCGGCGTCCTGCGGGGCACCGTATACAACCGCCGCTTCCCGCAGAAGACCGGCGGACGCTTCCCCGGATTCCGCGGGATCGGCGCCGCGCAGGATATCCGCGGATCCCCTCTCCAGCAGGACCTTCTGCAGGGCATCCAGCGTTGCCTTGCGCGGCGCCGCGGTGGCCCCGCTGAAGATCTTCTGGACTGTACTGAGCGGGACGCCCGACAGATCGCTCAGCATCTCGTTGGTGAGTCCGTACTCTCTCTTCCTGTCTTTCATTTCCGCAATAGTCATCCGGAACCCTCCTGTACGATGTGGTAAGTTATACGATTTATCCTGACAACATACTAGCAAAGAAATGGCCAAAAAGCAACCATAAAATTTCCATAAAATACCAGGCATCCATATAAATGCCATTAAAATGCCATGACAGGATGAGAGAAGAGAATCTAAGAGATAAGGGAAAAAATATTTGCCAGTGATGCGTCAGCGTGATATAGTGTTAAAGTGTTTGTGAACATCAGGAAAGGAATTTCTCATGGAAGGTTTACTGCAGACGATCACTGATATCAACAGCGCGATCAACGGCGCGGTCTGGGGCTGGCCGGCCCTGATTCTTCTCGGATTCGTCGGTGTACTGACGACCTGCCTGACCGGCTTCTTCCAGATCACCCACTTCAGATACTGGATGAAGCACACCATCGGTGCGATCTTCGGGGAGAAGCACGTCACGGCCCACACCGACGACAAGACCATCTCCCAGTTCCAGTCTCTCTGTACGGCCCTGGCGGCGACGGTCGGCACCGGCAATATCGTCGGCGTGGCCGGCGCGATCGCGACAGGCGGCCCCGGCGCCGTGTTCTGGATGTGGTTGATCGCCTTCTTCGGCATGATGACCAACTATTCCGAAAATGTGCTGGGTATCCTCTATCGCCGCAGAAATGAAGAGGGCGAGTGGGTCGGCGGCGCCATGTATTATCTGAAAGACGGCCTCGGCGGCAAGAAGGGCATGAAGGAAGTCGGCAAGGTGCTGGCCATCCTTTTCTCCTGCTTCTGTCTGCTGGCTTCCTTCGGCATCGGCAACATGTCCCAGGTCAACAGCATGGTCAAAAACATCAACCATGCCTTCGGCTTCCCGAACCTGGCCATCGGCGTCTTCCTGTTCATCGCGGTCGGCGCGGTCATCATCGGCGGCCTTAAGAGGATCGCGGCCATGACAGAGCGTCTGGTGCCCTTCATGGTCATCCTCTACCTGGTGGGCTCGATCATCATCATCTGCACGCACATCTCGATGGTCCCGGCCATTTTCGTCTCCATCTTCAAGGGCGCCTTCGCCATGAAGGCGGTCGGCGGCGGCATCGTCGGCAGCGGCATCGCCCTGGCCATGAAGATGGGCATGAAGCGCGGCGTCTTCTCCAATGAGGCCGGTCTCGGCTCCTCCGTCATGGTCCACTCCAGCTCCAACGTCAAGGAGCCCGTGCGCCAGGGCATGTGGGGCATCTTTGAGGTGTTCGCGGACACCATCGTCGTCTGCACCCTGACCGCCATCACCCTGCTGTCCTCGGGCCTCGTGGACCTCACCACCGGCCAGCTCAGCGAAGCCGGCGCAGCCGTCGAATCCAGCGCTCTCATGAGCCGGGCCTTCGAGCTGCAGTTCGGGCGCGCAGGCGCCGCTTTCATCGCCGTCGCGATCTTCCTGTTCGCCTACTCGACGGTCCTCGGCTGGAGCCACTACGGTTCCAAGGCCTTTGAATACCTCTTCGGCACCAAGGCGATCTCCGTCTATCGCGTCATCTTCACGGTGATCGTCCTCGCGGGCGCTGTCATCGAGGCCCAGCTGGCCTGGGATATCTCCGACACCTTCAACGGCCTCATGATGATCCCCAACCTGATCGGCGTCCTGGTCCTGTCCCCGCAGGTCCACGCCTGCACCAAGAACTTCATCGCGCGCCGCATCCACGGAGACACGTCCATAAAGCCCATGCTCTCCATGATCCCCGAGATCCAGGCGGCCCAGGAGCTGGCGCCGGACGGCCAGGATGACTGAGCATCTGCAACAACATAGCAAATAGAAACAGGATCCCCGCGGCGTGACTGACATAGGCAGTCTCCCCGCGGGGTTTTTGCGTCCGGCCACAGGGGCCCGGGATCTGTATTGGATTCAAAAAATCCGTCCCAGGTTCAAAAACCGGAAGATTCATATTACAATAAGGGACAGACAGAGCCTGTGAAAAAGGCAGAATGAGGGAGGCACTATGATCAGGTACAGTTTCTGGCCGGACTGGTACATAGAAGATGAAAAGGCCGATCTGATCGGCATGGGAAGCTTCGGCAGGGTCTACAGGATCCGGAGAGAGGATCTGGGCATGCAGACAGTCTCCGCCCTCAAGGTGATCCGCGTGCCGGCGGAACCTGAGGAAGTGGAGGAGTTGAGGGAGCGCGGCATGGATGACCGGTCCATAACGGCCTACTATGACCGGACGGCCCGTGACATCACCGAAGAGATCCGTCTGCTCCTGACGCTCAGGGCCTGCCCGAATATCATTGCCATTGAGGATTACCATCTGGAGCCCAACGAAGACGGCTTCGGATTCACTATGTATATCCGCATGCCCCTGCTGAAGAGCCTGGAGCAGACCGTCCGCGCCGACATGAAGGCGGGGAGACGCTTCTCTGTGCGGGAGGTTGTCAAGATCGGCGTGGATATCTGCGATGCCCTGATCGCCTGCGAGACCAGAAATATCATCCACCGGGACATCAAACCGGCCAACATTTACATGGACGAGCCGGGCACCTTCATACTGGGCGATTTCGGCATTGCCAGACAGCTGGATTCCGTCACCCGGTCCATGCATTCTCAGATCGGCACCCTCAACTACATGGCGCCGGAGATCCTCCGGGGAGACACCGGCTATGACCATACGGTGGACATCTACTCCCTGGGGACCATGCTGTACCGCTTCCTGAATCACTACCGATTCCCTTACGAGACACCCTGGCCCGGCCCCGTCACACCGGAGGACACCGGCAGGATCCTCTCCATGCGCAGACAAGGCGCGCCGGTCCCCCTGCCGGACCAGGCCCCGGAAGCCCTGGGCCGCGTGCTGCAGAAAGCCTGCGCCCCGGATCCGTCCGACCGCTACCGCCGCGCCGCCGATCTGAAGAAGGCCCTGCAGCAGGCAGAAGCCGCCGGCGGAGAGCCGCAGGCATCTGCAGAAGTTCGTCTTGGGGGAACAATGTCCGGGCAGGCCCCGGCATTTGCGCAGACCCCAGAGGAGCCCACAGTGGACCCGGGCCGGAAGGATCCTTTCTACGGGGAGCCCGGGGAGGCCACCTTCGCGGCCTTTGAAGGCGGTATCCCATTCAAGGAAGAAGAGACCGCATATCCTGGCGGAGAGAGGACAGGCAAGGCCGGACAGAAGCCTCCTCGGCAAGACCGGCACAAAGAAGCCCCGCCCCGGGAAGACCCGCCCCGTGCAGAGCAGCCCCGCCGGGAGACAGGGCAGAAAGAAGCCGCAAAAAAGCCTGACAGCAGCGGGGCCGCCGGCCAGAAGCCTGCCGGTACAGGTGAGCAGAAGGCCGGTCCGGGTCCTTCTGCCGAAAAAGCATCCTCTCACCCCGTCATAGTCTCTTTCAGCGGCCCGCAGCGGGTGGCCGACACCCCGGTGCCGGCGCCGCGCACGATGGGAGACCGGATCCTGTGGGAGACGATCATAAACATTCTGACCACGGCGGGCATTATGGCGGGCGTGAGTGTATTTCTGCCCTTCCTGATCCCCATCCTCGTGTTTCTTGCCGTGCCCGTCTTCCTGTGTCTGGAGACCTACGGCGTGACAGGATTGAAAAAAGATCAGAAAATCGGCCAGAGCCTGCAGGCAGCGCGAGAAGGAAATATCATCCGCTGCAGCTGGGAGACAGATGACAAGAAACGCCAGTGGGCAGTCGCCCTGAACGGCAAGTGGATGGCCTGCGGAGAACTGAAGACCCCCATCTATCTGGACGCCTCCGGCCCCGCCAAGGGACAGGCGGTGGTCGTGCTGGCCCAGATCACGGTCGGCCTGGATAATGAGAAAGCCAGGCAAGTCATCGTCAACTGGCTCGGAGAAGTCAGGGTCTGAGCTCACCCTCAGTCTACCTGGGCCTCATAGAAGTACAGAGTGTTTCTCCAGTTGCCCTGCCCTTTCCGATAGAGAGGCTCGAACATGAAGGCGTCTATATCCTTGGAAGGACTGAAGGTATAGGTCTGCACGTATTCCTTATTGGCTTCCTTGACCTCCAGCCGGCCGGCCTCAGACCACTGTCCGTTGGAGCGGACGTAGAAGCCCCAGGAACCGCTGTAACCGCTGCTCATTTCCGTGACCTTGAGGCCGATCTTGATCTTGCGGCATTTCTTCAGAGGGCTGTTGAGGATCCAGGGATAATTGTTGTAGTCCTGCAGGGTCACCGCTGTTTCTGACCACTTTCCTTTGCTCAGGTCACTGCCGGAGACATAGCCCTTCACATTGCCGGTGGTCTCGCCGCAGCGTTTACAGGTCTTGGGCTTGTCATAGGTGGCTTTGGCCCAGTCGTGTCCGAGGGCGTCGCCGGTGGTCTCGCCGCAGCGTTTGCAGGTCTTGGGCTTGGTGCAGGTGGCGTCGGCCCAGTCGTGTCCGATGGCCGATCCGGCGGTCTCGCCGCAGCGTTTGCAGGTGGCGGGCTTGGTGCAGTCGGCGTCGCCCCAGTCATGTCCGAGGGGCTCGCCCCGGGTCAGGCCGCAGCGCTTGCAGGTCTCCGGATTCGTGCAGTCTGCCGCAGCCCAGTCATGATCGAGAACATCTCCGCGTGTGGCGTGGCAGCGGCTGCAGATCTCAGGATTGTAGCAGTCTGCTTCCTGCCAGTCGTGGCCCAGGGGCTCGCCCTTGGTCTTGCCGCAGAATCGGCAGGTGGCCGGCTCTGTACAGGTAGGTTCGGAGTAGCTGTGGACGAAGGTGCGCAGCAGGAAGAGCATGAGCAGGGCGCCCAGAACGACAAGGCCGATCTTACGGAGCTTGCGTTTATTATCATCCGGCGGAGTCGGAGGCGTGGCCGGTCCCTTGTTCTCCGGCGCTCCTTCGTAAGCATGGGCGGAGCTGCCTGTGCCGGATGTCCCGGAGGCAGTGCTGCCCGCAGAAGCACCGGCCTCGGCCTCTTTGGCGGCGGTATATGCACTCCAGGCCGAGGAAACAGCGTCATAGTCAAACTGGGACTGATCCGCGGCGCCAGCGGCACCCGCGCCCGCAACGTAGGTCTCATCTGACGATGTGTCTGCGTCAGGAGAAGCTCCCCAGCCCATTTCCGTGACATCATCGTCCGTCCGGGTACTGGTACTGCCCGCAGCGGCACTGTCTGCCGCAGCCGCGTCTGCGCCGTCATTCCCGGACTTGGGGGAAGCGCTGTCTCCGAAGGATCGGAAGGCACCCGCATAGGCTGTATTTTCGGACGGATCCGGCGCGGCCCCGCCGGCGGCGTAGAAGCCGGCGACGGAGAGGGTCTCTTCAGGTTCGTCCGCCGGAGCCTCTTCATGGAAGGCATAGACAGTTCTGTCTTCGGGATCCCGGTAGTCGCGCGGGGGAACAGCCCCTGCGGCGCTGGCCGAACCGCCGGTGACAGGACCCTTGTTGGCAGAACCGCTGGTGTAGGAACCGACGGAACCGGCGGCAGCGGCGGCACCGGCAGCGACGAAGGGATCCGGAACGGTCTGGGCGGCCTTTTCGGAGCCGGCGGCCCGCAGGGCTTCCAGCATCTCCTCAGCGCTCTGCCAGCGGTCATTGGGCTGGTGGGCACAGGCCTTGAGGACGATCGCCTTCAGACGGTCGCTTCCGCCGCGCGGTGCGGGGAGGGGCTCGCCGTTGAGGCGGCGGGTGATGGCATACTGTATTTCGGGCGCCGAGGGCTCCCTGTCCGGGGACAGGAAGGGAATGCGGCGCTCATTGAGGAGCCAGTACATGACCAGACCCAGGGAATAGATATCCACGGTGTGGTTATAGGAACGGTGCTCCCAGACCTCCGGCGCCATGTAGCGCTCGGTGCCGGCGAAGGTGGCCGCCGTCGTGTGGTCCATGGTGCGCGCGACGCCGAAATCGCCCAGCTTGAAGGAACCGAATTCGGAGAGCAGGATGTTCTCCGGCTTGATGTCTCTGTGAATGATCCCCTTCTTCTGGCAGGCATGCAGGGCCTCGCAGAGGTCCATGCCCAGCTGGCGGACATCCTCCGGCTCCAGGGTGTGATCACGCAGATATTTATGGAGCGGCTGCAGCAGCTCCATGCGGATATAGATATTCCAGCCGATCCCGTCCTCCACAGGTTCCGTGACGATATCCTCGCAGCGGACGATGTTGGGATGGGACTTCATCTCGGCCATCAGACGGTATTCCCGCTCGATCCTGGCACGCTGGTCGGCGTACTTCTGATGGATGGTCTCTTCCGAGAGACCGTCGGAATAATCGCTGTCCAGCTGATCCTGGTCCGGGGGGATCGTGATCACCTTGACGGCGGAGCGTTCATTGTAATGGACACGTTCGATCTCAAAGACAGTACCGTAGCTGCCGCTTCCCAGCCTGCCTACGACAGTCCAGTCTCTCCAGGGGAGTTTCAAATCAGAGATGCGCATTTCTTAAAACCTCCTTCGAGAACCCTCAACGGACCGTCAGGCGATTGACGCTGTGGTAGAGAAGTTCTGCGGTGAGCCCCCAGATCACGGCTTCCGGGGTGTCATAAAAATAGTACTTTTTGGGAATCCCCTGCCAGGGATAGGCCCGGCCGCCGGGGAGCTTGTCCCAGGGGAAGTCCTCGGGCAGTCTGGCCGCGTATTCCGCGTCGTAGACGGCGGGCGGGTGTTCCCGCAGCCACGTGAGCGGCAGGGAGAAAACGTCCGCCACCTCGTCGTAGGAGAAGGTGCCGTGGTAGTCCCGCAGCAGGCCCAGCCAGGAGCTGACCTCCGCGCCGCCCGGTCCCATGATCCGGAACATGGGCGCCAGTACGCGGATCTGAGAGGGCTCGATGAGCAGCTCCTCCGCCGTTTCACGGACTGCGGTCTCGCGGCTGTCTTCTCCTTCCTGGATCCGTCCGCCGGGAAAACAGACCTCGCTGCCCTGCCGGATCCTGGCGCTGCGGATCTCAAAGAGGATATGCAGGCCGTCGGGCTTCTCGATCAGAGGGATCAGGACCGCGGCATTGCGCCAGCGGGAGGGGTAGAGACTTGTCATTCCGGCGGGAAGATCCGCGGGCAGGCCTTCCGGGAGCGGCAGTCCTTTCTGTATGTTCTCGTGTCCCTGTTTCATACCGGTGATCCGTCTTTCCGTGAGGCTTCCGCGCCGGCTGTACGGGGGATGAACCGGACATGCCCCAATCTGCCCGCCGCCGGAAGAGATGCTTGTTTTCCTGCTTTAATCAGTATATACTTTCCGGGTGACAGGTGCAATGATTCACATGCAGCCACAGCGGCACAAGATGCCGTTCTGGTCCGCCGCAGAAAGGCCGCGGACATATCGACAGGAGGTTCATTATGTCAGCAGAAGCAAGAATTGAAGAACTCGGTATCCGGCTGCCCGCCATGTCTGTGCCGGCCGCTATGTACATCCCCGTCAAGCAGGTGGGGAACATGCTTTTTGTCTCCGGGCAGATCCCGACGGTGGACGGAAAGATGCTGCATCCCGGCCATGTGGGAGAGGAAGTGACCCTGGAAGAGGCGCAGGAGGCCGCGCGCACCTGTGTCATCAACATGCTGGCGGCGGTCCGCTTCTATCTGGGCGACCTGGACAAGGTGAAGAACGTCGTCAAGATCCAGGCCTTTGTCAGCAGCAGGACCGGCTTCATGGACCAGCACCTGGTGGCTAACGGGGCTTCGCAGCTCCTCTATGACGTGTTCGGAGAGGCCGGCCGCCACGCCCGCACCGCCTGCGGCGTCAACCAGCTGCCCCTGAACGCGCCGGTGGAGGTCGAGGCGATCTTCGAGATCTGATCAAGGCAGTACCCGGGGATTCCCGGGAGGGACCGGGGCGTGTACGCGCCCGGAAAGGTATGTATATGGTGATGTTTGTAGTGAACAGCATCCTGCTGGGCTTCGGTCTGGCTATGGATGCTTTTTCCGTGTCTCTGGTGAGCGGCATGCAGGCGCCGGGGATGAGGCGCGCCCGGAAGGCGCGGATCGCGGGGACCTTTGCGGGGTTCCAGTTTATGATGCCCATGATCGGCTGGGTCTGTGTGCGGACGGTAGCGGAGATCTTCACGCCCTTCCAGACCGCGATCCCCTGGCTGGCGATGGGCCTGCTCTTGTTTATCGGCGGCAGGATGATCCTGGAGGCCCTGCGGGGCGGAGAGGAGGAGAACCGATTCAGCGATGAGACCGGGATCCTTCTCATGCTGGGCGTGGCCACTTCCATCGACGCGCTGTCGGTGGGATTCACCATTGCCGGATATCAGGCGGCGGAGGCCTGGCTCTGTTGTCTGCTGATCGGCGCCGTGACCTATCTTGTATGCAGGGCCGGGATCAGTCTCGGCACGCGCTTCGGGACCCGGATGGCCGGACACGCCCAGATTCTGGGCGGGGCGATCCTGATCCTGATCGGACTGGAAATCTTTCTGGAGGGGGTTATATTCCCGGGATGAAACATACTGAAAAAGAGACAACAACCCGGGATATGACCCAGGGCCCCATCGCGGCGCAGATCATTCTGTTCGCGCTGCCGCTGATGCTGGGCAATGTCTTCCAGATGCTCTACAACACGGTGGATTCCGTCGTAGTGGGCAACTTTGTGGGCAAGGAGGCCCTGGCCGCCGTGGGCGCCACGACCCCCATCGTCAACATGCAGGTCTTTTTCTTCAACGGCTTCTCCGTGGGCGCCGGCGTCCTGATCGCCCGCTATTTCGGCCAGAAGGACGAGAAGAAGCTCCACACCGCCGTGGAGACGGCCATGGCCCTGACCTTCTGCATCTGCGCGGCCTTCACCCTGATCGGCTGCCTGTCGGCGGCCCCCCTGCTGCGCATGATCTCCACGCCGGAGGACGTCTTTGAGGACGCCAGGACCTACCTGACCATATATTTTGCCGGTATCACGGGACTGCTGCTCTATAACATGGGAAGCGGCATCCTCCGCGCCGTGGGCGACACAGTGCGGCCCCTGCTCTTCCTGATCCTGACCAGTATCCTCAACATCGTGCTGGACCTGCTCTTCGTGATCCGCTTTCAGATGGGGATCGCCGGCGTGGCCTATGCCACCATCCTGTCGCAGGCCGTCTCCGCCGTGCTGACCATGGTCCTGCTGACAAGGAGCCGGGATATCTACCGCCTGGTCTGGCGGGATCTGCGGATCCATCCGGCCACGGCCCTGCAGATCTTCCGGGTGGGCCTGCCGGCCGGCATCCAGTCCGTGATCACCAGCTTCTCCAATACCTTTGTCCAGGCCTACGTCAATCAGTTCGGAAGTGCCTGTATGGCTGGCTGGAGCTGTTATAATAAGATGGACCAGTTCATTTTCCTGCCTGTGCAGAGCACGGCCATGGCCGCCACCACCTTCGTGGGCCAGAACATGGGCGCCGGCCGCAAGGACCGGGTGGACAGGGGGACCCTCACGACCATCCTGCTGACCCTCAGCGTGTCGGCCTTCCTGGCGGTGAGCCTTTTCTTCTACGTCGACAATGTGGCCGCCCTCTTCACACAGGACCCGGAGGTGATCTCCTTCGCGGCTCTGTTCACCAGGACCAACATTTTCTTCATGCTCTTCAACAGCGTGAACCACACGCTGGCGGGGAGTATGCGCGGACGCGGTGATTCCACGGGCCCCATGGTCATCATGCTGTCCTGCTTCGTGGCGCTGCGGCAGATCTACCTGTTCGTTTTCACCCGTTTCATCCTCAATACGCCGCAGGTCGTGGGCTTCGGGTATCCCGTCGGCTGGACCAGCTGCTGTATAATTGAGATACTCTATTACTATTTCCGGTATGAGCGGGGCGCGAAACGGGCCTGAGCCTTAGGAAAGAGACCCTTAAGAAGTATCTGAGAAGTAGCCTTGTCATGCGTTCTGCGGAAAGGGGAAAAGCATGGATCACAGAAGATGCGGGGACACCCTGGTCGTCAGGGACCTGGCGATCGGCGCGGGACGGCCTAAGATCTGCGTGCCCCTGACCGGCAGGACCGAAGAGGAGATCCTCGCGGAGCTGTCCGCGCCGGGCTTGTCCCCGGCGGACCTTGTGGAGTGGCGGGCCGATTACTATGACCATGTGAGTGAGCCGGCGTCGGTCCTTCACATGCTCAGGATCATCCGGGAGAGCCTGGGAGACAGGCCCCTCCTCTTCACCTTCCGCACACAGGCGGAGGGCGGTGAGGCGGCCATCACGGCAGACGCCTACGAGCGGCTGCTGACAGACGCCGCGGCCTCCGGCCTCATCGACCTGGCGGACCTGGAGCTCTTCGCGGGCGATACCCTGTCCTCGGAGGGAGAGGCCTTCTGCCGCCGTCTGACGGATAATCTCCATACCGCCGGCGTTCCGGTGGTCATGTCCTCCCATGATTTTGCGGGGACCCCGGCGCTGGAAGAGCTCCTGCGCCGCCTCAGGCGCATGCAGGATCTGGGCGCCGATATCCTCAAGATCGCGGTCATGCCCCGGACCGACGCCAATGTGCTGACCCTGCTGACGGCCACACAGCAGATGCGGGACGGCGGCGCGCGCCGGCCCCTGATCACCATGGCCATGGCAGACCGCGGCGTGGTCAGCCGCGTGGCAGGCGGCTTCTTCGGGAGCGCTGTCACCTTCGGTTCCGCTGCCAGAGCCTCGGCGCCCGGCCAGATGGAAGCCGGCAGGCTCCGGACCCTTGTGGACCTCCTGTACGAAAACAGGTAAGAAACCGGATATCCCAAAAGCAGAAAGGAGAACAAAATGATCCGTGCGGTGATTTTTGACATCGATGACACGCTCTACAGCTATATCGACGCCAACAGAAAAGCCCATGCGGCCCTTTCCGCCTATACCGAGGAGGCCTTCGGCTGGGAGCCCGGCGCCTCCGAGAGACTGTCCCTGGAGATGATGGACCGCATGCACCTCCAGATGGGTGACGTGGCCGCCTACCACAACCGCCTCCTGCGCTTCCAGAACATCCTGGAGGACCACGGCCTCCCGCTCTTCCCTCATGCTCTCCGCATGACGGAGCTCTACTGGGACACCCTGATCCGGGAATCCGAGATCTCCCCCGGGGCCGCCGACACCATGCGCCTCCTCAAGGAGCGGGGCATGCAGCTGGGGATCGGCACCGACATGACCGCCCTCTACCAGTTCAAGAAACTGGAACACCTGGACCTCCTGCGCTACCTTGACTGGGTCGTCACCAGCGAGGAGGCCTGCGCCGAGAAGCCCTCTCCGGACTTCTTCTCCCTCTGCGTGCGCAAGGCCGGCTGCCGGCCCGAGGAGTGCCTCTTCATCGGCGACAACTATGTCAAGGACTACCGCGGCGCCCTGGCCTCCGGCCTCCACGCCCTGTGGTTCGTGCCTCCCGCCCTCGCGGACAAAAGAGAAGCCTCCGACGCCCATCGGGCGGCGGAGACTATAGCTTCACTCAGTGAGATCCCTGTATGGATCGATCAGTATACAGGGGAGTGAGACACGGCCTCACTTCCCTTTCTTGACCTTCGCATACAAGCCCCATCCGGCACGGTAGACGGGGTACCCCATGCCAAGCATACGAAGAGCGATCTTGTCTCTCTTCGGTGCCCGGGGGTCCGTCAGGATCCTGTGCCGGTATTTTTTAATGAAGCGGAGGATCCTGTCCCGGGCTTCCTTTACTTCAGCAGAGTCCTGGGCCGACGAGGGGGCAGGCAGCTGGTTGAGGGTGCTGAGACGGGCGTAGACCCGGCGGCGGAGGACGGCGTCCTCCAGATCCGGCCACCGTTGCAGGACATCCCGGGCCATGCGGTCTGTCATGGGAAGGAGGTCCAGCTTTCTGGGATTGAAGGCCCCGGTGACGATGGAACCGCTGTGGAAGAGGTAGTTGTACTTGGAGGCCAGGCCCACGGCGATCCGGTCGCACTGCATCATGAGCTTATAGGTGGTGGCGATGTCCTCGAAGATCCGGCCCTTGGGATAGCGCACGTCGGCAAAAAGGCTGCGGTGGTACATTTTGGCCCAGGCGGAGGTGTCGATGACATCGTGGTAGCACATGCGCTCGATGCAGTCCCTGGCGGACAGGACCGTCTCGGTCTCGCCGCTGTCCGGGGCGGCACCGTGGTCCTCGATGCGGCCGTTCTCGAAGATGACCCTGTGCTGGGCGACGGACATGAGGGTGCCGTGGCGGAGGATGAGGTCCATCAGGTATTCCACGTAGTCGGGGTCCACGTAGTCGTCGGGATCGATGCAGGTGATGTAGTCCCCGCCGGCCTGGCCGATGCCGCAGTTGCGGGCGTCGGAGAGACCGCCGTTCTCCTTATGGATCACGCGGATGCGGTCATCCAGGGCGGCGTAGGCGTCGCAGAGGGCGCCGCAGCGGTCTGTGGAGCCGTCGTCCACCATCAGGATCTCCAGCTCGCTCCAGGTCTGGTGGAGCACGGAGTCCATGCAGCGGTCCAGATACTGCTCGATGTTATAAATGGGAAGGATCACGGAAACCAGGGGATGCGCCATAATCGTATATTCCTCACACAGCCGGCGGGAGCCGGTCATTTTTATATTTCTGATACAGCCGGCGGGAGCCGGTTTTTTTATTGCCTTATGCAGCTATTATAGCGCACAAGGATCAGTCCCTGCAGAAAAAAAGAAACTTTAAGGTTTCTAAGTTTCCTATAAGGTTGCCCCCTTAGACTGGGCACAGACGGGACGGAGACACCGCCGCGGAGTCAGGCGGTGTCGCAGGTTCCCGGGAAGGAGAGTGAGATGCAGTACCGACATGAGTGGAAGCACGAGATCAACCGCTCGGATATGCTGGCGATCCGGCAGCGCCTGCGGGCGGTGGCCGAGCCCGATCCCTACGCCATAGACGGAAAGACCCGGATCCGGAGCCTCTACTTCGACAACGCGGCGGACAAGGCGCTGCGGGAGAAGGTGGACGGCGTCAACATGCGCGAGAAGTTCCGGATCCGTTACTATAACGGAGACACGTCCTACATCAAACTGGAGAAAAAGAGCAAAAACAATGGCCTCGGGACCAAATATGCGGCCCGCATCACGGCGGAGGAGGCGCAGGCCCTGGTGGACGGCGACCTTTCCTGGATGCAGGCGGAGCTGGACAAGCCGCCGGTCCCCGACGCGCTGCCGGGCGGCCTGCCCAGTCAGAAGGCGGGACAGTACCGGCGGGAGCTGGTGGCGGAGCTCTACAGCAAGATGCGCGGCCAGGGGCTGCGGCCCAGGACCATCGTGGACTACACCCGCGAGCCCTATGTCTACGCGCCGGGCAATGTCCGGGTCACCTTCGACTATGACATACGGACCGGCCTCGGATGCACCGACCTGCTGAACTGGGACTGCCCGACGGTCCCCGCCGGCGACGCGGGCATCATCCTGGAGGTCAAGTGGGACAACTACCTGCCGGAGGTCATCCGCAGCTGCGTGGCGACCCCGGGAAGAAGGGTCTCCGCTTTTTCCAAATATGCACAGTGCCGGATCTATGACTGAGCCGGCGGAAAATACAGATGTGCCGGCTCAGTGAACGGGCCGGCGGACGATAGAGCGTAAAGCCCGCGGGACAGGCCCGCGGCAGGAATTCAATGATCAGGAGGATTAGATCATGAGCTTCAGTGATATCTTCAAGACAAGTTTTCTCGAGAATGTGGCTGCCATCAGCGTACTGGACATGGTGCTGGCCCTGGCCCTGTCCTTCGGGATCGGCCTTTTCATTTTCTTCATTTACAAAAAGACCTACGCGGGCGTCATGTATTCTTCCAGCTTCGGTGTGACCCTGCTGGCCATGACGATGATCACCACCCTTGTGATCCTGGCAGTGACCAGCAACGTGGTCCTGTCCCTTGGTATGGTCGGTGCCCTTTCCATCGTCCGTTTCAGGACGGCCATCAAGGAGCCTCTGGACATCGCCTTCCTCTTCTGGTCCATCGCGGCCGGCATCGTGCTGGCGGCGGGCATGCTGCCGCTGGCGGTCATCGGCAGCGTGGTCATCGGCCTGATCCTGCTGGTCTTTGTCAACAAAAAGCCCCACGACAACCCCTACATCGTGGTCCTGCAGTGCGACGGTCAGGAGAGCGAGAAGGCAGCCATGGACATGCTGCGGCAGGCGGCCGAGCGCTGCGTGGTCAAGAGCAAGACCGTCCAGGCCGGCCGGATCGAGCTCAACGCGGAGATCCGCCTGAAGAACGACGACACCGCCTTCATCAATGAACTGGACAGGGTCCCCGGCGTCGGCAGCGCGGTCCTTGTCAGCTACAACGGCGATTACATGGGATAAAAGACACCGGAAGCGGAAGAGATCCGGAGGCATAGCAATGAGCAAACACAGGTATACGGACGCTGTCTGTATCATCATCCTGATCCTGACCCTCCTGGTCACGGTCCTGTTCATGAACGGAGAGAGGCTGGGTCTGCAGGTGATCCGGGACCAGGATGCGGAGACCTACAGCGGATCGGAATATTTCACCGAAAATGATCTGGACGGCACATGGGACACGAGCGGGGCGACGGTCATCACCCTGGACGGCGATACCGCCTCGGTCTCCGGCAGCGGCGCCTACGTGCTGGACGGCAGCGTTTATATCGTGCAGAGCGGATACTACACCGTCAGCGGCAGCCTGACGGATGGCAGTCTGATCGTGGACGCGGAGTCCTATTCCAAGGTCTGGATCCTTCTGAACGGCGTGGACATCGCGTGCGCCGACGACGCCTGTATCCGCGTGGACCAGGCCGACAAGGTCTTCCTGACCCTGGCGGAGGGGAGCGACAACAGCCTGGTCTCCGGGGACACCTACTCGGAGGAGGCCCTGGCGGACGGCACGGACGGCGTCATCTACGCCCACGACGACCTGACCGTCAACGGCAGCGGGAGCCTCACCATCACCGCGGCCTGTGAGCACGGCATCTCCGCCAACGATGAACTGACCATCACCGGAGGCACCCTGACCATCACCGCGCCTGAGGACGCCATCCACACCAACGACGGATTCGCCTTCACAGGAGCGGACCTCACCCTCACAGCGGGCGACGACGGCATCACCACAGACGGGTTCGTCTACGTCGAAAGCGGCACCATCACCATGGAGGAGTGCTATGAAGGCATCGAGGCCCTGACCATCGAGATCGCCGGCGGAGACATCACCATCTATGCCGGGGACGACGGCATGAACGCCAGAGACAGCAGTGCGACCGGCACGATGGGCATGGTCCCAGCCTTCATGGAGACCGCGGACGGGACCGACACCGCGGAGGAAACCGACACTGCGGAGGCAACCGACACCGCGGATGCCCGGGAGACAGAGATCTGGATCCGCATCAGCGGCGGCAGCGTGACCATCATCAATGAGAACGGCCGGGATGCGGACGGCCTGGATTCCAACGGCGATATCTATATTGAAGGCGGTACCGTCAGGATCAGCCTGCCGGGCGAAGGCGGCAACTGCGCCATCGACCCGGGCACGGAGAGCGGCGGCGGTGCCTACGTCACCGGCGGCACAGTGATCGCCTGCGGCTCCTCCGCCATGGCGGAAATGTTCGCGGAGAGCTCGGAACAGGCCTCCGTCATGTACACCGCCAGCGGCGAGGCCGGCACAGAGGTCTCCCTGACAGACGCGGCCGGCACGACCCTGCTGAGCTGGGAAGTCCCCGGCACCTACACATCCGTGATCTTCAGCTGCCCCGAGCTGACCCAGGGCCAGACCTACACCCTCACAGCCGACGGCCAGACGGAGGAGATCACACTGGAGAGCATGGTATCCTATGCCGGCTCGGCCAGCGCCGGCGCCTCGGGCATGGGCATCCCCCAGGGCGACTTCCCCCGGGGAGGCTTCTTCCAGGGAGATCCTTCCCATAACGCCAACGATTCCGTGCAGGAAGCCGGAGAGAGCTCCAACCAGGACGGGACAGACGAGATGACCGGGCCGACCTTCGGCGGAGACGAAATGCCGGAAAACATGCCTTCCTTTGAAGAAGGCGAGATGCCGGAAGATATGCCCGCCCTTGAAGAAGGCGAAATGCCTGCGGGCAGGCATTCCAGGGGCAGCGGCGGACACCGTCGCCCCGGGCATGGCGAGACCTCGGAGGACATGTCCTCCATGGAAGACGGTGAGCAGCCTTCCATGGAGGAGGGCACCGGACCTTCGGAAATGCCCGCCATGGACAGGGCCGAAGAAACCGCAGCAGCCGCGACGGAAGCAGAAACAACAGTCGATCCTCAGCAGACAGCCGCCCTCATCGCCGCCTCCGCCATCACACTCCTCATCGGCATCCTCATCGCCGCCCGCCACAGATCCTTCTCTGTTTAAGAAACATTGCATGATGCAGGACCTGAACGCCAGTCCTTATATCCCGGCCCTGTAATCGTGGGTCCTCCTCCTGCTCACCATGTAAGCTTTCGAACCCATACTCCAACCTGTACACCCCGCCCTGCATACGCAGCAGAAAAAGGGTAATCGAGGTAAGTAAAGTGACATACTCCCACCACTT
>DGGX01000148.1 GCA_002392385.1 Lachnospiraceae bacterium UBA3863
CCCTGCTTCGGCGCGGGCGATACCCCCATGCACAACGGCCTTTCCGTCCGCCATACGACCAGGAACTTCCCCAACCGCGAAGGCTCCCAGCCCGGCAAGGGCCAGATGGCGGCAGCGGCCCTCATGGATGCCCGGTCCATCGCGGCCACCGCGGCCAACGGCGGTATCCTCACCTCCGCCGAGCGGTATGACTGCTGGGGCAATGTGCCGGCCCATGACTACGACGATACGGTCTACAAGGCCCGTGTCTACCAGGGCTACGGCAAGGCAGATCCTTCCGTCGAGCTTTTCGACGGTCCCAACATCAAGCCCTGGCCCGCCATGGAGCCTCTGGCTGACAATATCCTGCTCAAGGTCTGCTCCAAGATCCTGGACGAGGTCACCACGACCGATGAGCTGATCCCTTCGGGCGAGACATCCTCTTATCGGTCCAATCCCCTGGGACTGGCCGAGTTCACCCTCTCCAGACGCGATCCGGAGTACGTGGGCAGGTCCAAGGCCGTGGATCAGACGGAGCGCTGCCGCGTGGCAGGCGGCGATCCGGCGGAGAAGGACGCTGCGCTTGCAGATGTCTACGCGGTCATCCACACGATCCCCGGTTCCGAAGCTGTGAACCTGCAGGAGATCGAGATCGGCTCCATGGTCTACGCCAACAAGCCCGGTGACGGCAGCGCCCGTGAGCAGGCGGCTTCCTGCCAGCGTGTGATCGGCGGCCTGGCAAATATCACCCAGGAGTACGCTACCAAGCGCTATCGCTCCAACGTCATGAACTGGGGCATGATCCCCTTCCACCTCAAAGGCGCACCAGATGCCTTTGAAGTCGGCGATTACATCTATGTGCCCGGCATCAGAAAGGCCCTGGACGGCGATCTCTCCGATATCAAGGGCTATGTCATCAAGGACGGCAAGGCCGCACAGATCGATCTCTACATCCAGGATATGACGGACAATGAGCGCGAGATCGTCAAGGCCGGCTGCCTGATCAATTTCAACCGCAACCGCAGCTCCAGATAATAAGCATTTCCGAATGCTGATGAATGCAGGAGTAACTGTTCACCTTCGTGGACAGTTGCTCCTGCTTATGACTATATTATGGAAAAAAATAAAAACGGCGGAATCTTATGAATAACGACCATTGGCTTAAGAAGGGGCTGGTGCTCTTTCTCTTTTTCTTCAAGATCGGGTGTTTCACGTTCGGCGGCGGCTGGGCGATCCTGGCGCAGACGGCCGGCCCGCGGCGGTCAGTGGCTGCGACTCCGGAAATATGATAATCGGACATGAAAGCTTCTCCTGTTTGGCCGGACTGTGCTGATGGGTTCGTAACAACAGAGTAGCCGAACGGGCGGAAGTCTGCGATACTTTTGTCGCCCGCGGTGCGACCGGAACATTGACGCTTCCTGTATAATGGTCATAAAAGGAGGGGAACATTTATGACACTTATGGAAGCGCAGAGGATCTGCCGACGATTCTACCGGCTGACCAATCCGAGTGAGGAGGACAGGTTCCTGGTCGAGGAGGCCCTGCATTATCTCATCGAGGAGACCGGCAACCCGGATTATATGGCGCAACTCGGATCCGTATATTATGAACAGAGACAGTTCGACCTGGCCCTCAAGTACTATGAGCTGGCCGCGGAATATGACCACACCTTCGCCCTGGTGGGACTGGGCTATATCTGGTACTACGGCAGGACAGGGGAACGGAACTATGAGAAGGCCTTCCGCTGTTTCGACCGGGCCGGGAAGAAGGGCGACCTGAACGCCGCCTACAAGGTGGCGGACATGTACCGGCGGGGCCTCTATGTGGACAAGGACCCCGATCGCTTCCGGGAGATCATCGAGGATCTCTATGAGAAACTGAAGGGGGGCCCTTATCCCTATTCCAAGGCGCCTGAGGTCTTCCTGCGCCTGTCGCAGATCCGGGAGGCGGAAGGGAAGGAAGAGGAGGCTTACGAGCTTCTGGAGAGGGCCCGGCCCCTGATCGCCAGGCGCATAGCGGACAGCGGTTTCTTCGGGGACCGGACCATCATGCAGGAGATCGTAGGCGGCATGTACAGGCTGCGGCCGGAGGGACCCGCGGAGATCGACCTTTTCGATCTCTACCATCTGCTGAAAACGCCCTGCCTGATCCGGTTCCGCTTTCAGGGCCGTCCGCTGGAGGTCGAGGCCGTGGAAGAGGAGAGCAACGTGGTGGTCCGGTTCGGCAGCCGGTGGTTCCGGACAGCAGAGGATTTCCTGGCCGGGGCAGAAACAGATGGCGTGCCGCTGGCGACGTTGTATAATGAATTGTATGCTTTCGAGGTGGTGAGAGAAGATGGAACTGGCAAGGACTGACAATAACCGTTACGATGAATACGAAGCCCTGCTCGTGGAGAGGGACCGCCTGCGCAAGGAGGCCGGACAGATCTGGACAATGTACCTGAAGACCTTCGGCCGGCTCATGACGCAGATCTTCGAGGAGAAGGTGGCCTGCATCCGGCAGAAGAAGCTGATCGGCTATTACCAGAAGGCCCTGAACCGGGGCCAGGCCATCGACGCGGAGGCCCTGGAAGCCCAGCTGAACAAGGAGATGGCCGAGTACCAGAAACAGCTCCGGCAGATGATCACGGACGAGAAGAGGTGCCGTGAATCCGGGACCTCGACCATCTACGAGGCGGAGCGGTCCAAGGTCCTCTACCGGCGTCTGGTCAAGCTCCTGCACCCCGACATCCATCCCGAGACGGACCGGGAGGAGCGGCTCAGGGAACTGTGGGCGCGGATCGTGCAGGCCTACGGCCAGAACGACGTGAAGGCCCTCTCGGAACTGGAGGTCCTGGTAAGGGCTGCTCTTGAGGAGCTGAAGATCGACGGCCGGATCACGGTGGAGATCCCTGATCTGGTGGACCGGATCGCGGACGTGCGCAGGGAGATCGAAGAGATCCGGACCACCGAGCCCTATACCTGGAAGGCGGAGCTGGAGGACGAGAAGGCCCGGGAAGAGAAGATACAGGCACTGGAGAAGGAACTGGAGCATTATCGGGACTATCACCGCCAGCTGGATGAGGCGGCGGAGACGATCCTGCGGGAAGGAGGCCTGGAGCTGGTATGGCGGATGAACTGATGATCGGCAGAGGGGGCGAGCTTGTCTCCACCCTGGAACAGAAGAAGATCGGGGAGCTCCTCCAGCCCCTGATCCGGGAGATCCACCTTTTTGACACCTATGTGGCGGGCACGACCCACCTGCAGGACATCACCGTCCTTGAGGCGATCAAAGTGGAGGACAAGCTGACCCTGCGGCGGGAGGAGAACAAATTCGACGAGAAGGCCATCCTGGTCCTGGCTCCGGACGGGAGAAAAATGGGCTACATCCCGGAGAAGGACAACCTGGTATTCTCCCGGCTCATGGACGCCGGCAAGATGCTGACTGCCCGGATCAAGGAGATCGAGAAAAGGGGCAGCTTCACCAAGATCGCCATCGGGATCTACCTGGTGGATTTTTGAAACAGAAGGACTTACATCATAAGGAAAGACTTATGAAACTGACATTTTTCGACAGCCCGGCGGCGCGGACCCGGATCCGCAGTGACAAGGTGACACTGTTTCCCGAGGGGATCCTGGGCTACCTGGTCGGTCCGACCATGGCCCTCCTGGCCAATTCCGTGATCGCCAACTATTTCAACGCCTACATGTCCAACGTACTGGACATCAACAAGTGGGCGAGCGGCTTCTTCACATCGCTCCCGGTGATCTCGGTCATCTTCGTCGTGGCCGGCAATATTCTCGCGGGACGCCTCATGGACCACATCCGGACCCGGGCCGGCAAAGCCCACCCCATGCTCTTCATGAGCGTGCCGCTGAGCCTCCTGTCCCTGGCCGTCCTGTTTATCCTGTCCCCTTATGTCAATGAGACCATGCAGGACAAGCAGCTGATGGCCCTGATCCTGATCTCTGTCGGCTACATGCTCTGGTTCGGCATCGCGTCACCCATGTACGCCATTCCCCACGCCGCTCTGGTCAGCCTGTCCACCCGCGACAGCAAGGACAGGGGTCTCCTGGCGACGATCTCCAATGCCACGGCCCTGGCGGCCATGGGCGTCGTCTCCATGATCCTGCCCTTCTTCCTGCGCCTCCTCTTCGTCTACGACATGAGCGGGAGAGGGACACCGGTGCTCAACGACGCCGGGGAGATCGTCTATTACACGGACGAAGCAGGCGCAGCCATCTATGACGGCTTGGCATCCTATCACCACTGGAAGCTCTTTGTGATCATCCTGATGGTGATCACGGCAGTCGGTGCCGTGATCGAGTACTATTTCACCCGGGAGCGCGTCACCGAGGAAAACATGGCCGTGCAGGCAGCCGAGGCGGAGACCGCGCCGGCCCTCACCGTCAGGGAGCAGATGAAGATCTGTTTTGCCGACCGGTTCTGGGTCCTGCTGATGGTCTTCCTGTTTCTCTACCAGCTGGGCGGCATGCTGAAGAACGTGTCGCAGCTCTACTTCTGCCAGG
>DGGX01000206.1 GCA_002392385.1 Lachnospiraceae bacterium UBA3863
AGCCGCCCATGACATGGCCCTTGAAATGAGTGAGGACCAGCATGGAGTCATAGTCCGCCAGGTGACTGCCCACGGAGATCTCATCGATCCACTTGCCGCCCTTTACGGGGAAGCGGGTGGTTCCTTCCTCATCCAGGATATCCACCGGCGCGAAGGTCCAGCCGTTGACGCGAATGGTCTCTCTGTGTTTCTCTGTGCTGTCCCTGTCACCGGGATAGAAGGTGTTGGTGTCGACGATCACCGCCTCCGGCAGCTCCGTCTCGATCAGGTGCCTGACCCAGGGCCTGGGAATGATGTTGGGCCCGTTCTTCTCGCCGGTGTGCAGTTTGATCGCCGTCCTGCCGGTAAGACCGGCGCAGACCTTCTTATAGATCCTGCGAAGCCCCTCCGGGGAGAGGTCGCGTGTGAAATAGACTACAGACTCCTCTCCTGTGCGCTCTGCATAGGGCACATATCTGTCGCCGCCGGTGCCTGCCTTGATCTTCGCTGCCATGGTAAAACCTCCTTTAAGACCTTTTCTTGCTTCTCACTGGTGTAAGGCTGCCATCAGGTTCCACGATCGTAATGTTCTCCAGCTGTCCCCGGAGATTTCTGCGAATATCCGCGATATAGGCCTGGCGGAGCTGCTTCTGTTCTTCTCTCTCCTCCTCCGTCAGTCCTTCCGCGGTCTTGGATTTCCTTGCCAGTTCATTGATCCTGGCGATTCTCTCTTCCGTCATGATCTCTGCTTCTTTCTGTATTTTCTTTATAATGCCGTTCCCGCTTCCAGCTCTTCCAGCCTGTTCTGCACGTCCGCCCTGAACTGCAGCCAGGCGTCTTCATTCTGGACAAAATACCGCGGACAGTCCTTGCCTGTCACGTCATAGTGGCGGATCACGTCCTCGGATGTCAGTCCCTGATCCCTGCACAGCCAGGCGGTGAGCCTGACCATAGAATCATAGGTGGCCTCATTGAAAGCGCCGGTCTCATCGGGGTGGCAGCATTCGATGGAGATCGTGTCGCTGTTGCGCTCATTGGAGGCATAGGCGACCTCGTCGCAGGGAATGCACTGGATGATCTCTCCGTCCAGACCGATGACAAAATGGCTGCTCACGGAATTCTCGCCGGTCTCGGCCAGGCTCTCGAAGTAGTCCCTGTTGTTCTGGGCGCCGGACCCCGGATTGGCCGTATAGTGGATGACGATGCCGTTCACCTCCGTCAGGGGGATCTGGGGCCTGGAATACTCGTTGGGCGTCAGGAGCTGTACATAGATGGGCGGGGCGCCGTACCAGCGCGCATCATCGTCCTCCGCCTCTCCCGTCTGTCCCTGTCCGACAATTCCGACCCCCGTCTCATCGGCGGTCTCCGTCTCCGTGCCGGTCCCGACCCCGGGGATCTGAAAAGGCAACTTCACGTTCCTGGCAAGCATGATCAGACCGCCCACGATGACCACCGCAATAAGGACCCGCAGCGCAAGTCCCAGCACTCTGCGCAGCTTTAAGCGGCGCCTGCGCCTCCTGCCGGTCATTCTCCGCCGCCGTACAGGCAATGTACCTGTCTCCCGCCGTGTCGACTGTGCGCCTGTCTCCCGCCTGCGGACGGTGCGCCTTCGCGGCCTCTCCTCCTGTGCGGGCTCACAGTCCTCCAGGAACTGTTCATAGGCAATTCTGTTTTCCGGGTCGTCCAGCCAGTCCTGCATGCTCATCGTCTGTACCTTACTGCGATCTGCGCGGGTGCCTTTAATTGTTTCCTCTAACAGAGTACCACACCGGGGCCGCAGGAAATAGAAATTCTTTATGAAATCTCCCGCTGCCGGCCTGATGGTATGAAAAAGGCTGCCGCACCGAAGGGTGCGACAGCCTGCATCTGCTGTCCCTTATGGGGTCATGCTCAGCGCTCGCTGTAAGGCATCAGGGCCACGTGACGGGCTCTCTTGATGGCTGTGGTAAGCGCGGTCTGGTGTGTGGAGCAGGTGCCGGTGATCCTTCTGGGAAGGATCTTTCCGCTCTCGGAAACATACTTGCGGAGCTTGGCAACGTCCTTGTAATCGATCGTGCTGTCCTTGCCGCAGAACACACAGACTTTCTTCTTTCTATGGAAGCCGCCTCTCTTTTTGAAGGGCGCATCCGCTCTGCCTTCTCTGTTGAAAGCCATATCTTCCTCCTTAAAAATACTCAGGTGAAGGGAAGCTCTTCATCGATACCGTCCGGAATGTTCATAAAGCCGTCGATCGCGTCCGCCTGCTGGTCTCTGCTGTCCTGCGGAGCGTTGTAGCCGCCCGAAGTCCGGGCGTCCTGATCACGGGCCGGTCTCTCCTGGTAACCGCCGCGGCTGCCGCCGTAGCTGTCGCGGTTATCCCTGCCGCCATAATTCTTGCTGCTCTGAGAGGCATTCTTGCTCTCGGCGAATTCCTGGTCCTCCACCACGACATCCGTGGTATAGACCTTCACGCCGTCCTTGTTGGTATAGCTTCCTGTCTGAAGTCTTCCGGTAACAGCGATCTTGGTTCCCTTGCGGAGATACTTGTCCGCAAACTCACCGGACCGGCCGAAAGCCACGCAGGAAATGAAATCCGCGTTCTGTCCGTCATTATTGTTCCGGCTGAACCGCCTGTCCACCGCCAGCGTATAACGCGCGATGCACATCTGGCTGTCGCCCTGGGTGTAACGGATATCGGGATCTCTGGTCAAGCGTCCCATCAATATAACTCTGTTCATTCTGACCTCTGCTTTCTGTTAAGAGAGTTATGCCTCGTCTTTCTTAACACACAGATATCTGATGACATTGTCCATAATGCGCAT
>DGGX01000160.1 GCA_002392385.1 Lachnospiraceae bacterium UBA3863
CGATCTTGATCTCCTTGCCGTGCATGATCAGGAGTCCCTTCTCAAGATCCGTCTTGAAGAAGGTCATGGTGTCCGATTCATGGTTGAGGGAGACCAGGTGGCGATTGTCGGGGAAGAGCGCCGCGTCCTTGGGATACTCTCCGCTGATGGGCAGGCACAGGACCTTGGACAGATAGCCGTTGTCATGATCGATCTTGAAGATCACCACGGAATTGTCGCCGGCATTGGAACTGATCAGATAATTGAAATCCGAGGAGAAGTTCAAGGCACTGGCCGCCGAGCCGGTGGCGTGGTAATTGTTCAGGGTAGGCACCGTCTGGATCTTCTGGAAATCCGGCGCGCCGTCCGTCACCTGGTAGAAATACACGTCGATAATATTCTTCAGCTCATGGACCACGTACATGAAATGCCCGTCCTTGGAGAATTTCATGTGCCTTGGCGCCGATTCCATCTCCGAGTGCAGGATGGCGCTCTGACGGAGCTTGCCGGAATCGTGATCCAGCTCGTAGACATTGATATGGTCCATGCCCAGATCGGCCGCGCAGAGGAAGAGGTTGTCCCTGGTCATCTTCACGCACTGGACGTGGGGGCGGAAATTGCGCTCCGCGATGCTGCCCAGGCCCTTGAGGAAGAGCTCGTCGCAGATCTCGCCAATGGTGCCGTCCTCATGGAGGCGCAGGACGGTGATCTTGCCGTCGTGATAGCCGCCCACGAAGAGGAAACGGTCCTCATAATCGGTGGAAAGGTGGGAGCCCCGCATGCCGTTGATGGAGGCATAGCTGATGGTCTCCAGGTCTCCGCCCTTGCAGATCCGGTAGGCCTCAATGCCGAAATCGGTGATGGAATAGAGAAAACGGCGGTTCTTGGAGATGGTGACATACGAAGAATTCGTGATCTCCACCTGGCTGCGCTCGTTCAGATAGCCGTTCTCCATATCCACGTCGTAGACGCGGATGCCGTACTTCTCCTTGCGGGAACGGGTATATGAGGAAACATACGCCACATAGCGGGCGCCCTTTTCAAACTCATAACCGGTCGTTTTACGAACAACTCCCATGCTTACTCTCCTCTGCGGTCATTCCCGCTCATATTCCGGTCGAACCCGCGCGGGGCGGGCGGCAGCGACGCAGACTTCGACAGACTGCTGTTATTATCATACCATCTCGTGCCCGTTATCGCCACATACTATAGGGCCGCCGCGGCAAAAGATTCCTCTCCGCCCCTGAAATAGATGCCGTACCAGAGCAGGAAGGTGTAGACGTTCCAGATGTGGCGGCTCAGGTCCTCCCGGCCGCTGCGGTGGATGTCCAGAAGCTCGACCAGGGCGTCGGTGCGGAAGAAAAGCCCTGCCTCCGGCGAGGTGAAGAGGGTCTTCACTCTCTCGTAGCCGTCGGACTCCCTGAGCCAGATCCTGATCGGCACGGGGAAGCCCAGCTTCTTCTTCTCGGACTGGGCCACGGTCAGAGACCGGCGGGCAGCCTCCCGGAAGGCGATCTTGGTATTGGTGTCGTCCACCTTCTCGTGCAGGGGCAGCTGCCTGGCGAGGGCCCACACCTCCCTGTCCAGGAAGGGCACCCTGGATTCCAGGGAATGGGCCATGCTCATCTTGTCGGCCTTGAGGAGGATGTCTCCCTGCAGCCAGAAGAGAAGGTCGATATACTGCATGCGGGAGGTCTCGTCCAGATCAGAGACCTTGGCATAGGCCGGCGCCGTCAGAGAGGCCGGTGTGCCGGCGCCCGTCTCCTCCAGCAGAATACGTCTGCGCTGGGGCACCGTAAATATATTGGCGTTGCCGATGAATCTCTCCTCCAGATCCAGGGCTCCCCTCTTCAGAAAGCCCGGTCCGGGAATGTGGAAGGGCACCGCCCCGGCCGCCGCGCCCAGGGCCTTGCGGATCCCCGCGGGGATCTTCTGATAGCCCGCCAGGGACAGGGGCTCGTGATAGATGGGATAGCCGCCGAAAAGCTCGTCCGCGCCTTCTCCGGACAGGACGACCTTGACTCTGGAGGCCGCCTCCCTGTCCACGAAGTAGAGGGCATTGGCCGCCGGATCCGCCAGAGGTTCGTCCATATAATACTGGATGCGGGGCAGAGCCTCCCAGTATTCCTCCGAGCTTATGATGCGGCTGTGATTCTCCGCGCCGATCTGCCGGGACAGGGTCTTCGCATAGGGGATCTCGTTGTATTTCTCATAGTCGAATCCCACGGTGAAGGTCTGCTTTCCGCCGAAATTGGCGGTGATATAGGAGCTGTCCACGCCGCTGGACAGGAGGGAGGCCACCTCCACGTCGCTGACCATATGATAGCGGACAGATTCTTTGAGGGTGCTGTCGATGGCATCGATCAGGTCCGCGTGGGACAGCCTGCAGGCTCCGGGCGTCGGCAGGGGATCGAAATATCTGCGGATGGTAAGGCTGCCGTCCTTCCACAGGAGCCAGTGGCCGGGCATGAGCTTGAAGATCCCCTTGAAGAAGGTCTCCGGAAGCACCGAGTACTGGAAGGACAGGTACTGTTCCAGAGCTTCCCTATTCACCTGCCTCTCATAGCCGGGATATTCCAGGATGCTCTTGATCTCAGAACCGTACACGAAAGCGTCACCGGCGGGCAGATAATAGAAGGGCTTGATGCCGAACATGTCTCTGGCCGCCCAGAGGGTCCTCTCCTTACTGTCCCAGATCACGAAGGCGAACATGCCGCGCAGGCGGTGCAGAACTTCCTTGCCCCAGGCCTCATAACCGTGCAGGATCACTTCGGTGTCGGAATCCGTATAGAAGGCATAGCCGGCAGCCTTGAGCTGGTCCCGGAGTTCTCTGTAATTGTAGATCTCGCCGTTGAAGGTGATCACATAGCGCCGGTCGGCACTGTAGATGGGCTGGTCGCCGCCCTGCAGGTCGATGATGGCCAGCCGGCGGAAACCCATGGCGATGTCCTCGTCCATATAGGTGCCCTCGCCGTCCGGTCCCCGGTGTATGATCCTGCGCTTCATCCGCTCCAGAATCTGTCGTCTTTCCTCTTCTGCTCCCTTACCTGTAAAACCGCAGATTCCGCACATTTAAAAATCCTCCATAAAGCTGTCCGGAAGGAGTTCGCGGATGGCCGCGGCCACTTCCCCGGAAGTGCGCTGATCCGTGATCACGACCCTGTCGGCCGCCTTTTCATAATAAGACTCCCTCTTCTGCATGAGATCCCGGATATAGCCGGTCTCCATGTGGCCGTTGAGTATGGGTCTGTGGGTGCTCGTGCGCACCCTCTCCAGTATGGTCTCCGGCGCGGCCGTCAGCAGGACGATCAGGCCGCTCTCCTTCATGATATCCACGTTCTCTTCCCGCAGGACGACGCCGCCCCCGCAGGAGACGATCTGAGGACCGCCGGCGGCGATCTGCCTGAGCATCCGGGTCTCTCTGGCCCGGAAGCCCTCTTCTCCCTCCGCGGCAAAAATATCGTTGATGGGACAGCCCGCGGCCTTCACGATCTCGTCATCCATCTCCAGATAGGGCCTGCCCGTCAGCCCGGAAAGGAGCCGCGCCGCGGACGACTTGCCCGTACCCATAAAGCCTATGAGATAAATATTGCCCTTCTTCATTCGACGTAGTCTCTCAGATCGAAATCTTCCTCCCGGTCAGCACAGAAAAGGGTGCCCCTTTTCTCGCCCTCGATGATCTCATGCAGGACATTGAGACGGGAGGCATTCACTATGATCATGTCACATCCGCTGCGGGTGGCGATCAGGCCGGCGTGGAGCTTGGTGCTCATACCGCCCGTCCCGCTGCTGGAGCCGGTCGAGCCCTTGCCCATCTGCAGGATGTCCCCGTCCATTTTGTCCACGAAGGGGATGAAACGGGCGTCCGGATTCTTCCTGGGGTCGTCAGTGTAGAGACCGTCGATGTCAGAAAGAAGGATCAGGAGGTCCGCCCCGAGCACAGCGGCCACCATGGCGGAAAGGTTGTCGTTGTCACCCACGCTGAACTCGAAGGTGGCGACGGAGTCGTTCTCATTGACGATGGGGATGACGTCCATGGCCAGGAGCTCCGTGAAGGTGGAGGACAGGTTGTATTTGCTGAGGGGGTCGGACACGGTGTCCCTGGTCATCAGCACCTGGGCCGTGGTCTGGTTATAATCATCGAAGAATTTCTGATAGATCATCATCAGCCGGGCCTGGCCCACCGCCGCGCAGGCCTGTTTCTCCGCCATGGGACGGCTGCCGTGCACGGGATGCTCCCGCAGATTTCCCAGGGCGGACCGCAGGACCTCTCTGCCGGCCGCCGTGGCGCCGGAGCTGACCAGGATGATATCCTTGCCCTGGTTCTTGAGATCGCTGAGTTCTCTGGCCAGAAGGTCGATCCGGTGATAGTCCAGGCGTCCCGTTTCCGGATGCAGAAGGGAGGAGGATCCCACCTTGACCACGATCCGTTTCCGGTCCTTCAATGTCTGTCTGTAAGCTGTTTCCCTGTCCCGGGTCTCAATCGCGCTGATCGTTTCCATAAATCCTGTCCTGCTTTCTGTCTTCCATGGGAGCATAGGCTGCCCCGATCTGTTCCGCCGCGCGGATGCCGTCCACCGCCGCGGACAGGATCCCGCCCGCGTAGCCGGCGCCCTCTCCGCAGGGATAGAGTCCCTTGACCGAGGCCTGGAGGGCCTCGTCCCGGACGATGCGCACCGGGGAGGAGGTCCGGCTCTCGATGCCGGCCACCCAGGCCTCCTGTCCGGCAAAACCGGGGATCTGCCTGTCAAAAACATGCATGGCGCCGATAAAGGCCTCTTCGATATAGGGAGGCATGAGGCCGCGTAGATTCTCGCTGCGGGCCCTGCCGCGAATGCAGAGCGTCTCCTCTTCTTCCCCGGCAAGGCGGCTGACCCTTCCGGTCTCCATGTCGGGGAACCTCTGTACCGGTACCGCGCCGCCGCCCAGACGGAAGGCCCTGTGCTCCAGTGTCTGCTGGAGCTCCACCCCGGCCAGCACATCGTCGCCGCCGAAATCCTCCGTGCGGACGCTGACCACGATGGCGCTGTTGGCCCTGCCGCTGTCCCTTGCCCTGTCGCTCATGCCGTTGACCGCCGTGCCGTCCTCCTCCGAGGAGGCATTGACGATATAGCCGCCCGGGCACATGCAGAAGGAGTAGACGCCTCTTCCGTCATCGGCCGAGGTCTTGAGTTTGTAGGAGGCTGCGGGAAGGGGCGCCTTGCCCGGCTCCCTCTTTCCATACTGGGCCTCGTCGATCATGGACTGGGGGTGACTGACCCTGTATCCCATGGCAAAGGCCTTCTGCTGCATCTCGATGCCGCTGTCCCTGAGCCAGCGGAAGGTGTCCCTGGCGCTGTGGCCGGGGGCCAGCACCACCGCCTCAGCCGGCACAAGCTCCTCCCGGCCATTTCCATTGTCCAGGCGGACGCCGCATACGCGGCCTTCCTGTATATCCAGGCCCACACAGCAGGTCCCGAAACGGATCTCGCCGCCCGCCGCCAGGATCCTCCTGCGAAGGACCGGAAGCAAAGCCTGTAGCCTGTCCGTGCCCACATGGGGCCTTGCGTCATAGCAGATATCGGCAGGCGCGCCGCACTCCGCGAAGATCTCCAGTACCCTTGAGGACCTGCCGGAGCGGTCGTGAATGCCGGAATTGAGCTTGCCATCGGAAAAGGCGCCCGCGCCGCCCTCTCCGAACTGAACGTTGGAGGAGGGATCCAGCCGGCCGGTCTCCCAGAAACGGCGAATATCCGCGGCACGATCCTCCACACTGCGTCCTCTCTCGATCAGAAGGGGGCGATAGCCCTGCTCAGCCAGCAGGAGGGCACAGAAAAGGCCGGCGGGACCGGCACCGATCACGATAGGTCTGTGTCTGAGGACCTGTGTGCCGGCAGCCGGAAATACATAAGGGGTGTCCTCGAAGGGGACGATATCCCTGTTCCTGGTCTTCTCACAGAGGCGCCGCTCCCGGGACCTGTCCAGGCCGGTCTCAAGGGCGATGGTATAGACATACATGATCTCCGGCTTGTGCCTGGCGTCCAGGCTCCTGCGCAGGATCCTGTACAGGCGCAGCCTGTCGGGCGCCAGACGCAGGAGACGGCCCGCCTTCTGCAGAAGGGCCTCCTCTCTCTCTGCCTCCGGGATCTCCGCGGAGATCTTCAGCTGTCCGATCCTGATCATCCTTGTCCTCTCTCCTGCCTGCTCTCTCTGGCCGCCGCCAGTCCGGCGGCCCTGCCGCCGGCAAATGCCCAGCGGAGATTATAGCCTCCGCAGATGCCGTCTACATCCAATAATTCTCCCGTCAGGAAGAGACCGGGAACATAAAGCGAAGCCAGTTCCCCCGAGACCTCCGCAAGCGGTACGCCGCCGGCGGTCGTCTGGGCCCTGGCCGGTCCCTGGGTGCCTGTGACTTCCATGGTGAAGGCGCGCAGGCTGTCCAGGATCCGGGCCAGCCGCGAGGGATCCACCTTATAGAGTCTTCCTTCCCGCACCAGGCCGTAACGCCCCAGGACCGGGGCCTGCAGGCGGTCGGGGATCAGGCCCAGCAGCCAGTCTCCCAGGGTCCTGCGGCCGGCATGACCGGCCATGTCCAGGCGCCGCTCACGTTCCCGTGCCCAGACCGGCTCAGGGATTCCGGCCAGGAGGTCGATCTCCAGCGAGACCCTGCGGCCTGCCTTCAGGGCCCGGGCGGCGAGGCCTGAGAGCTGGAGCACCGGAATGCCGGAAAGGCCGTAGTCTGTGAAGAGGATCTCTCCCTTCTCCTCTCCCGCCGTCTGTCCGTCACACAGAAGGCGGATGCCGGCCATACACCGGGTGCCGGCGGCCTGCTTCATGCCCTGCACAGGCTGACAGCAGAGGGGGACCAGGGCCGGCAGGGGTTCGCGCACCGTATGGCCCAGAGAGGCGGCCAGGGCGTAGCCGGAGCCGTCACAGCCATACTGGGGGCCGGCGATGCCGCCGCAGGCCAGGAGGACACTGTGGGCCTGAATCTCCTCCCTGTCCGTCCGCACCAGAAAACGCGGACCTGTCCCGGCGGACCTGTCCGTAAGCCTCTGTACCGCGCGGACTTCCGACCGGGTCCGGATCTCCGCGCCGGCCTCCTCGGCGGTCCGCACCAGCATGGCGGCCACGGTGGCAGCCTGGTCGGTGCGGGGATAGACGTAGCCGTCCCGGTCATGCAGGAGGACGCCCCTGTCCATGAACCAGGCCATCATGTCGTCGTTGGTCCAGGCCGAAAGGACCCTTTCCAGGATCCCGGCCTCCTCCGGACGGCAGCGGTAATGGGACAGAGACTGGTCCAGATTGGTCAGATTGCAGCGGCCGTTCCCCGTGGCGTATATCTTGGCGGCAGGCTTATCGCCGCCCTCCAGGACCAGCACACGGCCGGCGCCGCTCTCCGCTGCTGCGGCGGCTGCCATACAGCCGGACGCGCCGGCGCCGATCACGGCCAGATCCACTGTTTGGGGCATGGTCATTCCTTCTCTCCTGCCTGAGCCTCCGGAGAGGGGGTCCGCCGGATCTGCAGCGATTCCAGGATCCTCTCCTGCCTGGCTTCCATATCCTGCGCCTCTTCTTCCGTCATGTGGTCATAGCCCAGCAGATGGAGCATGCTGTGGGCTGTCAGGAAAGCGAACTCCCGGCGGTCCGAATGGCCGTAGAGCCTTGCCTGCTCCTTCACCCGCTCCGCGTTGAGGACGATGTCTCCCAGGACCACGCAGCCGTTGTCCGGATCCTCGTAGGCCGCCGGATTGTCCTCCACACACTGATAGTCGCCGCCCTCCTCACAGTCGAGGCCCGGGAAGGACAGGACATCCGTCTCCGCGTCGATGCCGCGGTAATCCCGGTTCAGGACGCGGATCTCCTCCGGCGTGGTGACCACCAGGGAGATCTCGGCATCATATGGGAAATTCTCCATCTCCAGGGCGCGGCGGCAGACCTTGAGCGCCAGCTCCTCCATGGGGAAGTCAAACTCTTCTTCGGTCTGTATGTCTGTGTTCAGTATGACGTTCATAGTCTTCATATGCCTTTACGATCTTCTGCACAAGAGGGTGACGGACCACGTCCCGTGCGGTGAGCTGACAGAAGCTGACCCCCTCCACGTTCTTCAGCACCTTCATGGCTACGTCCAGACCGGACCTCTGTCCGGGCGCCAGATCCTTCTGGGTGGCATCTCCGGTGATGATGGCGTGGGATCCGAAACCGAAACGGGTGAGGAACATCTTCATCTGCTCCGGTGTGGTGTTCTGGGCCTCATCCAGGATGATATAGGCATTGTCCAGGGTGCGGCCGCGCATGTAAGCCAGCGGCGCCACCTCGATCAGGCCGTTTTCCATATTCTTGCGGAAGTTATCGGCGCCCATGATCTGATAGAGAGCATCGTAGAGGGGCCGCAGATAGGGATCCACCTTGCTCTGCAGGTCGCCTGGCAGGAAGCCCAGCTTCTCACCGGCCTCTATGGCCGGACGCGTCATGATGATACGCTCCACTTCCTTATTCTGGAAGGCCGTGATCGCCATGGCCATGGCCAGGAAGGTCTTGCCTGTTCCCGCCGGTCCCACGGCAAAAACGATCAGATCCTTTTTAATGGCGTCGATATATTTCTTCTGTCCCAGCGTCTTGGGCTTGACCGGCTTGCCGCTGATGGTATGACAGATGACGGTCTCGTCGATCCTGACCAGAAGGTCCGGGTCCGCCTCCTGCTTCATCTCCAGAGCATAGTCCACGCTCTGCTCTCCGATCTCCGAACCACGGTCCGCCAGACCGGCCAGCTCCCGCATGATCACAGCGGCCGTGCGGACATTCTCCTCCTCACCGCTGATCCTCACCTCGCCGTCCCTGAGTACAATGCTGACATCCAGATCGTCTTCCACCTTCCGGATATAAGCGTCACGGCTGCCGAAAATCTCCCGCTGGATCGCTGCGGGCATAGCCAAACTCTCTGTCACCGAGACTCCTCCCGTTTCCCACTCTTACAGACAGGGCTGCACCTGCAGGCCGGAAGGATCCGGCTGCGCAGCTGCAGCCCGTTTCAAACTATTCTCGGGTATTCTCCCTTACACAGGCGGTTCTGTGCTTACTTATTGGAAAGATACTCGTCAATGCCCTTCGCAGCCGCCTTGCCGGCACCCATGGCCAGAATGACGGTCGCGGCGCCGGTAACGGCATCGCCGCCGGCAAAAACGCCTTCCTTGGAGGTCTGACCGTTGGCCTCGTCCGCAACGATGCAGGACCAGCGGTTAGTATCCAGGCCCCTGGTCGTGGAGGAGATCAGCGGGTTCGGCGAGGTGCCCAGGGACATGATGACCGCGTCACACTCGATATAGAATTCCGAACCGGGGACCGCCACAGGTCTGCGGCGTCCGGAAGCATCCGGCTCACCCAGCTCCATGCGGATGCAGGTGATGCCCTTGACCCAGCCGTTCTCGTCGGCGTGGATCTCGACCGGATTGGTCAGCAGATCGAAGATGATGCCCTCTTCCTTGGCGTGATGGACTTCCTCACGTCTGGCGGGAAGCTCCTCCTCGCTGCGGCGATAGACGATATGGGTCTCCGCGCCGAGACGCAGAGCGGTCCTCGCGGCATCCATGGCCACGTTGCCGCCGCCGACGACCACGCAGCGCTTCGGCCGCATGATGGGTGTGCGGGAATCCTCACGGAAAGCGCCCATGAGATTGCTTCTGGTCAGGAACTCGTTGGCAGAGAAGACGCCCATGGCCTGCTCGCCGGGAATGCCCATAAACTTGGGAAGACCGGCGCCGCTGCCCACGAAGACGGCTTCATAACCCTCTTCCTCCAGAAGAGCATCGATGGTAGTGGACTTGCCGATGACCACATCGGTGTCGATCTCAACGCCCAGTGCCTTGACGTTCTCGATCTCCTTCTCCACGACGTCCTCCTTGGGAAGACGGAACTCAGGGATACCGTAGACCAGAACGCCGCCCGCCTTATGCAGGGCTTCGAAAATGGTCACGTCGTAGCCCATCTTGGCCAGATCGCCGGCGCAGGTAAGGCCGGAAGGACCGGAGCCGATGACGGCGACCTTCTTGTTCTTTTTCTCAGCAGCCGTCTGGGGCTTGATGCCCATTTCGCGGGCAGTATCGGCCACATAGCGCTCCAGCTTGCCGATGGAGACCGGCTCGCCCTTGATACCGCGGACGCAGAGACCTTCGCACTGGGTCTCCTGCGGACATACACGGCCGCAGACGGCGGGCAG
>DGGX01000250.1:0-5885 GCA_002392385.1 Lachnospiraceae bacterium UBA3863
AGATCTCGCTGTTGTTGTAGATCTTCACGTTGCCGTCGGGGGCCAGGATCTTGGTGGTGCGCAGACCGATATCCATGACCGTGCCGCGGAAGTCGGAGATCGTCACGATGTCGCCGACGCGGAACTCGCCTTCGAACACGATGAAGATGCCGGCCAGGATATCCTTGATCAGGCTCTGGGCGCCGAGACCGATGACCAGGGACAGGATACCGGCACTGGCCAGCAGGCTGGAGGAGTCGATGCCGACCAGGTAGAGGCAGTAGAAGAGGGCACCCAGCGCGCCGCCGTATTTGATGACGGACAGGAGCAGGTGGCCGATGGTCTCGCCTCTGGTTCCCAGCAGGGAGGTGATGATACTGATGGGAATGCGGATCAGGGAGATCAGTATGCCGACCGCGCACAGGAAGAGAGCGCAGGAGCTGATGGCGAAGATGTTGAAGCCCTTGTCCCAGGATCCGCGGATGATGTAGTGGATCACGGAGTTCTCTTCGAAGAAGGTGTCGAGCCCGACGATGGACAGGAAGACATACAGGAGTATGACGGCACAGACCCAGCCGACCATGACCGCCAGCTTCTGTTCGGGGCTCTTCTCGCTCCAGGGGATGCGCCGGGCATCCCAGCGGGCGGCGGCTTTTACAGTGGTGGTGCCGCGGCCGGAGGGAAGGATGATATTGAAAATTACGTTGTTCAGTCCCCTGGCCGCCTGTTCCTCGCTCATGGCCTTATAGAGGGTCTCCTCCTCACGGTCGGTGAGCGTGACTGTCAGGGACAGGAAGAGGATCAGGAAGAGGCTGATCAGGGAAGTGATGGCGGCAATGGGGAAACGGGACACATACATGGCGGACAGGGGCATGGCCGTGGCGATGTAGTAGCCCTCCAGGAAACGGAAATACTGGAAGTAGCGCACGCCGTTGACCCTGGAATAGCCGTAATAATCGCCGTCTCCGAAGGCATTGGCGGAGACGCCCAGATCAGCCGCCGTCCGGCCTATGCTGGCCGCGTTGGGGGAGTATACACAGCGATGCTCCTCAGTGGCGTCGAACATGACGATGAAGCCGCCGCTGAGCATGTTGGTGGAGAGAATATGGGCCACGTCCGTGGAGTCCAGAAGCTTGTCAGCCAGCTCCTCGTCCAGGGCGATCTGGACCATAGACTTGTGGGCGGTGATGGCAGCGGCCTTATCGGCGCCGTCCGCTGCAGGACCTGCGCCTTCTGCCTCCGCGGCGCCGTCCTTCGTGTGTTCGTACTCGAAGCGGGAGACATAGCGGGTCCTGCCGTTGTCGCCCCGGGTCGTATAGTATTTCATCGCGGCGCCGACAAACTGGCTGGTCACGCCGTTCTCATCGGTCTGCGCAGCCTGGATGAAGGTGTCCCGGGTCCCGTCCAGCAGCTGGAGGAATTCTGAGGAAGGATCCTCCGGGTCGCTGCTGATCGTGTGGTACCACTTGTCCGTGTTGGTGGCGATGGTGCGTCCGTCCTCGTCAAAGATATAGATGGCTTCGATATCGTTGGCGTCGCAGAGGTCCTGGAGCCTTGCGGAGGAGGAGACGGAACGGAGGTGATTGCCCTCGTCGTCCGTGAAGTAATAGCGGTTTCCGTCTTCATCCAGAGCGGTGTAGTAACGGTTGGTCTCCGCATTGAGGACAGCCGGGTCCTCCTCGATCAGGAAGGAGATCAGCCTGGCCTTGGACAGGAAGCGCTCGTCATAGTAATTCCGGATGATCTCGCGGCTCTCCAGACTCTCCTCATAGCGGCCGGTGACCTCGTCCAGGGCGATACCGGATTTTTCCACGCCCTCGGTGATCTCCAGCAGGGTCTGGGTGTAGAAGGAGATCACGAAGATCGCCAGGAAACCCAGGATCATCAGAGGCAGGATCCTGCGGAAGATCGACTTGTCGAAATAGATGGGGTTCTTGCTCCTGGGATTGAGGACGACGCGGTCTGTGTCCACGGCCCGGCGGACATAATCGTTGCGGACGACGATGGCGTAGGACAGGCAGAGTATCATGACCAGGATAAAACCGAGCATGGACCAGAAGACCACGTAGCGGTCGCTGTGGAGGATGTCGCTGGTGTCCGCCACGGCGCAGATGACGGTCCGGTCCCCGTAGGTCCTGGACACGCAGTAATAGCGGATCCCGCGGATGGTCTCGATACCGGTGTAGCCGTCCTCAAGAGCGGCCTCGCTCAGTCCCGCCTTGAGGGCGCTCTGGCCGGTCAGGACCTCTGTGCCGTTCTTGTAGTAGAGGAAGGTGTTGTCCGCCTTGTCCACGGCGAAGAGAAAACCGTCGTTGCTGACCGCTGCGCGGCTCAGGACCACCGAGAGATCCCGGAGAGAGCCGACCTGCAGGTCCAGCATGGAGGCGCTTGTACCCAGGACGAGGGAATACTGCACGCCCTGATAGGCATAAGGCATGGAATAGAAATAGTAGGTCCCGTACTGGTTCTTGACCGTGACGGGTGTGACCGAGCCGTCCGCGTGGACAGTGCCCCGGAGAAGCCTGTTGATGTTCTCCTGGGTCATGATGGAGGTCGCGGAAGGATTCACGCCCACAAGGGAGGCGTCCGGGGACAGGATGATCTTGCTGTCCGGGGACAGCATAAAGAGATAGTCCGCGCCGGAGCGGGCGACGATGTCCTGGAAGAGCTCTGTTCTTGAGGCTGTGTCCGCATTCAGGAGAGAATCGGAGAGACCGCCCGAGAAGAGCTGCCACAGGTCATCCAGGATGTCCTGGTTGCCGTCATGGAAAATCCGGGTCAGCACCTGGGCATCCTCTTCGTTCTCCCGGAGGGTGGAGACCGCCTCGGTGATGGCGAGCTCGCAGTTCTCCGTCTGCTTGGCAAGCGCGGTGCGCATCTGGATCCGGCGCAGGAAAGAGGCGATCAGGACCGCGCCGAGGATGATCAGCAGCAGGTTGAAGACCACTTTGGAGAAGAAGTAGATATTGGCTTTTCTGCGCAGAGCTGCGTCTGTATTTACAGGGGTGTTTTCTTGCATATTCGTATCCGTTAAAAAACTGACCGGTCAGAAGTGTCCGCCGCCTCCGCCGAAGCTGTGGCCTCCTCCGCCGCCGCCTCCGCCGGAGAAACCACCGCCGATGTGACCGCCGCCTCCGCCGCCCGAGCGGGGATGGCGGATGACACGGGTGTTGATGGTGGCCGCCTGGTTGCTGAGGACCCGGGAATCCGAGCGATAATCATTGATGTCCACCGGAACTCTTGCCAGGTTGCGGGTCTGCCTTCTGAGGAAGACGCCGGAGCTGGTCAGGGTGCCCACGATCCAGATCAGGAGATAGAGGAAGGGGGCGGGGACGTATTTGCCCATGAGCATGTGCCAGCGGATCCGGGACAGGCCGTCGTAGAAGCCCTTATAATAGTCGCCGGCCTTGGCGCCATCGCCGACCAGGTCCACGATCTTGTCATAGATGCGCTGACTGTTGAAAATGCCGATGGCGCGGCCGGTGGTGCAGACGTAGACATAACGGGTGGACATGTTGAAGTAGAGGAGAACGGCGTCTCCGTTGCTGCGGTCCCATCCGAAATCGTGGTCGATCATGAACTGCTGCACGCGGCTGACCACATCGCTGTCGCTGATATACTCGGCGTCCGTATAGAGGATGAGGTCGGTGCGGCAGCTCCGTTCCCAGACGGCGATCTGGGCGGCCAGTGCCTCCTCCTGAGAATCTGTGATGTAGTCCCCGTGATCAAAGACTCGTTCCTCGGTGTCGCACAGATCGTTCTCCCGGACGGCCGTGCCCCTGGTGGAGCCCAGGAAGACGCCGACGGTCACCAGGAGGACAGCGGCGGCCAGAAGGAAACGCAGTGCGATGTATTTCTTGAATCTCACAGTGCACCTCCCAGCAGGATCAGGACAAGGTTGACGATGCCTGCCACACCGAGGAAAGCTGCCGCGGCCGCCGCGCAGCCCAGGGCCATGCGCAGACGGGAGACGGGAACAGAGCCGTAGATCTCCTTGGTCTGTCCGTTAATATAATAGGTAAATTTCTTCCCGCTCTCCATGGTGTATTCATAGATGTAAACGGGGAGCAGGTCGAACTCGCAGGTCTGTTTCACGATATTGAACTGTACCCGGCTGCGGATATCCCCCTCTGTGAGATCGCTGTGGGGATAGGCGGCCAGCAGCTTGTCGCAGAAGAGGTCCAGGGCCTTGGCCCGCATCTTCTCGAAGGCGTCCTTCTCATAGTTCTGAGAAGGGTGGTTGCAGTACTCAGCCCGGGCGCCGGACAGGTATTCCGGGCGGAAATCGAGGACCGTACTGAAGTGGAAGGGCTCCACCTCGTCCATGATGTCGTCGGGCATGCGGTCCGAGGCGTCTTTGGGCACATTGTCCATCACCGCCTCGAAGGAGAAATTGATATGGCGGGTCTTGATGATGGTCTCGTCGCCGCGGTGGACGCTCTCCCGGAGCTGTCCGGAATAACCCATGCGCACCGTATAGTGGAAGACCCAGTAGGGGACGTATTCCGTCCGGACCTCATTGAGCCTCTTCTCACTGAAGATCTCCGGGACCAGGCAGATGTAGTCGTTGAATTCCTTCTGCAGGAGACGGAAGGCCTCGATCCGGGTGAGGGTGGTGGGGATGATGCGGACCGGCGCGTGCTCGCCCACAGCCTTCTCCTCATAGACGTGGTAGGTGCCGCAGTAGGGGCATCGTCCCGCAATATCGTAGGCTCCGGGCTCCAGAGGGGCCCCGCAGTTGCGGCAGTTGCCGTCCGCGGTGGCGGGGAGGAGCTCCGGCGCGTCCATATTGCCGCAGTTGAGGCATTCCAGTGTTTTTTTATTGAAGTTGTAGACCATGTTGGATCCACAGCTGCTGCAGCGATAGAACATAGATATACTCCCGGTGAGCGGGCCGCGGGGCCCGTTTGCGTTGGTCAGTCGGCAGGCGGATATGCGCGGCCAGAGAGCAGCGCAGAATACCGCATCATTATTATAGCATGAGGATATGCGGAGTAAAAGAATGTAGATCGGTACACTACAATCTTTCCAAACACGGCAAAAAAAGGTACAATGGCGTTTACAAGACAGGCGGGAGACGACGTGTCCGTCGAGGATATTCTGCCTGCCGGAAGAGAGAAGAGAACGGGGACAAGGAATGATCGCTCAGGAAGCATACTGCACCACCGGACAGTTCCGGGACCATGACCATTATCACCGCCACTGCGGGCCCACTGCCATCACCAACCTTCTGCTGACCACGGCCATGCGCCGCAGGCAGCGGGGGAATCTCCCCCAGGAGACCCAGAAGATATTCGACAGGGTGGCCCAGATCGGCCGGCGGAGGCTGGTCTATATCAACATGGACCTCTTCCACCGCTTCGGGGGGACTTCGGACGCCCTGGCGGGATTCTATCTCCGCCGGTGCTTCACCGAGTACCGCCTCAGGCCGCCGGCGCTGCGCTTCCAGCCTTTTCCCACCGAGGGGAGCGTGACCCAGGCCCTGGAGAGAGGATCGGTGCTCTACCTGCAGGTGCGGGGGCATTCCCGCTACGGCAACCACCATATGCTCTGCTACGGACGGGAGGAGCAGCCCGACGGCGCGCCGGCCCTGTACCGGATCGCCGACGGTTGGTCGAACAAGCCTGTGCGGATGACCTTTAAGGAGCTGGAGCATTTCCGCCTGCTTGAGGTGCGGATCGGAGGGAACTGATGGACCATTTCAAACTTGTATCGGATTACAAGCCTACCGGCGACCAGCCCCAGGCCATCGACGACCTGGTCAGAGGCTTCCGGGAGGGCAACCAGTTCCAGACCCTGCTGGGCGTCACCGGGTCCGGCAAGACCTTCACCATGGCCAACGTCATCCAGGCCCTGAACAGGCCCACCCTGATCATCAGCCACAACAAGACCCTGGCCGGCCAGCT
>DGGX01000250.1:6002-8089 GCA_002392385.1 Lachnospiraceae bacterium UBA3863
TACCAGCCGGAGGCCTATATCCCGCAGACAGACACCTATATCGACAAGGATGCCATGATCAACGACGAGATCGACAAGCTGCGTCTGTCGGCCACGGCCTCCCTGTCGGAGCGCCGGGACGTGATCGTGGTGGCCAGCGTGTCCTGCATCTACGGCCTGGGCAGCCCGGAGGAGTTCCAGGGCATGTCCATCTCCCTGCGGCCCGGCATGGAGAAGGAGAGGGACGAGGTCATCCGGGAGCTGATCGCCATCCAGTACAGGCGCAACGACAGCTATCTGGAGCGCTGCGATTTCCGCGTGCGGGGAGATACGGTGGAGATCCATCCCGCCCAGGGGAGCGATTATCTCCTGCGGGTGGAATGGTTCGGGGACGAGGTCGACCGGATCTGCGAGGTGGAGCCCCTGACCGGGAAGGTGCACAGGAGCCTGAACCATGTGATGATCTACCCGGCCTCTCACTACGTGGTGCCCCAGGACAAGATCGACCGGGCCTGCGACAACATCGCCGCGGAGCTCAGGGAGCGGGTGGCCTATTTCAAGGGAGAGGACCTGCTTCTGGAAGCTCAGCGGATCAGCGAGAGGACGAATTTTGACATAGAGATGATGCGGGAGACCGGCTTCTGCAGCGGCATCGAGAACTACTCCCGTCACCTGAATTTCATGAAGCCCGGCGAGCCGCCGCTGACGCTGATGGATTTCTTCCGGGACGATTATCTCATCATCGTGGATGAGTCTCACATGACCATCCCCCAGATCGGGGCCATGTACAACGGCGACCGGTCCCGCAAGGAGACCCTGGTCCGCTACGGCTTCCGTCTGCCCTCGGCCCTGGACAACCGGCCCCTGCGCTTCGAGGAGTTCGAGCAGCATATCGACCAGATGCTTTTTGTCTCCGCCACGCCCGGTCCCTATGAGGAGGCCCACGAGCTGCTCAGGACCGAGCAGATCATCCGTCCCACCGGTCTTCTGGACCCGGAGGTGGACGTGCGGCCCACCGAGGGCCAGGTTGACGACCTGATCGCCGAGATCCGCAAGGAGATGGCCAACAAGAACAAGGTCCTGATCACCACCCTGACCAAAAAGATGGCAGAGGACCTGACGGAATACCTGGCGGATGCCGGGATCCGGGTGCGCTATCTGCACTCCGACATCGACACCATGGAGCGGGCCCAGATCATCCGGGACATGCGGCTGGACGTCTTTGACGTGCTGGTGGGCATCAACCTGCTGAGGGAGGGCCTGGATATTCCCGAGATCTCCCTGGTGGCGATCCTGGATGCGGACAAGGAAGGGTTCCTCAGGTCTGAGACCTCCCTGGTGCAGACCATCGGCAGGGCGGCGAGAAACGCGGACGGTCACGTGATCATGTACGCGGATACGGTCACGGACTCCATGCGCCGGGCCATCGACGAGACAAGGCGGAGAAGAGAGGTCCAGGACGCCTATAATAAGGAACACGGCATCACCCCCACATCGATCCGCAAGGCGGTGAGGGACCTGATCACCATTTCCAGGGAGATCACGGAGAAGCAGGTGCGCTTCGAGAAGGATCCGGAGTCCATGAACCTGAAGGAGCTGCGCGCCCTGATCGCGGAAGTGGAGAAGCAGATGCGCAAGGCGGCCGCGGAGCTCAACTTCGAGGCGGCGGCCGAGCTGCGTGACCGGATGCTGGAGCTCAAGAAGCAGGAGCTGGAGATCACCGGCGGCAAGTAACAGAAGAGATAAACCGGGCCCTGCAGCCCGGACCAGAGATACAGAGGCATATATGGCACAGAAGATGAGAAAACCGGACTACTGGCCGGCACTCCGGGAGAGTGAGGCACTGGCGGGGACCCTGCTGGAGAAGGACGCGGAGCGGAGGAAGATGATCAACCGGGAGGACTGCATCCGGATCCGGGGCGCCAGGGAGCACAATCTGAAGGACCTGGACGTCAATATTCCCCGCAATGAGCTGGTGGTGCTGACGGGACTGTCGGGCTCCGGCAAGTCTTCGCTGGCCTTCGATACCATCTACGCGGAGGGCCAGCGGCGCTATATGGAGTCCCTGTCCTCCTATGCCCGTCAGTTCCTGGGCCAGATGGAGAAGC
>DGGX01000099.1:0-11861 GCA_002392385.1 Lachnospiraceae bacterium UBA3863
ACAATGGTCATTACATATCAGTTTTGGAGAAGAAACATATGCCGGAAGCGGCAGAAAGGAAGACTCTATGGACAACAGAAGACCTGACAGTGACAGACAGACATCCGGCATCCGCTCGATCGGGGACCTTCTGCAGCCCCTGGCTGTGCGGATCGGCGTGGTCGTTCTGAGCCTCATTCTGGCCGTCCTCTCGGCCACTGTCGGCGCTGACCATTTTGCCTCCCCGGATTCTTACAAGGGCACCATCGCCTCTCTCGATGAGAAAAGGGCCGACGTCCTGGAGCTGACGGCCGCCGCGACGGCCACCTCCGTGCTGATCACGGCCGCCCCGGGCGACACCGCCACCCCCATCGCCGAGAAATTCGCGGACATGCTCCAATGGTTTCTCCTGGTTCTCTGCGCCATCTCCCTGGAAAAATACCTGGTCACGGTCACCGGCCTGGTGGCCTTCCGCATCCTGATACCGATCGCTCTCATCATTTTGGCCTTCGCTGTGTTCACGAACAGCCGCAGGTCCTACCGTACATCCGGCAAGGTGCTGGCCCTTGCCTTGATCGTCTTCCTTCTGATCCCTGCCAGTACCCATGTCAGCGGTATCATCGAGCGCACCTACGCCTACTCCGTCGACGACACCATCCAGTCCGCCCAGTCCGTCCAGGATGACCTCCAGGGCCTGACCGGCAACGACTCAACAGGCGGTGGCACCGAGGCCGGCGACGGCAACGGTGCGGATGCCGGCAATGGCGCCGGCAACGGTAATGGCGTCGGCGACGGTACAGGTACGGAGGACGGCGCCCAGCAGGCCCAGTCCGGCGGCTCCTTCCTGGATTTCATCACCGGCATTCCCTCCGGCCTCGCCGACGCAGCCGGCGACGCCGCCACTACCCTCTCCGGCATCACCCAGCTTCCCGCCCAGCTGGTGGAGAAGCTCCAGACCCTCCTCAACAACTTCATTGAAGCCCTTGCCTACATGATTATCACCTCCTGTGCCATCCCGCTCCTGGTACTGGCCTTCTTCGTCTGGCTGATCAGGATCCTCTTCGATGGCTTCTTCGGCAGCCGCGCCGCCAGTTACAAGATCTAAAAAGGGTTTTTTTAGAATCTTCTTTAGAATCTTCTTGGAATCCGCCGCTCTGGTGGCTGTGGAGGGTGCTCCACGACCTTGAGAGCGGCGGATTTATGTTGTGGTTATGTGGGCGGGCTGCGTTGGTGGCTGCTGTCTGTGTTCTGCCTTTATATCGTGGCCTCTCGTAAAGGTAATTTGACAGGTAGGCGTTGTATAAAGCTTCTTCCTGTTTTTTACCTTTATATCTTGCCCTCTCGTAAAGGTGTTTTGACAGGTAAGGCAATCAACACCCTTCATCATGCCGCCCAAGAAGCTTAAAAACCACGCAGGCAAGGGGCTTCCGCCTCTTGCCTGCGCGTTGAACAATATTTATTCCTTCTCAATCACCCCTGTCTTCTCAAGCACTTCTCTGACCTCCCTTACGGGGATGATCTCGAGGCCTTCGAGGACTTCGGGGGCGATGTCGTCGAGGTCGTCCACGTTCTTCTCGGGAATGAAGACGCGGGTGATGCCGGCCCGGCGGGCGGCCATGAGTTTCTCGGGGAGGCCGCCGATGGGGGTGACGGCACCGCGGAGGGAGACCTCGCCGGTCATGGCGGTGTGGGGGTCGACGCTGCGGCCGGTCACCAGGGAAGCCAGGGCTGTGGTCATGGTGATGCCGGCGGAGGGGCCGTCCTTGGGGACGGCACCGGCGGGCACATGGATGTGAAGGTCGCGCCGGTTGAGGATGTCCGCCTTTTCGGGCAGGATGGATTTGACCAGGCTGAGGGCGATCTGGACGGACTCCTTCATGACGTCGCCCAGCTGGCCGGTGACTGTGACGCGGCCCATGCCGCGGCTGTTGGTGTCCTCGGAGGTCCGTGTGTCGCCGCCGGTCAGGAGGGTCTCGATGTAGAGGATATCGCCGCCGGCACGGGTCCAGGCGAGGCCGGTCACGATGCCGGGGGCCGGATCTGTCAGGATGTGGTCGTGCTGCATGGGCTTGCGGTCGAGGTATTTCTTGACATTGTCGGGTGTGATCTGCACCTTCTCGGCGCCGTCCGCGATCTCGACGGCCGCCGCGCGGCACAGGGTGTCCATGCACTTGCGCAGGCCGCGGACGCCGGCCTCCATGGTGTAGTCGGCGATGATGGTGCGGATGGCCTCGTCGGTCACTTCCAGCGCGTCCTCACCGATGCCCATGGCTGCCTGCGACTTGGGCAGCAGGTGGCGCCGGGCGATCTGGAACTTGTCGGTGGCGGTGTAGCCCTGGAACTGGATGACCTCCATGCGGTTCAGCAGGGGCTCCGGAATGGTGTCCACGGAGTTGGCGGTGCAGATGAAGAGCACGTCGGACAGGTCGTAGGGCACGTTCATGTAGTGGTCGGTGAAAGTCCCGTTCTGCTCGGGATCCAGCACCTCCAGCAGGGCGCTGCCGGGGTCGCCGTTGTAGGAGACGCCCAGCTTGTCCACCTCGTCCAGGACCATGACCGGGTTGGACGCGCCGCTGCGGCGGATGCCGTCCATGATGCGGCCGGGCATGGCGCCCACATAAGTGCGCCTGTGGCCGCGGATGTCGGCTTCGTCACGGCTGCCGCCCAGGCTGACCCGGACGTAGGGCCGGTGAAGGGCCGCCGCGATGCTCTGGCCGATACTGGTCTTGCCGGTGCCGGGGGCTCCGACGAACAGGAGGATGGAGCCGGACTGCTGGCGCTTGAGGTTCATGACCGCGATTTGCTGCAGTATCCTCTTCTTGATCTTCTCAAGCCCGAAATGGTCCGCATCGAGGACCGCCTCCGCCTCGTGGAGGTCGATGGTCTGGGCCGTCTCCTTCTTCCAGGACAGGCCGGTGACAAAATCGAGATAGTCGTAGAGCATGCCGCTCTCCATGCTGCCGTTCTGTTCCTGCTTGAGCCTGTTGAGGACCTTGCGGGCCTCCGCCAGGGCCGTCTCGTTCATGCCGGCCTCTTCGATCTTCCTCTCAAAGCGCCGCACATCCGTGATATTCTCCGGATGCATCTCGTCCAGTTCCTTCTGCAGGACCTCCATCTGCCGGCGGATGGCCTGCTCCCGGTACATCTTCTGATAGTCCTTCTTCTGCTCGCCCGCGGCTTCATTGGCCGCGCGGGAAGCCGTCATGAGCTCGTAGACCATCTTCTCGAGAGCGGTCATTCTGGCGCTGCGGCTGTCCTCCTCCAGGATGGCGTAGCGCTCCTGGGCCTCCATGCTGCTCCAGACCGCCACGGCGGCGGCCAGCTCGCTGACAGTATGCAGGTTCTCGATGAAGAATCTGACCTGGCGGCCCCACTCGAACTTCTCGGCGGTGTGCAGGATCTCGTCCCGCAGGCGGTCTGCATGCTCCTGCTCCACCTCCGGCTCCAGATCGGCGATATCTTTTCTCGGGGAGACGGTCAGCTCGATGGAGTGGTCGATGTTCACGTAGAGCATGTCCACGTTCACTCGAAGGCCCGTCCGCACCACGGCAAAACCGTTCTCATTCACGTCCGTGATCCTGCCGCTGATGCCCACCGGGTAGAAGCTCTCCTCCGTCAGGTCGCGGCGGCGCTGGGGCTCCTTCATGGCCAGCAGGATCACCTTCTCGTCGGTCTCCGGCTGCCGGCCGGTCAAGGCGCTGTACTGGTCCGTCTTGAGATAGACAAAAGAATCCGGTACCAGCAGTACATTATATACGGGAATGACTGTCATACTCGTCACCTCACTTTCACTTCTGAGAATACGTAAAAAGATTGTGCACAGTTTACTTGTTAGCACTCTATCTTGATGAGTGCTATTTTCCCATCTGTGCACAATCCTGTCAAGTACGTTTATAAAGTTTTAAGATGATCAGTCCGCCTCGATCAGGCGCACCCGGTTGATCAGGGCCAGGATCGCCCCGAGGGCGCAGATGCCGGCCAGGGTCAGGTAGGCATACATGTAATCGCCGGTCAGGCTGTGGATGGTCAGGACCAGGACCGACCCCAGGGCGTTCCCCAGGAAGGAGGTGGTGGACAGGGTCCCGTTGATGGCCGTGTAGTTGCTGTTGCCAAAATAGCGGGGCATCAGCAGATACTGGAGCACGTAGATGAAGCCGAAGGCCCCGCCGACCACCGCGCCGCCGCAGAAGAAGACCGGCGCACTGCCGGCCGCGGCCATCATGGCCAGACCGCCCGCCACCAGGGCAAAGCTCATAGCGTAGCAGATGCCGAGGGGGATCCGTATCCGGTCCACGACGCCGGAGGACAGCCTGCCCAACAGGCCGAACACACTGTAGATGGTCAGGATCCATACGGCGTGATCCTGGGCGACGCCTCTCTGCACTGCGAAGAGAATGATATAGGACAGCACCGCGCCGGGGACGCATTTGGCCAGGAAGAACTGGAAGGCCAGAATGAAGAACTGGGGGGACCGATAACAGCGGGCCAGGGAAGGCTCCCGCACGGCAGGTCCCGCGGCGGCACCCGCGGCGGAATCGACTGCGGAAGTTGCCGCGGAAGCGACAGCACCGGCGCTCGCCGCTGCGGCAGCCTCCGCTTCTCCTGCCTCTCCTGTCACTGCCGGGTGGGCCGCCGTCCATGCCCGGCCATCCGGCACCTCGCCCACCAGCTCCGGGCCATCCTTGATCACAAAGGTGGCGATCAGGAATCCCACCGCCTGCAGACCGGCGAAAAAGAGCCAGCAGGCCCGCACGCTGATGTTGCAGAGAGCCTGGGTGATCAGGGGGTACACGAAGCCGCCGACCCCGCCCGCGGACAGGACCAGGGACATGGGCAGGGACCGGTTGCGGGCATACCAGGTATTGACCAGGCCCGTGCTGCAGAGGACCGCCCCGACCAGAGCCTCGAAGCCCAGGATGCCGAAGGAGGCGATATAGCCCAGGGGCGACCGGTTCCAGAGAGCCAGGTAGAGGTAGACCAGCAGGCTGATCCCGAAGGCCATCCTGTAGACCCGCCGGAAGCCGATCCGCTTCAGCAGAAAGCTGGTGGGGATCCCCACGGCCGCCATCACCACATAGTGGGCGCTGAGGGAGGTCCCGATCACACTCTCGCTCCAGCCTCTCTCCGCCACCACCCGCGTGGTGATGACGCTCCCCCCGTAGGAGACCGGCGCTGCCGTCATGAGGATCAGAAGAAAGGCCGCGCCGGTGATGATCCACCCGTAAAAGGGGCGGCTCTCCTCCCGCGCCTGACCAGGATTGACTGCCTTTTGATTCTGAAGATGCATAAAAAACCTTCCTTTCAAAGACTGACACACTTCTGAATTATATAGCATAAAACGTGCCATTTTTTGACCGGGCGGTCTGTGTAAACTGTTTTCATGTTAGAAAATGTCTCCCGGAACGTACAGTGGCAGATGTTTTTCTCTCACCCACTTTAAAAACCGCGGTTTCTCATATATAATCGTGGATACCGGGGACTGAATGGTGTGTCTCCGCCCACGTTATACTTCATGTACCTTTCCGCGCAGGATGGGTACACTTTCACAAGGAGGTTCTATAACATGTTAGTATCCGCAAGAGAAATGACTGCTGCCGCAAGAGCCGGCCACTATGCGATCGGCGCCTTCAACCTTAACAACCTTGAGTGGACCAAATCCGTTCTGAAGGCTGCACAGGAGATGCAGGCCCCCGTCATCGTGCAGTGCTCCGAAGGCGCAGGCAAATACATGGCCGGTTACAAGACCGTCGCCGACATGGTCAACGATGTGATCGCTTCCCAGGGAATCACCGTTCCCGTAGCTCTGCACCTTGACCACGGCAGCTACGAAGGCTGCCTGAAGTGCATCGATGCCGGTTTCTCCAGCATCATGTTCGACGGTTCCCATTTCCCGATCGACGAGAACATCGAGAAGACCAAAGAGCTCGTTGCCAAGGCCCATGAGCACGGCATGTCTATCGAGGCGGAAGTCGGCGGCATCGGCGGCGAGGAAGACGGCGTCGTCAGCCAGGGCGAATGCGCGGATCCCGATGAGTGCAAGCTGATCGCTGACCTCGGCGTGGATTTCCTGGCCTGCGGTATCGGCAACATCCACGGCAAGTATCCCGCCAACTGGGCAGGACTTCGCTTTGACGTCCTCGAGGCTATCAAGGCCAAGGTCGGCGACATGCCTCTCGTCCTTCACGGCGGCAGCGGCATCCCCACCGAGATGATCCAGAAGGCCATCACCCTCGGCGTCTCCAAGGTCAACGTCAACACCGAGTGCCAGATCGCCTTCGCAGAGGCGACCCGTAAGTACATCGAGGCCGGCAAGGATCTCGAGGGCAAGGGCTTCGATCCCCGCAAGCTCCTCGCTCCCGGCGCCGCCGCGATCGTGGACTGCGTCAAAGAGAAGATCGAGATCTTCGGCAGCGCCGGCAAGGCCTGATCCCGGAGAACAGCGGAGAACAACAGATCCGCCTCATGACGGATGCTTCTGAAAAGAGGAGCTGTGCACCTGTAAAGTGCACAGCTCCTCTTTAACGTTCCGAATCACTCCCGGTCTTTCAGGCATAATTCACCGCGCGGCCGTCAGCTTTGAGCGTTCCTCTTCTGGTCGACGTGCGCGACCATTTCCTCAAACCGGGTCGCGGCCAGATTCTGCAGGTCCTCGGAATAGCCGTAGATGGCATAAGGCGCGGCCTGCTGCAGAGCGGCATAGAGACGGTTGGACTCGTCCTCGTTCTTGCAGCTGATGGTGTAGTGCTTCTTGCTGCGGTCCACCAGCTCCACCGTCCTGGTCACGGTCTTGCCCGCGGGAATGATGCCGTAGATCTTGTGGTGGGTGGTGTGGACCGAACCGTAGGCCCAGACCAGGGCGTCAAAAGGCACGATCTCAGCCTGGTTGCCGTTGACCAGGGCAAAGGACCTGGCGATATCCGCGCCGGAGAACTTCTGGGCCGTACCCAGCTCCGCCGACACCCGGTCGCCGGTGAGCCCGGCCGCCGTCATCTCCTCCAGGAGCTTCTTCTTATAACCGCCGCCGGCCATCTGCTTCATGGTATAGAAGGCCAGAGCCAGGCCGCCCAGGAGCATGAGAATACCCGCGATCAGAGCACTGGTCTCGCTCTCCCCCGTATTCAGCGTACGGAAATCCGTCGACTCCGCGATATCGGCCGCCGTCCAGCCGCTGTCCTCGAACCACTCCCGGAAGTACCTCTCCTCATCGCCCGTCATGGCCGTGAGCTTGCCCTTGACCGAAATGGACTTATCGCTGAGGCTGTCCGTCTCATTATCGAGATATTTCCAGTTGTCCTCCATGATGGCTTCCGCCGTCGTTTTATCAGAGCCCTTGAGATAGAGGCCCATATACAGGGAATCGCTCTCGCGGTACAGGATAAAATACTCTCCCGAATCGTCTGTGGCAAAAGCGCCGAGGATCAGGTTATTGTTATCGATCCTGTAATAATCGCCCGTCTGCAGCTGACCCATGGTGTAGGCATTCAGGTCCCGCACATTGCTGGTGGCGGAGAAATAGCCCACCAGCAGTGCCGCGCCGGCGACCAGCACCAGCAGCCCCACAAGGAAGAGCGGGAGAAAACGTTTCCTCGCCCTGGCCCCAAGATTCTTGTTCAGTTCTTCCATGACTTCCCCTCTCTGTCATAAAAAATGCCGCCGCTTCCGGCGCCTTACCCTACAGACTCCATTATAGCATGAACCCGTATGGAAGGACAGCCGTTATATCTCCGTCCAGGCCGGCGCCGGGGCCTCCACCTGAATGGTCTCCCCGGTAAAGGGCTGGCGCAGGCACAGCCGCCAGGCGTGCAGGCACATGCCGTCCGCCTCCTGTCCGTAGAGAGGATCGCCGACCAGGGGATGGCCGAGGGAGGCCATGTGGACCCGGATCTGGTGGGTGCGGCCGTGGGTGATCCGGCATTGCAGGAGACTGACCTTCCGGGTCTGGTCGACGGCCTCCACCACATAGTCCGTCCGGGCCGCCTTCCCGTCCGGCGCGATGACCATACGGTGGGAGCCCGGAAACTCCCGCCGGAGAGGCGCGTCTACCTGGCCCCGGGTCCCCGCGGGACCGGGGATCCCGCAGACCAGGGCCAGGTAGATTTTATCCAATGTGCCGGCGGCGCGCTGCTTCTGGATCTGGGCCGCCGTCTCCGTGTTGAGAGCCAGGGTGACGATGCCGGAGGTCTCCCTGTCCAGCCGCCCCGTGACCCGGATATCCATCTCCGTCCCCGTCCCGCCCAGATGGGCGGCGGCCTGATTGGCCAGGGTGTCCATGTAATGCCCGGGCGAGGGATGACACACGATGCCCGCCGGCTTGTTCACGATCAGCAGGTCCGCGTCCTCATACAGGATCTCCAGAGGACAGGCGTCCAGAGAAGGGGCCGGCGCCAGCCATATCTTAGGCGGACGTGCCCCTTCCGTATCCCGCGGCTCATGGCGCTGCGTGAGCCGCAGCTGCAGATGGTCCCCCTCCCGCAGCACGTGGGAGACATAGGCCTTCTCCCCGTTGATGGTGATCCCGTCTGTCCGGAACTTGAGCCTGCTCAGTTGGTGGGCGCTCAGGCCCAGCCGCTCCGACGCGTAGGCCCGGATCGTAAGGCCGGCCTCCTCCCCGCCGATGATGAAACTCAGTCTTCTCTCTTCCATACAGGCCTCTGCCCTTCCTCCGGTCGTCCTGTCCGCCGCCTACTCCCGGTACACGTTGATATTGCCGGCGCCGCAGACGACCTTCAGGCTTCGCATATTGTCCTGACGGTCCAGCCGCAGAGAATTGCCGTAATTCTCGCCATCCACACTCACATTGCCCAGGGAGGCCGACAGATCCAGCGCGCACTGGTCCATATCCGGCACATAAATGCTGACATTGCCCGCCTTGACATCCGCCGTCATCTCCGTGAAGAGGGTGCCGCTCACATTCAGTTCCCCGGCACTCAGGACCACCTCCGTGCTTCCCATATCCGAGCCCGTGATGCTGACATCGCCTGCCTGCATATTCAGCCGGCACCGGCCCGCCACAAGACCGTCCGCCTGCAGCGACCCCAGCCTGACGTCCGCGTCGATCTCCTCCAGCATGACCCCGCCGGGCACCGTGATCATAAGTCTGCCCATGGGCATGTCTCCCGGCGTGCCGCCGGTCTGCTCCACCGTCAGACACCCGTCCGCCAGCGAGAATCCGATCTCCCCCGCGTCCTGGTCGTCCGACTCCGGTCCTTCCTCATAAGAGTAATGATAGTGGTCACCGGCCATGATCTGCACATCCCCGACAAAACCGCTGATCCGCACCGTGTGGAAAGTCTCTCCGTACGCCGGCTCTCCGTAATCATAGTTTTGCTCTGAAAAATCCTCCTCATAGTAGGCGGGCGCCTCCTCCACATACACCTCGTGCCGGAAGAAGCCGAGGGCCCTTCCCACCGTTCCGATCAGGATGCACGCGATCGTCACCGTCCAGAGGATCTTCCGATATCTGTTTCTGTTCATACAAGCCTCCCTTATAGAGAGTGATCATCTCAAATGCCGATTCAGTCGTCCCGCCGTCCGTAGCGCCTGTCGATGACCTTCTTCACAATGCCGGCCAGGGGCCAGATCAGCCAGGAGGTCCCCCACTGGAAGGTGAGAAAAGACCAGGCCAGATAGATCGCGGTCACGGTCTCCCAGTAGACCGACATGACCGCCTCCACGTCAGGCCGCACATAGCCCGTCTCCCGCTGGGTCCTGGTGGAACTGCCGCCGATCGTGTTCCTGTCCCCCAGCTTCAGGAGCCTGCGGCAGGCCCCGTTCCTCCACACGCTCAGGAGGATCATCATGACGCCGATGCCCGCCAGGAAGAGGAGCATGGAGATCCCCACATGCTCAGAGAAATGACTGCCCAGTCCCAGAATGTCCACCGCCGCCAGCGGCAGGACGCTCAGGATGCACAGTACGATGCCGATCGTCTTCTGGGCCAGCGTACTGGTCCGGATGGACTCCATCATATACTCCACATGCCGCGCCGCCGCGTAATCCAGACAGCTCTTCCTCCGCCGCAGATGCTTAAAGGGCTTCACCAGGCTGCCCGCGATGATCATCAGCGCCACGCCCGCGGCCACACACAGGAAGAAGAACACGAATCCCGCCAGCTCCCATATGCCGCCCACATACTCAAACATGATCGGTCCGGCCGACGCGACGATGAACAGAAAGATCGCCATCGCCCGCATATAGGCCGCCAGCCACGCCGCATTCAGATACTCCTGCGCCTCGTCCGCCGACACCGTATACAGCTGCCGGCCGCGGGCGGCCGCACCGCCGCGGCCGTAGTCCCCCTCATACCGGCTGTTCCTCCCGGTCTCCTGCCAGTCATCCCAGCCGGCATTCTGCCGCCCATTCCTGTCGGCACTCTGGTCCTGACCGGCTGCCTTCCTGTCCATGCGGCCGAAAAGCCTGCGCCTGCGCTCCGAGAACAGCCTGCGCCTTCTCTCCAGCGCCGTCTGCCCCCAGTTGGCCAGGGCCGTCCTGCGGCTGCCTGCCGCGGAAGCTCTGTTCCCGCTTGCTGCGGAAGCTCTGTTCCCGTCTGCCGGCGCTGCCTCTTCTGCCGGAGGGGTCTCGGTGTCGGCCTGACTGCCGGTTCCGTCGCCGGCCGGGTCTGCGGCCAGGTCTTCCGCGCCGGTCTCCTCCGCGCTCTCTTCCCCGGCCGTGTTCCTGGCCGCCGGCGGCACATAATCCCGGATCCCCAGCGTCTCCGCCAGCTCATCGAGGTTGCCGAACTCCGCGATCACCGTCCCGATCGCCTCATTCTCCGTCCTGCCCTCCTCGATCAGCTCGGTATATTTATCCTCCATCATCTGCCACAGCTCATCCATCGCCTTCCGCACTTCCGGCGTATTGGGCAGAGCCGCAAACATTGTCATAAGGTAATTTCTGATGGTCTCCATGACTGTCCTCTCCGCGCACTTTCCGCGTTCCTTCACGCCCTGACACTGCCTGTTCCGCCCGGGCGCCTCACCCGGCGGTGTCTCTCTCCGGCAGCGAACGCCTGCCCTGGGGGACGATGAACTTGCTGATCACCTCCCGGGTGAGCAGCCACTCCTCGCACTTGTCCCGATAACAGGCCCGGCCCTCGTCTGTGATCCTGTAGTAGGTCCTCCGCTTTCCGTTCTCCGCCAGCTGAGAGAAGGACTCGATCAGTCCGTTCTTCTCCATACGCGTGAAGGCCGAATACAGCGTCGTCTCCTTGATGATATACTTCCCGTCCGAAAGCGACCGGATCATCTTGGAGATCTCATAACCGTAAGACGGCCTGTCCAGAAGCAGGTACAGGATCATGGTATCGTTATATCCCCTGATCACATCACTGCTGATCCCGCTCATGCTTCCGCCTCCTTCCTGCTGTCTCCTGAATACTCATCTCTGTCTTCTTACACCTGTCGTTGCACCGTCTGACGATGCAACGTCTGTCGTAGTATGCCTGTCGTAGTATAAAAATAACACGCCTGAGCGTGTTTGTAAATACCGTGAAAAGGGCGGATTCAAGATTCTCAAGAATAAAGGCGGAGCGGCCGCAAGGCCGATCCGCCGTTCAAACTCTTCTCAGGTTCTTCTCAAACTCTACTTATCAAAATATTTCTGCAGTACTTCGCTCATCTCGGCGCGGTCGCGGTCCTGTCTGGAGAGGAAGGTGTCGAGGGAGAGGCCTTTGCGGACGCTGATGACGGCGCGGCGGTGGCGGATGGCGGCGGAGGTGCCGGCCAGCATGATGATGATCAGGAGCAGGATGATCGGGACGCTCAGGAAGGGGGCGATGTAGACAGCCTCGATCTGGAGGGCGTCAGCGACGACCTGGACTTCACCCTGGAGGTTGGCGATGCGGTGACCGCGGACCAGGAGGCGGTGGGTGTTGATGCCGTAGG
>DGGX01000099.1:11898-22403 GCA_002392385.1 Lachnospiraceae bacterium UBA3863
TGTTGATGCCGTAGGGGGTGCAGGTAACGAGGGTGACCAGGTCCTGACCCGGGAAGATCACCAGGGACGAGAGATCTGTGGGCTCGACGATGCGGATCTGGTCCACTTCGTAGGTGTAGGTGCGGTCCAGAACGGAGAGGGTGAAGGTGTCGCCGGGGATCATTTTGTCAAGGTCGGTGAAGAGCTTGGCAGAGGGGAGGCCGCGGTGGCCGGAAACGACGCAGTGGCTGCCTGGGCCGCCTACGGGCAGGGAGGTGCCGGCCAGGTGGCCGATGGCGACCTGGAGGACGGACTCGTCGGTGCCGTGGTAGACGGGCAGCATGATGTGGATCTTGTCGATGGTGATGTAGCCCATGACGCCGGTGTCGTTGATATCCAGCTCCTTCAGGTAGGCTTCATTCTGCTCGTCGGACATGACCCAGATGGGGCCTTCGTCCGAGAGGTCGGCGTTATATTGTTCGGCGCTCCGGATGATGGCATCGTAGCGGGCGGGGTCCATGGTGGAGACGGTCTCCACGTAGGAAGCCACCGCTCTGGACTGGTGGAAGGAGTTCCACCAGTCGGCCACCGTGGGGTAGGCGATGAGGCCGGTGCCGACCAGGGCCATACCCACGAGCATGAGTGTGGTCCTGTGGTAGCGGAACCAGGACTGCAGCATGCTCCACAGGCTCTCGTTCTCTTCTTTTCTTCTTATTCCCGGATGCGGGAGTTTAATCCTTCCCGCGATTCTTCCATGGGTCTTCATTTTTCGGGCATTCCCCGTATTCATTGGCTGCGGTGTCCTCACTCTTCATCCTGATCCTTGTCCCCGGAGCGTCTGGCGCCGTAGATCAGGAGGGCAACAAGGGCGCTGCCGCTGATGACAACCACGGTGAGCAGGAGACCGAGGTTGTTCTCGTTGCCCGTGCGCGGTCTTCTTCTGGTCGTGGTAACTTTGCGGGTAGTCGTCGTGGTCGTGTACTCATGGCGGGCGGGCTTGATCGTGACCTTGACGTCACTGAACCATTCGCCGTCACTGGTCTTGACCTCAGGGCTCTTTCCGTCCGCGCCGGGCTTGAGGTCGGCGTTAGTAGTCGGCACGGAGACCAGCTGGGGCTTGTATGTGTAGTGGTAGCTCTTTGTGTCGACGTAGGTGATGGGCGAATCCTCAATATATGTTCCCTGGTCGGAGGCGGAGGAGTCCTTGCCGCGGACGATCAGGAGGTAGAGGCCGGCGCCGGTGTCCTCGCCGCCCTCCTTGGGAAGGGTGAACTTCTGGTTCATGGCGACGCCTTCGCCGCCTTCCACGGGTGAATCGCCGGCCAGGGCGATCTCCGCCGCTTCCATGGCAAGCGCTTCCCAACTCGCCGCCGTCCAGCTCTGCTCATCCGTCAGCTTGTCCTGCAGGCCGGCATAGGCGGAGACCGCCTTGAAGTGGATGGTGTCGTACTTGTCATCCGCAACGGCCACAGCCACTCTGTAGATGTCCACCACCGCTGTGCCTTCCAGATCGGCGTCCTCATCTGTGAACTCCTCAGAGGCAGGGATGACGGTCAGCTTGTGGTCACCGCTCAGGTCGACGGCCAGCACTTCCTGGGATATAAAGGGCGACAGGAAGAGTCCCACAGCCATGGTCACAGTCATAAGAAACGTACAGAGTCTTTTCATCAGTTCCCCCTTTGTTGTATATTCCATACTTTCGTACTAAAGCTCTTTCCATGCCTCCCTGACGCCGGCCATTCTGCGCAGGCGGACGCGCCGGCGGGGCAGGATGAGGCGGCCGATGATCAGGAGCAGAGCCAGAAGGATGGCCGCCACGGGAAGCGTCTGGTGCGGCGGCACCATCAGGGCCTCGTTGCGCAGATGGCTCCGGGTCCTGCGGCCCCGGACCAGGAGGCGGTGGCTGTTAACGCCGTAGGGCGTGCAGGTCACCAGGGTCACATAGTCCTCTTCAGGGTCGATATCCAGTTCCTCGAGTTCATCGGGCAGGACCACCACGATCTGGTCGACCCGGTAGGTCATGGTCCGGTCCAGCACCGTCAGGGAGAAGGTGTCTCCCACCGCCATTCTGTCCAGGTCTGTGAGGAGCCGGGCCCCCGGCAGTCCGCGGTGGCCGGATACGACCGCGTGAGTGCCCGGCCCGCCGACCGGCATGCTCGACCCTTCCAGATGGCCCAGGGCTGTCTGGAGAACGTTCTCATTGGTCCCATGGTAGACCGGCAGCTGGGTGCCGATCTTGGGGATGAGCAGGTAGCCCATGGTCCCGCTGCCGTCCACGTCCAGCACCTGTCCGTAGTAGGCGAGCTCCTCGTCTGAGAGCTCCCAGCGCCCGGGCAGGTCCGCCAGGTGCTTATTATATTCCGCTGCTTCTCTCCGCAGCTTCTCTATGGTCTCCTCGTCCATGTCCGCGACCATGTCCACGTAGACGTTCACCACGTGGGTCATGTGCATACTGTTCCACCAGTCGCTCATGCTCGGGTACAGGATCAGTCCCAGGCCGGTGACCATGATGGCTGCCAGCAGGAGGGTGACCAGATGTCTCGCCACTTGTCTCATAGGTCAGTCCATCCCGCCGATCCTGCCGATCGGCCAGACTCTGAACAGCACTCTGCCGTTGATCTGCTCGATGGCGACACAGCCCACTTCCATGCTGCGGGAATCCAGGGACACGCCCCGGTTATCTCCCAGCAGGAAGAACCGTCCCTCCGGCACCTCATAGGGGAAGGCCAGGTCTGTCGGATGCAGGGAGGGGCTCTCCACATAGGTCTCCTCCAGGGCCTCGCCGTTAACGGAAACCTTGCCTTCGGTACTTATGTCGATCGTATCGCCGCCGACGGCGATCACTCTTTTGACCATGATCACACCGCTGCAGGTGACCGCGACCACATCGCCCCGCTCATAGGCCTCCTCCGGCCGGGCGACGACGATGTCACCCGCCTGCAGGCCCGGAGCCATGCCGCTGCCGTAGATCTCCAGGATCGGCATCCAGAAGAGGGAGATGATGCAGAGAACGGCGGCCAGGACAGCCAGGGCATATACCAGCCGGGTGAGACCGCGGAACTGCATGGTGCTGCGGGTCTCCCTTCTGACCTCCGTCAGCAGCTGCTCCGGATCCGGAAACTCTTCCGGCGCATCCGCAGCCTTGCCGCTGTCCCCGAGAGCCTGCCGCAGGGCCTCGATCTCACGGGCCTGGGCCATCATCACACGCAGGAGATCCGCCCGGTCCATTTTGTTGAGCTGCTTCTCAGTCATCTTCTTCCTTACTATAAGAGCACTTTCTCGGTGTTTGCTGCATCTTTTGTCCGTATATCCCCCGTTCGGACCGTCTTGTGACCTGCACAGGGCAAAAGGGCATACTTCACCTATTAACATCTTGATTCTTTTAAATTGTACCGCCCGGCGTCAGGAACGTCAAGGCATGCCCGCGAGGGGGGCTGCCAAGTCCCGGCCGCCCGCTCACACTTATTGTCAAAAGCGTACAAAACTGGTATGATTTGAGTAATATGCTTTCTTTAAATATATTGAATATTTTTTGGACTAATATAGTTTCAATGCATATTCAGTCTCTTTCGCACTTCCCTGCGGGGAGAGGGTACCGAAGCAGCTACATCATATACGGGTACAGCAGAGACATGAAGGATCGTTCCGAACTGAGATATCATTATCGTTTCTTATGCGCTGTCATTCTGGTTCTTATTGCCACCGGAATGTTCTATTACGTGTGGATTCGTTTTGTCACCGTCAACAATATGACCAAACGTCTCACAGGCTACGGCAACCAGGGCATGGCCATCCTGATCTACATGTCCCTGTATTCCCTTACAGCCTTCTTCCTGCGCGGCTTTAAGATCGGCGTGGAGCGGACAGCCAATGTCATCGCCTCGCAGATCCTGGCCCTCCTGTTCACAGACGCGGTGGAGGTCCTGATCTCCATGGCCATCACCGGACAGTTCCGCTTCTTCGGCGCCTTTGCCGGCCGCTATCTGGTCCTCTTTGTGTTCCAGTCCGCCGTGATCGGCCTGGCCATGATCCCGCTGATCAACTTCTACCGCAAGTTCTTCCCGCCCTGGAAGGTGGTGGAGATCTACGGCGACCACCGCAACAATCTCTTCCGCAAGGTCAATTCTCTCAAATACAAGTACCAGATCCAGAAGCAGGTCTACTATAAGGATGCCAACATCCGCCGCCTGATCACCCAGTATGACGCGATCCTGATCAACGACGTGCCGGCCCATCCCAGGAACTATATCCTGAAGGTCTGCTTCGAGCGGAACAAGCGGGTCTATTTCGTCCCCAAGATCTCGGACATCCTGGTCAAGCAGTCCGACGAGCTGAACCTGTTCGACACGCCGCTGTTCCTAAACCGCAACCGGGGGATGAGTGCTCCGGAGGAGGCCGTGAAAAGGGGCGTGGACATCTTCCTCTCCGTATTCGCTCTGATCCTGTTCTCACCGATATTTCTGATCACGTCCCTGGCCATCCGGCTGGAGGACGGCGGGCCGGTCTTCTTCCGGCAGGAGCGCTGCACGGTCGGCGGCAGGAAATTTATGATCCTCAAGTTCCGGTCCATGGTCGTGGACGCGGAGAAGGACGGCCGGTCACATCCCGCGGGTGAGCAGGACGACCGGATCACCCGGGTCGGCCGGATCATACGGGCCTACCGGATCGATGAGCTGCCCCAGCTGATCAATATCCTGAAGGGCGAGATGAGCATCGTCGGGCCCCGGCCGGAGCGGGTGGAGCATATGGAGTACTACAAGCACCTGATCCCCGAATTCTCCTTGCGGAACAAGGTCAAGGGCGGGCTCACGGGCTATGCCCAGGTGTACGGCAAGTACAACACCTCGGCGCTGGACAAGCTCAAGCTGGACCTGGTCTACATCACCAACTACAGTCTCCTGCTGGACCTGTCCATCATCATTGAGACCATCAAGATCCTCTTCCAGAAGGAATCCACGGAGGGCTTCTCCGAGGAGAGCGCCGCGGAGATCCATGACTACCGGGCGGAGGAGAACGATACCCGGGAGAATGATACCCGGGAGGACGACACCCGGGAGGACGACACCCGGGAGAACGACACCCGGGCCAGAGGCAACCGGGAAGAACCAACACACAGGGAGACCGGCAATGACCGATAACATTCTGCCCCTGATCGGGCGCACACAGCCTTTGTTTGAGAAGGATATTCAGGCCCACGAGGCACTTCTGACGGAGATCATCCGCGAGTCCCGCTTCCTGGTCATCGGCGGCGCCGGGACCATCGGCAGCGCGATCTGCCGGGAGCTCTTCGCCCGCGGCCCCCGGGTCCTCCACGTGGTGGACATCAGCGAGAACAATATGGTGGAGCTGGTGCGGGACATCCGTTCCTCCATCGGCTACAGCGACGGCGAGTTCGCCACCTTCGCCATCGACTGCGGCAGCGACATCTTCCGGGCCTTCATCGAGAGCCAGAAACGGCGGATCGGTGGCTACGACTATATCTTCAACACCTCCGCCCTCAAGCATGTCCGGTCCGAGAAGGATCCCTACACCCTGATGCGGATGATCGAGACCAATATCTTCAACACGGACGCCACCATGCGCATGGCGGAGGAGATGGGCGCCTCCAAGTATTTCTGCGTTTCCACGGACAAGGCCGCCAACCCCGTCAACATGATGGGCGCGTCCAAAAGGATCATGGAGCTCTTCCTCAACCGCCGGAGCCTGACCATGCCCGTATCGACGGCCCGTTTCGCCAACGTGGCCTTCTCCGACGGCAGTCTCCTCTACGGCTTCAACCGGCGGATGGAGAAGGGCCAGCCCCTCTCCGCCCCCAATGACGTGCGGCGGTATTTTGTCACACCCAAAGAGGCCGGCGAGCTCTGCCTCCTGTCCTGTCTGACGGGCGACAACCGGGACATCTATTTCCCCAAGCCGGATGAGGAGCTGAATCTCATCACCTTCAGTGCCATCGCGGAGAGATATCTGCGCGGTATGGGCTATGAGCCCGTTCAGTGCGCCACCGAGCAGGAGGCCCGGGACCGGGTGGCTGAGCTCAAGGCTATCCGCAAGTATCCCGTCTACTTCTTCTCCAGCGACACCACCGGAGAGAAGGACTTCGAGGAGTTCTATACCGAAGGCGAGACCCTGGACATGGACCGGTTCGCCGCCATCGGCATCGTGAAGAAAGAAGCCGAGTATGACGAGGACAGTCTGGAGGCCTTCACCGCCGCCATCGGCGCCATGAAGCGCCGGGGCAGCTGGGAGCGGGCAGATCTGATCGACCTCTTCAACCGGATGCTCCCCAACTTCCGTCACAAGGAAACGGGCAAATTCCTGGACGCAAGAATGTGACCCTCCGCGGCACGGAGTCTCCGGCTGCGGACATGATCTCGGACGGCTCCCCCTCGGGCACCGTTCTCAGGAGAGATACCCTATATGATACGCTTTTTCGACATTCTCTTTTCAGGCCTTGCCATCATCGTGCTCCTGCCATTCATGCTGCCCATCATGATCGCCCTGAAGCTGACCGGGGAGCACGATATCTTCTACGCCCAGATGCGGGTGGGCCGGGGCGGCAGGGATTTCCCCCTGCTCAAATTCGCGACCATGCTGCGCGACTCACCTAATATGCCCGGCGGTCTTTTCACCCAGGAGAATGACCCGCGGCTCCTGCCCCTGGGCAAGTTCCTCCGCAGGACCAAGATCAACGAGCTCCCCCAGCTGATCAATATCTTCCGGGGCGACATGAGTGTCATCGGCTACCGGCCCATGGTCAGGAAGCATTATGTCTTCTATCCTCCGGCGTACCGGGCGATCCTGGAGACGGAACGGCCGGGTCTGTCGGGCATCGGATCGGTCATCTTCCGGGACGAGGAGGGCATCCTGAACAGGGTGCCGGACAGAGAGCACTTCTATGCCCATGTCATCGAGCCCTATAAGGCGGCGCTGGAGTGCTGGTATATTCAGAACCGGAGCCTGGCCCTCTACTTCCGCCTCATATGGATGACCGTGCAGGTGGTGCTCAACCCCTCCGCCAACACCTGGCAGAAGCTCAAGGGCCTGCCGGAGATGCCTGAAGAGCTCAGGCCCTACCTGTCAGAGGAATCATAAAGGAATCATAGAAAAAGGAAACGGAAATGGTCTATAAACTCAATCCGGAAGTGGGCAAGATCGACGCGCCCGTGCGTATCGTCTGGGACGGGCGGAGCGGCAATTCCGAGCCGTCCGCGGTGAGAACGGCGGAGCCGGCAGAATGGACCTATGCCAGCGGCCGGGAAGCGGCCGAGGCGATTTATGACCGGCACTTCAACATCTATCGGTACACCATCGAGGACGGGGTCCTTGTGATCAGTGTGTACGAATTCTGTGAACCCGCCCGCAGATGAGGGCAGGTCCCGCGCGACCAGATAAGGGAAGAAGAGACGATACCATGGATATCCTGACGGATCCGAGATTCTCGGGCATCAAGAAATTTGAGAGAAAAGTATGGCTGTCCTCTCCGTCCATGCACGGAGACGAACAGCGCTGGGTGGATGAGGCCATACAGACCAACTGGGTATCCACGGTCGGTGCCAATATCACCGCCGCGGAGCAGCAGATGGCAGCCTTCCTGGACATCCCCTATGCGGTCGCCCTGGCCTCCGGCACGGCCGCCCTCCATCTGGCCGTCCGTCTGGCCGGCGAGAAGCTCTACGGGCAGGCGCCGGCGGGGCACGGGACCCTGGAGGGAAGGAAGGTATTCGTCTCCGACATGACCTTCGCCGCCACGGACAATCCCGTCTGCTACGAGGGCGGCGAGCCCGTCTTCATCGACACGGAGAGAGAGACCTGGAACATGGACCCGGCCGCTCTGGAGGAGGCCTTCCGCCTCTATCCGGACACCCGGCTGATCGTCCTGGCCCACCTCTACGGCACGCCCTGCAGGATGGACGAGATCCGGCAGATCGCGGACGCCCACCAGGCCCTGATCGTGGAGGACGCCGCGGAATCCCTGGGCGCCGTCTACAAGGGCCGGCAGACCGGGACCCTGGGCGATCTGGGCGTGATCTCCTTCAACGGCAACAAGATCATCACCGGCTCCTCCGGCGGCATGCTGGTCTGCCGCGACAAGGAAGACGCGGACAGGATCCGGAAGTGGAGCACCCAGAGCCGGGAGGCGGCTCCCTGGTACCAGCATGAGGAGCTGGGCTACAACTATCGTATGAGCAACATCATCGCAGGCATCGTGCGGGGCCAGATCCCCTACCTGCCGGAGCACCTGGCCCGTAAGCAGGACATCTACGAGCGCTACCGGGCCGGTCTGGCCGACCTGCCCGTCACCCTCAACCCCTGGGATGAGAAGAACAGCCTTCCCAACTTCTGGCTGACCTGCCTCCTCATCGACCCGGAAGCCATGGCCCCCTTCGTGCGCAGCGAATCGGACCAGCTGTGGACCTCAGTACCCGGCAAGTCCAGTCCCGGCGAGATCCTGCAGGCCCTCGCCGCCTTCGGGGCGGAAGGCCGTCCCATCTGGAAGCCCCTTCACCTGCAGCCCTTCTACCGGTCACAAGGTTATATCACCCGGTCGGGTGCCGGCCGGGGCCAGACCAACGCCTACATCGCCGGCTCCTGCTCGGACGTCGGCGCGGATATCTTCTCCCGCGGCTTGTGCCTGCCCTCCGATCACAAGATGACCGAAGCCCAGCAGGACACCGTGATCGAGATCATCCACAGGTGCTTCCGCTGAACCTCCTGAAAAGCATTTAGCAGTAGTTTTCACCGCAATAAAAACGCACATCCAGTCTCAAGACAGCGAAAAAGACCGGCGGCCCCGTGCCGCCGGTCTCTTTTTCTTACTTCTGCTCTTACTCTTGCTCTGTGAAGACCTCGTCCATCCTGTCGGAGAGCTTCTCGATCAGTTCCTCGTCCGGCCACATAACATACAGGTTGAGATTGCCCATGGAATAGGTGGGCTGGCTGTCACCGGTCCCGCCCGCCTGCTGACTCTCCACCGACCAGCGGGGCATCGTGGAGATCTGGTGGTTGATCATGAGAGCGATGTCCTCCTTGGGGACACTGGTCTGCATGCTCTCCCGGACGACCGCCATGATCTCGTCGGCCCGGGTCAGGACTGAGGGCGACTGAAGCTTCTCGATGATGGCGGTGAGGACCGCCTGCTGATTGCGGCCGCGCTGGTTGTCCCCGTCCGTGAAGGCATAGCGCTCCCGGGAGAAGGCCAGGGCAGCGTCTCCGTCCAGGTGGTTGAAGCCCTGTTCGAAATGATAGGTCCCGGCGTCGAAGGCGTACTGGGAGTAGACGTCCACACCGCCCAGGACATCCACCAGACTGGTCAGGGAGGTGAAGTTGATCCGAATGTAGAATTCCAGATAGATCCCGTAGAGCTCCTCCAGGGCGGCCATGGAGGCATCGATCCCGTAGACGCCGGCATGGGTCAGCTTGTCCCGCATACCGCCGGAGATGCCGGGAATGGGGACATAAAAGTCACGGGGCGTCGTCGTAAGCAGGATCTTGTGGGTCCGCGGGTTGACCGTCATGATGATGTTCACGTCGCTGCGGGAGGTCGTGGAGATCGGCCCGGAGGTGTCGATACCGCTAATATACACGTGGAAGGACCGCTCCGTGATCGGGCCGTCCGTCGGGGAGACAGACTCCTCCGGCTCGATCTCGTAGGTCACCTCCTTGAAATAGATCAGCCGCACCTTGTCGGAATAGCCGGCGATCACCTCATCCAGGAGACCTGTCAGGGCGCTGTTGTAGACCAGAGCGTCCACATTTCCCTCCAGGAGCGCCTCCGCCTGCTCATAGGGAGAGGGGTACTCTGTAGTATCCAGCTCTTCTCCCAGCTGTTCTTCAATATCCTCCAGCATCTCTGTCAGGCTGCCGGTCTTGCCGGTGGCGCTGATTCCGTAGCGGTAGCCGGCTGTATCCTGAATATACTGGGCGGGATCCTCCACGCGCACGGCGACGACCATGTTGTCGGTCTGGGTCTGCGCCTTGGAGATCTCGGAGAGAGTCTGGTCGATCCGCATGAGGTACAGAATGAGGATGAAGAGGACAATACTGATGGGAATGCACAGAATTGTGCCCAGATACCGGAAAAAAGGTTTATCCTGCAGCTGCAGGGAGACACAGAGGCCCAGAAGGCCGACCAGCATGGCCGCCGCGGCCGCCGCAATGCCCATGGGCAGGATCCCGATGTCCAGAATGTAGTAGAGGGCGCCTGCCGTGAGCAGGGTCTGCTCCACGATCAGTACCGTGTGGAGGATCCTCTGCCGGGACATATGCTTCTTGATTCCTTTATTCTCTGTGGCTGACTTCTGGATGTCCATCGATACGTTTCCTCTCTGTCCTGAATAGTGAACTACCCACCGCCTACGCTTTCAGCTAAGAGGCGGGGGCTTCGTGCCGCTTACGCGCACACAGGGCAGACACTTGCCCGCTGTCCCGTTTGACCGGGATTGCTTTTATTGTACTTATGACTCTCCTGCAGGATGTCTCTGTACGTCACGGCTTTTACAACGCCGTACAGATACCCGCAGTCCATA
>DGGX01000087.1:0-2480 GCA_002392385.1 Lachnospiraceae bacterium UBA3863
TTCTTCAGGCCGTTCAGGCGGGCGTTGGCGATGGCGTCCTTCACGGCGTCGCGGTTGAGCTCGACGCCGATGACCTGTTTCGCCCCGGCGCTGGCCGCGATGCCGATGGTGCCGACGCCGCAGTAGGCGTCCAGGACCGTCTGGCGGCCTGAAAGGCCGGCCATGTCGACCGCGATGTTGTAGAGCTTCTCGGTCTGGATCGGATTGACCTGGAAGAAGGACCGGGAGGACAGGCGGAAGCGGCAGCCGCAGACCTCGTCCTCGATATAGCCCGTGCCGAAGAGGACGCGCTCACGCTCTCCCAGGACCATGGTGGTCTTCTCGGGATTGATGTTCTGTACGATCGTGGTGATCTCCGGGTGGGCCTTGCGCAGAGCCTTCACGAAGTTGTTCCTGGACGGGAAGACCGGGTCGGCCGTGACCAGGGTGACCATGATCTGGCCGGTCTTTCTGGCGGTGCGCACCTGCACGTAGCGCAGGAGGCCGGTCCCCAGATCCTCGTCATAGATGCGGATCTTAAAGGAAGGGAGCAGGTCGAAAATGGTCTGCACGATCCGGTCCGCCCGCAGGTCCTCCAGCATGCAGGTCTTCACGGGCACCACCTCGTGGGAGCTCTCCCGGTAGATCCCGCAGACGGGCTTCCCTTTCCGGTCATAGGAGAAGACGCTGGTCACCTTGGCGCGGTAGTGATCGGGATTCTTCATCTTCACGATGGGCTCCGGCACACAGAAATCGGCCAGCAGGGTATCGATCCGCTCCTGCTTCATCCGCAGCTGGTCCTCATAGGGCAGGTGCAGGAGGGTGCATCCCCCGCACTTTTTGTAGATGCTGCAGCGGGAGGTGCTCTTCTTCTTTATGAAAGATCCGTCCCTGCCTGCTTTATTCTGTTCATTATCTTTCTTCTGCACGATCATTCCTCCTGCTCTGCCTTTTCTTCTCCCCGCAGCTGTCTCTTCAGCTCCTGGGCCTGCTCCCGGCTGATGGCCGGCGAGAGCGGTCCCCTGACGACGGCTGCCGAGTCAGTCCGCTCCAGATACTGTTCCCGGATCTGGCGCCGGGTGCTCTCCACTTCCTCCAGAAGGCCGGACGCGCTCATGCGCACGGCGCCGGCGCCCATGATGATGACCTGCTCCACCGCGTCCGAAGTGGCCACGGTCACACCGTAGTTCTTCGAGAGCTCCCGGGCGGCCTTCTCGATGTAGAGGTCCGCCGTCTCCGCCTCCTTCGTGAAGATCACGTCGATGTTGTGGTACCTGTAGACTTCCCGCTCGCCGCCGGCGACCCGGTAGGCGTCGAAGACCAGGATCACTTCCTCCTTCCGGCTTCCGGCGAAGTCGGAGAGCTCATCCATGAGCCGGTCCCTGGCCGCTTTGATGTCCGTTAAGGCCAGTTCCTTCAGCCGGGGCCAGGCGAAAATGATGTTGTATCCGTCGACCAGCAGGTACTGTTTGTCAGGGACAGGTTTCCCTTTATAACCCTTTCCGTAAGCGGCCGCCGTCCCCTTGGACCTGCCGTAGGCGCGGGTGACGGACCGCTTCCTGCCGCTTCCGTCCTCGTCCTCCCCGTCCTCGCCCTCGCCCCGCCGTTTCACGGGGCCGTAGGTGCGCTCGAAGATCTCCATGAGCTCCTTCTCCGCCGCGTAGCCGGCGCGCTGCCGCTCCGAGAAGGTCATGGAGGCCTGGGCGTGCTCTTTTCTCCTCTGCTGGGCCTCCTGGAAGAGACGTTCCGCCTCCTCCTCGGGTGTCTCAACGATGGCACCTTCCGGGCGCCAGCCGCTGTCCACATGCATCCGGTGGCGGACCTCGTACCAGGGCACCACCGTGCCCATCCCGTGGGAACAGAATACGGAGGAGCCGGTGTTGCGCAGATCCAGCTCCGGATCATAGCCGCTCTCTTCGATGATCCTGTCCGCCTCCGCGCAGGGCGCGTATCCCTGCATGGTGCAGAACAGGCTCCCCTCTCCCCGGGTGTAGGCGGCGACTTCTTCCACATAAGTGCTCATCTGCGCCACGGCGCAGGTGCCCGTGAGGACCGCCCTCTCTCCGCCGGCGCCTTCGAAATCCGGGGCCGTAAACGTGGCGTGCATGCGCTCAAGGTCCGTCAGCGCCCGTCCCACCTGGTCGGCCGGGATCTCCAGCCGGAACTGGTAATAGGGCTCCAGGAGGATGCTCTCCGTCATCATGAGGCCCTGCCGGACCGCCCGGTAAGTGGCCTGGCGGAAATCACCGCCTTCGGTGTGCTTCTCGTGGGCCCTGCCGGTGAGGAGGCTGATCTTCACATCCGTCAGCTCGGCCCCGGTCAGGACACCCCGGTGTCTCCTCTCCGCCAGATGGGTCATGACCAGGCGCTGCCAGTTCGTGGCCAGGGTGTCCGGGATGCAGCGGTTCTCGAAGACGAGGCCGCTCCCCCGCTCTCCGGGTTCCAGGAGCAGGTGGACCTCCGCGTAATGGCGGAGGGGCTCGAAGTGGCCCACGCCCTCC
>DGGX01000087.1:2646-2964 GCA_002392385.1 Lachnospiraceae bacterium UBA3863
ACCTGCCCCATGACGGAGACCGTGATCTCCCGTCTCTCCTCGTCGTAGACGAAGCGGAGCGAGGGATCCTCTTCCTCCAGGATCTGCAGATCCTTATAGGCCTTGAACAGGTCCGTTCTCGGCGGCAGGATCAGGCTGCAGCGCAGGACCGGCTCCAGGACGCCCTGGGTCTGCCCCCGCATGGTGCCGAGACCGTCTCCGGTCCGGAGTCCGCCGAGTCCGGTCACGGCGCAGATCTCGCCCGCGAAGGCCTCCTGCACCGGCACGAATTTCGTGCCGCTGTAGAGGCGGATCTGGGCCGTTTTCTCAGGCTGGCCC
>DGGX01000045.1 GCA_002392385.1 Lachnospiraceae bacterium UBA3863
GCCTCCGCCGCCTCCGCCGCCTCCACCTCCGCCGCCTCCCTTGTTGGAGTCGGAGAGGATGTCCAGCTTATCGAAGGATGCCAGCTGCCGTTCCTGTTCTTTCGCTGCCGCCGCGGAATCCCTGGAGGCGTCAGCCGCACCGGAGGACGCATCCGCGAACCCTGATACCGCTGCGGTGGCCTTCTGATAAGTGCTCTTACCGGTCAGCGCCGCGAAGAACATACCTACCGCGTTGACCGCGTCGGCCAGCAGGTTGATGAAATAAGTGATGATCGGTGCGACAGCCTGGATGATCGGGCTGAATGCCGATGCGAATGCATATTTAAGATTGCCCAACGCCGTCTTCATGCTCGTGACGGCATTGTTCAAGCCGGAGTCATAAGCCGCGACATCTTTGAGCGCGCTGATCAAGGCGGACCGCAGACGTTTGAACAGGAAGAATAAGGAGCGCACACCGAATCCGTATCTGATCAGGGTGGTCAGTCCTATCTTGAATCCGTTGCTGGTGTTTCCCGTGTTGTTCTTCACGCCGAGAAGCGCGGATCCCAGTTTTTTGACGCCATCCACGATACTGTTCTTGACCATACCAGCCAGGTTCCTGGCCGCGCCTGCAGCCGCCGAACCAATGCCCCGGAGGATACCCGCCAGGCCAGCCGCCGCCAGTCTTGCCGCGCCGCCTGCCGCTCTTAGAGCCGCAGATGCGATACCTTCAAGAGCAGATTTAGCGAGGCTTCCGACGCCAGCCCATATGGACCCGGTGGCCATGTACGCCTGTGCTGCCTGCTGGATGGCACCGCGTATGCCGTACCATTTGGCCTCCGCATCTTCCGGAGGTTCTGCGACAGTATCATCAGGCACTTCCGTCTCTTCTACATCCGGGACGTCTACCGGTTCTTCACTGGTCTCTTTGGCATCGCTTTGATACTGTGCGAGCGCGGCGTCAGCCTCCCCTAACAGCTGGACCAGTTTTTCATAGTCATCTAACGAATTTGCCGGAAAGGATGATCCATTAGTGCGCTCGATCTCATCCATGCGCTCCTTCAGTTCTTCCATCCTCTTAGCAGAATGCGTTATGGCCTTTTCATATTCCGGATCAAAGTGCTGAAACGTACCACCAAGCTCTTTTTCCTGGGCCGCTTTATCATCTATATACTTCTGACGCAGCGCGGCAATATTGTTATACGCATCAAGTGCTTGCTGATACTCTTCGGTATAAATGTTAGTGTTATCAAGTTCTGTAAGGCTTTCACGGAGCGCCTGCGCGGCCTGTTCTGTCTCATTGAGCTTTTCTTCAAAAGCGGACATCGCTCCTTCTGACCCGCCTGCAGCACCTTCCGCAGCAGGAGCAAGCTCTTTCAGATGCTGCTCAAGAGCCATATATTGCTCTGCAATTTTGGCCACCATTTCGTTGCCTTCTTGAGCAGTCAACACTTTCTGTGTTGCTTCCTGCGTCTCTTCAGCGGCTGTTTTCACTTCTTCCACTGCCGCTTTGGCCTCTTTCGCGCCGGACGATACTCCGCTCCCGATAGCCTTCCCAAGGCCGGACATCTTGGAGGCCAGACTCTGTACACTCTTGTCCAGAGACGCGATAGAGTCTCCCAGGGCCTTCACTTCCTTGCTGGATGCCCCGGAGGAAAAGCCGGAGACCGCGTTCTTGATATCTCCGCCGAGGCCGTTGACCTGACTCTGCAGCGACTTGATCATGTCCAGCAATTCCTTGCTGCCCCGCTCAAAGTCCTTGTTATCCATTTTGGTGTTGATGATTATGGATCCGTCTTCTCTATCGGCCATAGTCACTCACCTCCTTCGTTACAGCAGGGCCAGCAGACGCTGTTTCTCTGCCTCTGCTTCTGCCTCCTCCTCGGCTGACAGCCTCGTGCGGATCTGGCAGATGTCTTTATTTCCGTTCCAGAACTCCTTCTCCCATTTCTCCAGTTTCTTCCCCTTGGCCTTCTTATGCCGCAGGGAGAGGACCGTAGCATATGTGGTATCCTTCATTTCCTGGAAATATCCCAGGAAGGTCCACCAGTGCATATAGCCCACGGACCGGACCTCGCAGCCGGCCACCTTGTTGACGGCAGGGAAGATCAGGGGCGCGTCCTGCGTCCAGTCCATCGTCCTGGGGCCGTTCTTTTTGGTCCCAGGGCGCCCGCCATCGATAAAATTGAGGGCCGCCTGGTAAGCGTCCGGCAGGTCCGGAGTCGGAATGTCGTCGCAGTCAACGAAGATGACTTTCAAACAAATGTATTCCTTCTCGCGGTTGTCCAGATCCACATCCTCAAAAGCCTCAAGGACGCGCATGACATCCCGGAAGTCGGATCTGATCGCATATTCAGTTCCGTTCACTTCCAGGGACGTCGGGAGATCGAAGATCATTTCTTTTTACCCTTTTCGTACTTGCCGGTATAGCTGGCCACGCGCTTGTTCATGGCAGCTGTCTCCCGGCCGAATTCCTTGGTGATGTACTCCCCTACGGCCTCGATCGCCAGCTCGCAGTAGAAACGTCCGCCTACCGGGGAGAAGGGGTTCATGCGGCCGAAGAAGGCCTCGGACATATTGCCCGCGAACAGCTTGTCTACGGCCTCATACAGGCGCTTTTCGGCCTCGCGCAGTGCCTCGACTGCCTTGTCATCGTCTTCGTCTGTAGGGGTGCCGTCGGCCGCTATGCCGACGTCCTGCAGGGGCCTGGTGATCTCATCAAAGGACCCTACCATCCTGTCGTATCTGTCCAGGATGCCGATGTCCGTGGGCCGTACAAAGAACACACCGATCTCGTCTCCGAACTGATTCCTGATCGGGACCCTTTGTGTACCATCATCGATCACGATGCCCTGTACTTTCGCTTTTGTGTCTGCCATATATCCATTCCTCCCAAAATTAGCAACAAAAAAAAGAGGGACTCCGCAGAGTCCCTCTATAAGTCAGATGTTATGTCAGCCGCAGATCAGGTATCCGCAGTGAACGTGTTGTTCTTATATGTGCCTGAGACACGAGGGCCGACATAGTTGACAGTGAAGGGGATCTGGTAACCAGATGTGTCCCCGCCATAGCTGGTAGGTACTACATAGCAGTCCTGCTTCACGGCCTTGAAACCTGCTGTCTCATCGCCGTCCCAGAGGTGGACCTCAAGGGCAGAGGTCTTGCAGGTATCGTCGTTTGCCATCGTATCGATGATGTTCTGAAGTTTCTCAAAGAGCGCGTCCCCTACTACGGCGTAGTAAGGCTCTGCCTCGCCGGAGACCTCATAACCGTTGTGGGTAAATGCGGTCTCACCGAGGATGTTCTTCTTCAGTTCTGTGTCGGGATTCATTTCCACATTATACTCTTCCAGATCCGCACCAATGCGGTACCAGGAAGGAGTAGTACCACCAAAGGTGGAATCGAGAAAATGCGCCATATACTTTCTGGCGATCTTGCCGGTAATGGAACTGGGCATTAGCTTGTCCTCCTGTATTTGATCCTTAACTGGATCTGATATTTCGCGACGTTAGATCCGTACTGGGAGACGTAAGGCGTGAGGGTGGGCAGGATGCTCTTGACCTCTCCTCCCTCCCAGGTCGGGAAATTCCTGTTTAAGTTCTGTTCAGTGATCCAGGACATGACGTCATTGTAAAACGTCAGGTTCCGGAGGTTCTGAGTCACGTCCGCACCATAAGGTTCCTTGGACGCGAAGATAAAGTTCTGGACCTGTATCTCATCCAAAACCTCCTCACCGATGATGTTTTCGTGGTAGCGCAGCGTTGACGGCGTTGCGTACAGTGCGTATTCCGTAGGGCTTTCGTTGAGGAAATCCACCCGGAACCGGTTGGCCGCCAGGATGGCAGGACAGGACCGGAACCACTCACGCAGGCTTTCCGTATTAACCGTTAATGACATTACGTACCTCCTGCAGGATATCGTCCATGTGGTCCGCCTTCATCCTCTCGTTCCAGTAAGGACCGGCCAGAGGGTTGAAGTCGAGGGTGTACTCCATCTTCTTCCCGGTAGGCTTCTTCTTCATGCCGGGGATGGAGTACCACCTGGTAGGTATTCCGGAATCGTCATCGAAGATAGGGAAGTTAGGTCCATAGACTTCTCCCACGTACACATAGTGTGCGTAAGGTCCGGGATAGATGACCTGTCCGCTGCCGGGTTTGGTGGCGGCATATGCAGCCTGGGCCAGATCGCCGGTCAGCATGGGCAGATACATCTGGTTCCATGCAAGGACCGCGTTATCCACGGCCTGCTGGGCATCTCCGCCCTCTTCCAGACCGAACCGGTACAGGAAGTCGTCTACAGTATTAAGCCCCTCATACTCTATCTCAAATGACATCATGATCCGGTTATCCTCCAGTGCCGTCCCCTGGGCGCGCGCACGGTGTTGTCCGTGGCCGTCAGGATCGTACACATGTTGTGCCTCCGCTGGACGTCTGCCGGGGTAAGACTTTCGGACGCGGATAACGTACCCTTGACGATGATGTCCCCGCTCTTGAAGCAGATCTGCGTCTCTGGGTCCGTATAGTCCCAGGGTTCCACGACCTGCTTTCCACCCAGGTCCGCATCGACAGGGATCCGTATCGTGATCTCGTCGGCGACCTTGAGGCCGCCCACGTTGGCGTCCGCGTCAACGACAGACACGGCCCTGGAGAACCATGATACACCTTTGATCACGGAGGCGTGATAGGTATCCAGGCCCGTCTCTTCATCCAGGATGGAGTTGATCACAGTGATCGTCTCATCAGCCAGCCTCATGCTTCACACCCCCTGTATAAGAGAGGGGTGCCGTAGTCGTCTTTCACCCCGTACAGGTAGTGCTTGACCATGTCATCCATCGTCCTGTTGGCGTCGGAGGTGTTCTGCACGTTGCCATATGTCTCCTGGTAACCGTCAGTGGAAAAGGATGTGACCACTGGGTTCTCGGTCTGTGCGACCACGCCCAGCTTGGATTCCACCTGCATCAGGGAGAAGACGCACATCTCTACCTCTTCCGGTACCGTCTCCATATGCTGCACCCGGCCAAAAGTCATCCGGTCCACGCGCGCCGCCGCGCTGAACTGCGCCAGGGTAAAGGCGGCATAGTCCATCTCCGGACCACCCAGATCACGATATTTATCATAACTCAGGTAACTTTTCATGCCGCCTTTTCTCCTTTACTTATCAGCCGTTGCCGCCAGTGCCGCCGGCAGCTGCGGTCACATGGAACTGCAGCGCGCCCTGCTTTTTGTTGAGGATGAATACATCTTCATAGGACTCTTCGAAGTAGATGTACTTGCCTTCTGTGACGGCGCTCGGAGGATCGAGCTTGACGAATTCATAGCTGACAGGTGTGATTACCGCATCAGGATGGACCAGGAACATGTCGATCTGGCTCGCGCCAGTAGCCGGTGCCCAGCCCGCTGTGAATGTGTAAGCGGTCTTCATCAGTGTCGCAGGGACGCCGATGATCTCGACCTCATCCAGACGATCAACGATGTTGTTGAGACTGGAGCGGCCGCCTGTGACGTTACGGTTACGGACGACTGCGGACGCCTTGTTGATGATCTTCTGGACTTCATAGGTAACGTACAGGATCCTGCCGTTCGGAGGTACCAGGGCGTTGTCCTCTGCGAGCATCAGCTCGTCAAAGATGTCCAGGACGTTGGCTGCTGTAATAGCAGTCGTGTTGGGGGTCATCGCTGTCTTCTCGGAGTCAGTGGAATCTGTAGTAGACCACAGACTGTACAGCCTGGAGATCAGGTAAGCATCCATCTCCGGGAATTTCTGGGTCTCGTTAAAGGTCCGGGTGATGTTCTGGATGCTGGCGACATGATTGGTCTGATCGATGTCCTTGGGGTGGACCAGAGTGCTCCACTTCCTCTGGTGGGACAGGGTCTTGACCTCCCAGCTGTTGTCATAGTTACGTGCCGCCATTGCGATGGTATCACGGTCTGCATTAACACGACCGGATGTCTTGATGCGGGGGATGTAGATGGTCTTGCCATCTTCGCCCATGCGGTATCTGCCGTTGTTGGGGGTCGCATACAGCCTGCCGAAATTCAGCACATAGGGGTATGCGTTTGCCAGTGCCTGACTGTACTGGGCTGCGTAATTGAGTGCGGGCATTTCTTTTCTCCTTTACTCGTTTGTACCATCAGGTGTTGTTCACCGGATGGAGAGGGGTGAAACCGAAGTTGAATTCGGTCGAAGAGACAGAACCTTTGCCTCCCTGGGGCGCGGTGATCCCTCCGGCAGGGGCCGGAGGTTCCTCCGGAGCGAATGCGCCGGGGTCTGCCTGCCGGTACTGAGCGACATAGTCGTCGAATCCAAGGATCGCGTCATTCTCAAGGGCCAGATGCTTGGCCGCAAGATCCGCGCGGAACTGCTTCTGGGCAGCTGATGAACTGAACTTCACACCGCTGATGTGCTTGTCCAGGGCGAAATTATACGCCTGCTCGCCCAGCTGTTTCTGATACGCCGCTGTATCCTTTTGATACTTGTTCTGCAAAGATGTCAGCTGGTCGGATACCTCCGTCAGCTTGGCCGCATCTGTCTGGGCGGCAGTCAGTTTCGTCTGGAGGTCCTGCAGGTCCGCGTCACGCTTGGTGACCTGGCCGGTCAGTGTCTCCACCTGGCCCGTAAGGGTCTGGATCTGTTCTGCCGATGCGTTCTTTGCGTTCTCAATATCAGCACCGTTGATCGACATGATCTGGTCGATCTGTTCTTTTGTGAGTCCCAGGGACTCAAGCTCTGATCTCTTCAAGTTACTTTCCTCCTGCTAACTTACGCTTTTTACGAGGTTGCTCTCATACATAGATTCGGATCTTTTAACAGTATGGCCGTTGTTACGTCCGGCGAAAGACAACTATATGATGAAAGGGATGCCCCTATACATCCATCTTCTTAAAGCCCGGCACCACCATCCTGTTCTTCTGGGGACGGAGGCCGGATATCTTGACCAGCTGGGAATACCTGGACGCGAGCTCGTTGATCTTCATCTGACAGCTTCGCTGCCCTGCCTTATCGCCCATCGCGTCGCATGCAATAGCGGCGGCCTTCTTCTTCCTGGTCTGTCTCTCCAGGTACCGCATCATCTGCGTGGCCTGGTACATGGTGTAATGTTTTCCTTCGAACTCACAGCCCTCTTCGTTGGCCGTCAGGATCTCCTGCAGCCGCTCCGGCGTGTACCTCCGGACCGAGAACTGCGTGGAAAAAGATACGGCAATGTGTTTGCAGTTGATGCCCATGATCGGGCGGGGAAAACCTGCGTACACGTTGCCGTCTATGTCAGTAAAGTCCTCTCCGGACTGCATTTTTTCGTATTCGTCTGCCATCAGCACATGCCCCTGGATGGGCGCATGGTCGATGGCCGGTGCGAAATGGGCGGATATCTCGTATGCATCGAAACCGAGCGCCCTGCCAGCCTCCTGGCTGCTCTGCTGTGACAGCTGGTTGATGTCGCTGGTGATCTCCTGCCTGATCAGCGCCTCCAGGCTGTCCTGCCTGCCCTGTTCCGACGTCGCCGTGATGCCCTGCTCCCCGGTATCCATGACGGTCCTGCGGATGTCCCGCACCGGGTCCTCAGACCCCAGGGAATTGTTCAGCACGGCCTGCTCCACGGCCTTCTGGTACCGGCCGCGCAGGTCGATGCGCTGCAGGATCCGGGAGAAGTGCTGTACTGCGGTCCTGGCCATGTCGGCAGCCATCCTCGCGATGTTGAGCCGGGCCTGCTCCGGGAAGGCATCTCCGCCCAGGGCCTTCTGGAAGGAGGGTTCCATGAGTGTATCGTCCACCACGTTCTGGCAGATCTTCCGGACATCATGCCCGGCCAGGACGAAGGCCTGCGCCAGGTCCTCTTCCAGCATGCGGAGGTCGGCGTCCATCGCGATCAGGATCTCGATCATGTCGAGACCGTCCATCGGTTCGTCACAGATCTTCCGGACGCGCTTCATGATGGTCCTGATGTACCTGACGTTTACCGTCTGGAACCGGCGCACAACGTAGTCGATGGCCGCCTCGTAGTCATCCGAGGTCCTCATACGATATCAGCCTCCTCGGTCTTCTTGCTGGGAGATCCGGTATCCAGGCCGGCTGCCGAGTTGGGGTTCTCCGCATCACCGGGAGTCGGGAGCATCGCTTCGATGCTGCCCATCATCTGCATACGGTCCGCCACCTCCTGGTCCACCGCGCGGATGGCCGCCTTGGCCTGCTCTTCGGACTCACGGAAGTACCATTTCCGCAGGCCTGCCCTTGACTCTACACCTGCGGACTGGAGGGCGATCCTCTCGTTCAGCTGCTGGGCGGCATCTGTAAGGATGGAGTCGTCCCAGGTGAAGCTGACGTCATAGTCTCCCGCCGGAGCCAGGCCGTAGATATCCACGTACTGGTCCATGGCCTTGATGACGGTCCGCAGGCAGTGCTCCAGGGCCTTCTGGTTGTCCGCGATGGTCGCATAGGACCTCTGTCGCATGATCCGCAGTTCGGTCGCCGTCCTTGCATCCGTGGTGTGGTCCGCCTTGGCTACCGTGCCCCTGGACAGGCCGCACAGGTCCTCCACCTTCTCCAGGATGGAGTTGAGGCCGTTGATCAGGGATACCTCACGGATCTGCGGCGAGAAGACGTTATAGAAATCATTATTGCCCTGCGTGATCTCCAGTCCGCGGAACAGCCGCTGTTTCAGCCGGGGCATATTTACGGCATTGGGGTTAGATGCACCCTCCTGGGGCTTTAACGCCATAGGATCCACATCTATGGCCAGTTCAGACCCTTCGAATTCCCACAGCATACGGGAATACTGCATGTCCGCCTGCTGGATGACTCCTACAGCTTTTGCAAAGCAGGATGCACCCATAGGTGAATTGACATCGATACTGTTGGCAGCCGCGACCTTGAACCAGCCGAACAGCTGCTGCCCCCGGTACTCAGTTGAATACTCTTCCTGCAGATTGGCCCATCTGGGGACTTCCGACAGGGGGATAGGCGAGCCTATCGCATTGGGAGTAGCGGACCGGAATGCTTTCTGGGTGATGACCACCCGGTCCCCATCGATCCTGTGCCGCTCAAGGCGCACGTAATAGTTGCCCCTACCATCAGCGAAGCCATCTGGGAAGATCACATCATCCAGCTCTCCATCATCTCCAAAAGCGACAGGATAGATGGACCAATCCGGGATGATATCAAAGTAGATACGTCCGTTCCTAGCATAGGGCTTGACGATCATGCCGCCGGCAGCGCACCCCAGCTCCAGTCTCTGGCGGAGAACCCGCCACAGCTTTTCGAACTCATCTTTCAGGAATTCCGCCCGGGGGTTGAGATTCTCATCTGACTCCTGCCCTCCCCCATTATAGAATTTGTACTGGGACTCCAGAGTAATCTCCCTGGCCAGCTCTGCGCTTACAAAAGCTGGCAGGTTCAGGGACTCCACATCAGGATTGGACAGCCAGACGGCCTTATTGATGTACTGGTGGTACCAGTCATCCAGGGCCACTACCATCTCCTGTGAGAGCGGCGATTTGAAGTTTTCGGCTAATTCGATAGACTTGTACGGAATCACGCTATGTACCACCTGCCTGATCTGCTGGAAAAGGGTTCCAAGTAGGCTCATAATTTCACCAAATCAAAAAGCGGCACCCTATATTGAGCACCGCTGCTTCGCGTCTATATTGATTTACGCTATGTTGACACCCACACGAAAAAACAGTATAATGTGGGTGTACATCCCCGTGTGGGTGTGCGTGTGTGTTTTGGCCTGCTGGTGCTTTCTGCCAGCAGGTTTTTTTGTGCCGCCTGCCTTTTGGCCGCCATGCGAGAACGGCCAAAAGTCAAACGGTGCTTTGAAAGAAAGGAGGTTAATATGAAAAAGATAAACCTATTATCATTGACCTTTCCTCCGCCAGACGCGCTCTAGCGCATACCTGACGGAATCGATGGAATGGTTATCGTGATCAGGATACCCGGATATAATCTCGTCATCCGGTGACCTGTCGTATTCATAATTCACGAATTCCTGCGCTGTGGCCGGGCACCGTACCGGGTCGATGACGATGGACCGCAGCGACTGCAGCCATTTCATGCCGTACCGTACTGAGTCAGGACCTTTGATCGCGCCCCGGCACAGGGATCCGTATGATCTGTAGTCATTGACCGACTTGGGCTCCGCCGAATCAGCGGTGATCAGGTCTGCACCGGTGACCCCTTTGAGGATCTGCAGGGTCCTCCAGGTATCGTAGTTGGACTGCTTATTCGTCCGATATTCATCAAAAATGTACAGGGTCTGGCTGGCGGGTCTGTAATGCATCTTTGACCAGTGGAAAGGATCCGGATACCAGCCCCAGTCGATGCCCATGTAGATCTGTCCGAAGGAAGCGATCTCTTCGTCCGTGATCGGACGGATGTCAAGATTATCAAAGACCTCGCCCCCCGTACCGATGGCTTCGCCCAGGTACTCATGCCGGTATGCCCTGGGGTTGGTCTGTTTTAGGATCTCCGCATCATCAAGGAACTGCGGTCCCAGCCAGGCCGGGGGCACCTGGAGATAACTTGATTTATGCCGCAGGCTGTCCCGCCTAGGGATGGACACATACTGGTTGGCCCAGTTGGATTTGCTGATCGGCGGGTTGAAGCTCTTGAACACTACGAACTTTGGTCCGCCTCGGAGAAGGGACTGCTGGACGGATCGGATCTCTTCCTCGCCGGAGAACTCGTCCAGTTCTTCGAACCAGCAGTATTTAAAATACCCTCTCGCCACTTTCAGCGATTTGATCTTTTTGGATTTGTCCAGACCACGGAAAATGATGACCTGCCCGGTGGGCATATAGGTCATGCGATGGGGATTCTGGGTACATTTCCAGAATCCAGTCACTCCCAGCGTTTCTATGGCCCACAGGCACTGCTCGTAGACCGATGTGCTTATCGTAGATGCTACTTTTCGAAAAACGACCGCATTAGCATTAACGTCCTGCATTATCCCCAGGACGATCATGACTGAGATGAACGAAGACTTGGTGGATCCTCGTCCTCCGTACAGATCATAGTAGGTGTGCAGGCCGTCCTGGATGTCCCAGTATACTGGATAGAACTGCGGGGAGATTATGTTCGACAATGCTGCTGTAGCAGGCGTCGGAGAGTTATTCGCCATCCTCCTCATCCTCTTCTATGATATCGACCGGGATGGCCGGGACTCTGGGGATGTCACAGATGATGTTTATCGCAGGCGCACTGGCAGCAGCCCTCTCCTGGGCAGCTACGTTCCAGCCCCGGAAGTTGTTCTGCAGGGAGAACTGCGCCCCTCTGGAACCTTCCCTGTCATACAGCCGGCTTTCAGTATATGCCTCCAGGCGCGTCATGGCCACGGTAATGGCCTCCATGAACTCTGCTTTCGCCTTGTAATCCAGAAGGGACTGTCTGGTCTTGAACCCCAGAGCCAGGGCAAGTCCTGACACGGTAGGTGGTTTCTGACCCACGACCACAGGGTGGCCATACTTATCGTACACGATCTCACCATATTCATCCTTGAGGACATGTCCTTCGCAATCTTTGAAATACTGGTCGATGAGACCGATGATCTCTTCTTTGTGTTTATACTTAGGCGGCCTGCAAAATTTAGGACTTAGTTTCGGTCTTTGTTTCTTATCACCGGCTTCCATGTTGCCTCCTAATAGCGGATAGATTTCCGCGAAATGATGAATGCATCGCGCGTCAGGCCCACATAGTTGCCGTTGCTGACACGGATGACATTGTACCCCATCTTCAGCGCCATCTGCGATTCACTGAGCCGTGATCCCGAATTACGGACTTCTCTGGAAACCCTTTCATAGCTGATCACTCTTGCATTAGGGTTCAGCACCATCCTGGTGACCGTGTTCCCGGAGCCCGCCATAGCCCTGGCGGACTCTACATTTCTCGCCACCAGAAAGCCGTCGCTATAGTTATTGGCCGTGACATCGGTCTTGCCGGACTGCAGGAAGCGGTCATAATCTTCTTTGCCGCGCCAGCCCCTGTACATGACGGTCGCACCAGACATACGGACGAACCGCTCAAAATCGGGTTCGCTCATCACCTTTGCCCTGCCGTTGATATCGGCAGCAGTCAGGAGCTTCTGAAGACCATTCGTTTCATCAGACGCCCCGGCTCTTCTGGCAAGGTCATCCAGATAACGCTCCGGATCGTCTGAATTCTGGAACCCGATCAGTTTCTGGTTCCCATCATCCGTATATCCACCGCGCTCTCTGTAATCGTCCCCATAAGCCTCCCGCTCCTGTCTGTCCTGGGACGCTGCGGCCTGCAGTTCAGATTTGCTCTGGGCATTCTTCTCTCCGAGCGATGCCATCTGGCTTGCTGTTTTTGCCACGCTGCGCCCTCCTTTCATCGAATCTCGCAGTGAACACTGGGAGCGGAGTGATGATGCTCTTAAATCCGTCCAGTTCTTCTGGTACCGGCCCACGCCATAGGATCTCCCTGGGATACAGCTTTTCGATCATCAGGTAGAAACCATCCACGAGCCATTTACGGTACTCTGGGTCTGATACGCAGCCAAGACTGGACAGGGCTACGACGCCTCCCACGGGCTCCCCATCAAAGCACCATTCAAAGGTGGATGGATCGCTCCATGTGATGGTGGGTACCACAAGGGCGCCGTGTGCCTGCCAATACGCCGCGCACCAGTGCTTTCGGTAATGGTTGTAGATCTGTACGGCCTTGGGGAAATCAGAATACGGAGAAAAGTCAGGACTCAGTACGGCCCCGAACTGGGCCATCCTGTCCGCATACCTGTCAGCATCCCGCCACACCCTGATGAACTGGTAGTCATCGATGAAGAAATGCACACCATGCTCTTTCGGCTCTCTGCAGCCACGGACATAGTTGAACCCGATCCAGCTGAGTCCGTCCGGCAGATGATAAACAGGTGCGATCTTCGGGATATTATATTGACCTACTCCGGGAAATGCGGCTTTCTGCAGGTTCTCATAGTCCCGCACGGCGCGGTATGTCTCTCCGTTCATGATCCTCCAGCAAAAAAGGCCTCCGGCTGGGAGGCCCGTGGCAACAGTGCAAGCCGGGACTGGTGCTTACACTATTTGCTATTTTAAACGTATCACAATTCTTAGCCGATTGCAACAGATTTTACAGATAATTTATCTTATAAAGGCTATTTTATTTATCCGGCGGATCTGGGAACCCATGCTCGTCTGCGTACTGGTAGATGTACCTGCGGCACCTGTCCCTGACGGAGGCACCAGTGGCATGCCCCCTTAACTCTTCCGCAACGCGGTCCCACCCCTTGCCATCATAGAAACGGAGGATCAGGGTCCTGCGCGCCCAGGCATCCGGGATGTCCCGCAGGACTCCGAGCAGCCAGATCTGACGCGCTCTCAAACAGGTCAGATGGTCAGTGAGCTCACGGATCAGTTCGTGGTTCCGTAATGCCAGGTTCTCCACCGGGGACGCGGGACCGGAGGAGCCCCCGACGCCATCATAGCTTACCCCGGACAGGACTGTCCCGCGCGCCGCTTTCAGCTTCCGCTCCAGATCCCGGTATTCGCATCTTAGGTCATACATTTCCGTCAATGCAGTCCACAGCAGATTGCCTTTTTCACTCATCCGCATGTACCTCCTTTATCCTTGCTTTCAGCGCATCCAGCAGGGCGTCCTGTGTGCTGCGCTTGTCCTGCAGCGCCACCATGACATCCCTGTCCATCCCGCCCTTCACGATCAGGTGGTGGATGATCACCGGATGCTCCTGCCCCTGCCTGTACAGCCTGGCGTTGGCCTGCTGGTACTGCTCCAGCGCCCAGGTCAGGCCGAACCAGATGATATGGTGGCCGCCCCTCTGGAGATTAAGGCCATATCCGCAGGATGCGGGGTGGGCCAGCAGGATATCTACTTTACCATCATTCCACGCATCGGCGTCCTGGGAGCCTGTATAGACCCGCACCCTCAAAGAAGACATGCTCCCCAGGCAGGCCAGGATCCGGTCCAGGTCATGCTTGAACTGGTAGAATACCAGCGCATGCTGCCCCTGCAGCCGTTCTATAGTCTCCACCAGGGCATCCAGCTTGCAGGAGTGGATCTCCTTGACGCCAGCAGATTCCCCATCCAGATCGGTAGCATAGACTGCCCCGTTGCACAGCTGCAGCAGCTTACCGGTCAGGACGCCGGCGGATGATGCCACCACGACGTCCTCTTCGGATACCGGCAGGAGCATGTCATGCTCCAGCTGCCTGTACGCTTTCTGGGCCTTACCATCCAGGACGACTGGTATGTCATCGTAGATCAGGTCCGGCATGTCCAGATAGTCATCCGCTTTCATGCTGATGCAGATGTCGGATATCTTTGAGAACACGGCTTCCCTGGCAAAGGGCTTGGGTACATAGTTATACACCTGCATCCCATTCCGCAGACCTGGGTTGAAGTACATCTCGCGGTAGCATGTGATGGTCCTGCCCAACCGCTGTCCGCCGTCCAGGAGGTATATCTGGCTCCACAGGTCTTCCAGCCCATGCGGGGCTGGGGTGCCGGTCAGCAACACCAGCCTGCGGATCTTAGGGCGGACCACTTTCAGCGCCTTGAACCGCTTGGCGCGGTGGTTCTTGAAGCTGGATGACTCATCCAGGACTACCATGTCGAACGGCCAGTCCCTGCCATGCCTGTAATGTTCCACCAGCCAGGGGATGTTCTCCCTGTTGATGACATAGATGTCAGCTTTTTCCTGCAGGGCCCGGATCCTCTGGTCCCGGCTCCCCAGGACGTGGGATATACGCAGGTCCTGCAGATGCTCCCACTGACGCCTTTCATCTTCCCACGTAGCTTCTGCCACCTTCTTAGGCGCGACTACCAGGACCCTGCTCACTGCGAACATGTAATACTTCAGCGCCCTTACAGCTGTCAAGGTTATGACGGTCTTGCCCAAGCCCATGTCCAGGAACAGGCCGCAATACGGCTGTGACAATATCAGGTTTATACAGTGTTCCTGGTATTTATGGGGTACGAACCTTTTCATGCTGCCACATCCTCTCCATACGCACAACAACTGCGGCCCGGTGGCCGCAGCTGGTCATGATCAGCATTGCTCGGTATCGATCTCATCAAGCATGCCGCGTAACTTATAATACTTTTCCACATAAGCGGAAGGGATCCCATTAAGGCCGTTCCGATGCGCCCTGTTGAGATACCACTCCGCTTTATCAAGGTCTTCCCTGCCGTTCTTATTGCGGTACCTCCAAAGGTACTTGAACGCATTGCCGAGACAGATCAGGAAGACCCCTTCCTTGCCGAAAGCAAGCTCCATAGCATCTATGCATTCCATGCTCGTCGCTCCCGCATAATGCGCGGGATGGTTCACATTATCGTATTCCACTACCATCCTCCTGCCACATGGTCCGTGATGTTCACGGATGTTTCTTCCCTGCACAGTTCCTGCGCCCTGGCTTCATCAAACCCACACTCCTGTTCTACTTCCAGTATCCTGGAATACATCTCTGCGATCCGATCAGCATCGAATCCGCATTTTCTGTGCAGTGCTAAAAGGATGCATGCCGTGACCTGCGGAGCCATCCATTTCTTCTGCTGCACGCGCATGTACATGAGCTGCCCCTCTGTCAGCCGCCCTATGTTCATCCCGGCATTAAGGAAGGCCAGTTCGCGCCAGCTCCTGCCGTCACCGTGCTGGACTTCCACGCCCGTTTCTTCATCGAGCATCTGGATCATGCTCTTCGTACCGATCTCGCCGCATTCATCCCAGACTTGTGCAGTCATGCCCATGAGCCTGACGATGCCCTGCTTCTCCCAATGGTACGCCCGCTTAAGAGCGACGCCAGTGCAGGCATAGATCAGCCTGCACTGGCGGTTCATCTCAAGTACGAGGTCCATGTTCAGCTTCCGCATGGCACCGCGGGAACGGCGGCTCATTGTGGTGCCTCCCTAACAGCCCTTGGCCCGGCCCGGCGCAGGGCATCTGCGATCTCATCCTGGCTTCGCCCATACTTCGCTCCGAGCCTGTCATAGGTCCAGCCATCCTTTCGGAGCTGTCTTATCTCCGCTATGGGCAGGTCATCCGTCTCCGGCCGCTTCTTGCCGGCCGGTGCTTCGGGGATACTGCCCGCGTCTACAGAAAAGCCAGATGTCAGCACCTCTATGAGCGTCATGCCCTTGGGCTTGAGCTCTTCCAGGATATCGAGCCGGACGGATGACTCAAGGAGCCTGCGGTACTCTTCAAGGGGTATGACGATGTAGTCGCTGCCGCTGATGCTCATTTCTTTTCCTCTTTCTCCGATTTCATACACTCAGCTACCGCTTTTGCGAGCAGTTCTGACAGGCTGGCGATGCCGTCACCGGTCTCCGGCAGATCGTCATCATCGTCCTCATCATCATCCAGGGCGATGTCGATCAGTTTCAGCAGGCTGGCCTTCTTCTCTTCCGGGGTATCTCCCGGGCACAGATCATCGCTGTTGTAGAAAGAGTAAACGATACCACAGAACTCTTCCTGCAGATCGAATTTGCTGCCTCTCATAGATACGCGATTATCTTTTGCTCTGATCATAGTTTTATTCCTCTCTTTCATCTTATGACGTATATCACTGTACCCCGGCCGCACCGCTTGTATATCCAGTCGGCCATAGAGTTTTCAGTCCTTATGCATGCGGGGCTGTTGTGCGCCCAGCAGGTACATTCTATCACACCTGTACCTGGTGTACTTGCGGCAAGTGAGCGAATGGACCCCCCACCATCTTCATTCCAGCCCCACCACCCACTCGTCGAGATGGCCGTAGGCATCGAAGTGGTACCTGGCGTCGTTAAGGTCCAGCCACTCGTTCTGCGCCATCCTGCCGATGGGCCTCTCATCCGAGAAGTCCGTAGTCTCAAAGTAGTAAGTCTCTCCGCCGATCTGGTGCCAGCCGGTCAGCAGGTGGTCCTCGTCGTACTCTCCGCCTATGTAGCAGTAGACGTTGTCTCCCTCCTGGACCCACTCGTAGGGGCTGTCTGCCAGCACCGGCCTGGCCAGCGCCAGGGTGAGCAGCGCGATCACAAGTAATCTCTTCATGTCGTTACCTCCTTCATGTCATATGTGCGTGTGTGTTGTTCTGGTAAAGAGGGGCGCGGGGAGTCGAACCCCGGATGCCGCATAGAGAGGAAATGACAGTTGGGAAACTCCGACAGCAGAAAGGTATGGCATCAAAGCATCCCCACGTCCGGTGGGCGCCCCCGTATGGTGGGCAGTTTAACGACATGCCGGTCGGACAATGTCCTCCGCACTGCGGAAGAGACGGGACGGCGGGATTCGAACCCGCATCCTTGACCTTTAACGTGACCACAGACACCAAAGTTGGAAACAATGAATACCCGGCCTGCTCTCCATCCGTTGAGCTACGTCCCGCTGGTGGGTTTAAGGTCACCCGTACCGCACATATTGCCCGTTGGCCCGGCGGATCCCGCCGTTAGGTGGACGATCATTTGCTCTCTTCTTCCCCGCATGGAGCGGCGGGATTCGAACCCGCGCCTTTCGCCCTTGTGTGTATCTCAGAGTATCTGTATCAGGGCCTGCTCTCGTCCGCTGAGCTACGCTCCGTTTTCGCTGCATCCGGCTCCCTGCGGATAACGGTAAACTGGGGGAGCCGATGCGGCTTGTATGGTCATGGCAGAGGTCTTACGCAGAGGACTGTTCAGGGTTCGTCCTCTTCCAGGCGTCGGCACCGCCTCCGCTCGCATACCCTATGTCATCTTATCGTCAGCGACCTGACCGCGGCGCTGTGCATCTCCGGGAACACGTCCTTCCACACGTCGATGCAGTCCCAGGCTTCCGCGGCGGTCTCGAAGCTGTGCGTGATCTGCCTGCCGCCGTCGATGACGGCGCTGGCCTCATACCCGGAGCCGTCACCGTCCGGGTGCAGCGCCATCTGGCAGTCCGCCAGGACCTGGTCCACAGCCTCCGGGCTGTCCAACGTCGAGTAGACCGTGAAGCCCAGCCGGCGCAGCTGGTCCTGGACCCATTCCTGGAGAGGACGCTCTTTCTCGCCGGGAGCCTTGAGCTCCGCGAAGGCGATTCTCCCTCCCGGCAGGAGTATGATCCTGTCCGGCACCCCGGCCAGGCCGGGCGAAATGAACTTCCAGCATCTCCCGCCTATGGACTTGATGCCCCTGGTCAGGCGCTTCTCGATATCGGCTTCCCTCATTGAGCGGTCCTCCTTTTGTTTGCTGACATGGTTGATTATAGATTATTATTTTTACCCTGTCAACAGTTTTGGGATACTTTTTTTATCTTTTTTAATGTTATTTTGTGACGTGGGGAAAGCTGTTTTACCTTATATTTGCGTGACAATGCTACAAAACGTGGTATTTTTGGTGTTAAAAAGCGTGATTTCGTGACATTGGTTAAATCTATATAAATAAGAGGGAACTCCCCGGAATCTGGAAAACACTGCCGGGACGGCTCGCCCCGATGCACACGGCCGAAAAAAATTTAAGAACTTTATCTGAAAGAATGTAAAAAGGTATAGAAGTTTAACAGACGGACAGATCCGCAGGAAAATGAGCATGGTTCAGCGGACTGCCTGGGCGTTACTGGTGCAGAACCTGGGCGTTACTGGTGTGTAGGTATGGCTGAGAGATACGGAAATCGACTCTCAGGTATGGGAACGTGTGTTCCCCCCCCGCCCCCCCCCTGGCTTCGAACATGCGTTCCCATTCTGTCCAGGGCGCGGACAGCAGACCGACAGCAGACCGACAGCAGACCGACAGCAGACCGACAGACAGAACGGCAGACAGCAGACCAGGGCAGCCAATACAAGTTTACATAATGTCAGTTATGCAAACTTGACAGACCGCACATCATAAGCATGATACCCAAAAAGCCAACAGTCCCGCCCTAGCATCATGAACATGATACGATGCCAGGGCAGGACTGATCCGGATCTGTAATATTAAATTGTACGCAATTCAATAATCGCTTATTTTGCCTTTTTAGGGGTTTTGTATCCTAGCATGGTATCTAATACCATTACACCCCTAAAAACAGCTGTATGAGCCTGATTTAAGCGTTATACGGCATTCTGTCCGGGCCGACGCAATCCGCGGGCGGTGATTGCGTCCATATACGGACGTCATTTAAATACTTTTATCAAATATTTAATCAATCCATCCATAAAACATCATGCCGTTTTCATGTTGTGGCTTTTATCAATCCATCCATAAAACATCATGCTGTTTTCATGTTGTGGCTTTTATCAATCCATCCATAAAACATCATGCTGTTTTCATGTTGTGGCTTTTATCAATCCACCCATAAAACGGCATGCCGATCTGGCCCATGGCTTTTATAAAACGCTTTATTTAATATCCTGGTCTTCCGTTCTGCTGAAAAGTGTTACAATGTTACATTTTATCGTATGGCGATTTTGTCACATTTTTTTTTTACCTTTTTATGAATACCCCTATACGCGTATACGCGCGCGCACATTTATATTTATTTTCATTTTTCTTTTATATATAAAAATAATGCTACAATGTGATAAAGCGCACAAATAAGCCGAAAAGTCCATCACAAAATGCATAACAAAAGTGTAACATTTTCAGAAGCGTTACAAACGTATGTTCTAAAAAGTGTAACACTTTCAAAAAATGTTACATTAAAATGTTACGTGCAAAAAGTGTTACAATGATACAATTTAAATAATTTATTTCTGCTACATTGTTACATTTTCCGGATCTGGACCAGGGCAGCCGACAGAGCCGACAGAGCCGACAGAGCCGACA
>DGGX01000156.1 GCA_002392385.1 Lachnospiraceae bacterium UBA3863
GTCAGCTGCAAGTTCTGGGGCCTCGGCGGCGACGGCACCGTGGGCGCCAACCACAACACCGTGCAGATCCTGGGCGACAAGGCCGACCTCTACGCCCAGGCCTACTTCGAGTACGACGCCAAGAAGTCCTTCGGTATCACCAAGTCCCACATCCGCCTGTCACAGAGGCCCATCCGCGGCTCCTACTATGTCAAACACGCGGACTTCGTGGCCTGCCATAACCAGAGCTTCATCCGCGACTATGCCATCGTCGAGGAGCTCAAGGAGGGCGGGAGCTTCCTGCTCAACTGCACCTGGGGCGCCGATCCGGCCGAGCTGGAGCAGCATCTTCCCGGCCGTGTCCGTCGCCTGATCGCGGAGAAAAAGATCCGCTTCTACGTCATCAACGCCACGGCTATCGCCGAGCGCCTGGGCCTGGGCTCCCACACCAACACGGTCCTTCAGGCCGCCTTCTTCCGGATCACCGGCCTCATCCCCGTCGAGGAGGCCCTGACCTGCATGAAGGAAGCCGCGGAGAAGTCCTATTTTGCCAAGGGCAAGTCCGTCGTAGCCAAGAACGTGGCGGCCATCGACGCCGGCGCGGAGGAGGTCTGCGAGGTCAAGGTCCCCGCCGAGTGGGCGCAGGCCGTCAACGACGATCCGGTGGATGATCCTTCCCTGCCGGAGGTGGTCCGCAATATTCTCTTCCCCATCAACCGCCAGAAGGGCGACGACCTGCCGGTCAGCGCCTTCCGCGGCCGTGAGGACGGCACCATGCCCATGGGCATGACCGCCTTCGAGAAGCGCGGCATCGCCGTCAACATCCCCGCGTGGGACGCGGCCAAATGTCTCCAGTGCAACCAGTGCGCCTTCGTCTGTCCTCACGCCGTCATCCGTCCTTACCTCCTGACCCGGGAGGAGGCCGACGCCGCGCCGGAAGGCTTCACCACCGTGCCGGCCAAGGGCCTGGGGAAGGACCAGACCCCTCTGCAGTACACCCTGCAGATCTCGGCCTACGACTGCACCGGCTGCGGCAGCTGCGCCAGCGTCTGTCCGGCCCCGGACAAGGCCCTCACCATGGTCCCCTGCGAGCTCAGCGAGGACAAAAAGGCGACATGGGACTACGGTCTCCATCTGGACGACAAGGGCGACCTTTTCAACCCCTACTCCGTCAAGGGCTCCCAGTTCCGCCAGCCCCTGGTGGAATTCTCCGCCGCCTGCGCGGGCTGCGCGGAGACCTCCTACGCCAAGCTCCTGACTCAGCTGTTCGGCGACAGGATCTACTGGGCCAACGGCACCGGCTGCTCCCAGGCCTGGGGCGCCCCCATGCCCGGCATCGCCTACACCACCAACAAGCGCGGTTTCGGCCCCGCCTGGACCAACAGCCTCTTCGAGAACAACGCGGAGCTGGAGCTGGGCCTCTTCCTGGCCGTCCAGCAGCAGCGCAAGGCCGAGAAGATCCGGGTCGAGAACTACCTCCAGAGCCTGGATCCCGACGCCGATCCTGCCCTCCGGGAAGCCATGCAGGACTGGCTGGGCGCCTATGACGATTTCGACGCCTCCAGACAGGCCAGCGATGCCCTCATCGCCTGCCTGACCGGCTCCGACGATCCCCAGGCCCGCGAGATCCTCAAATACAAGGACCAGCTGGCCAAAAAGACCTTCTGGATGTACGGNNGCGACATTCTCAAGCACAGCGAATATCTTGCCAAGAAGTCCGTCTGGGCCATAGGCGGCGACGGCTGGGCCTACGACATAGGCTTCGGCGGCCTCGCCCACGTCATCGCCCAGGGCGAGAACATCAACGTCTTCGTTATCGATACGGAGGTCTACTCCAACACCGGCGGCCAGAGCTCCAAGGCCACCCCCATCGGCGCCGTGGCCCAGTTCGCCTCCGCCGGCAAGAAGAGCCGCAAGATGGACCTGGGTGCCATCATGATGACCTACGGCAACGTCTACGTCGCCCAGGTCGCCATGGGTGCCGACATGAACCAGCTCGTCCGCGTCCTCAAGGAAGCAGAAGAGTACGACGGCCCCTCCGTCATCATCGCCTACTGCCCCTGCACCGCCCACGGCATCAAGAACGGCATGCACAGGGTTCAGGAGGAGATGAAGCGCGCGGTCCAGAGCGGTTACTGGACCCTCTACCACTACGACCCCCGCAAGGACGTCCCCATGCACGTGGACAGCAAAGCCCCCGTCATGCCCTACACCGACTTCCTCGACGGCGAAGTCCGCTACGCCTCCCTGCGCAAGACCTTCCCCGAGAACGCCGAGAAGCTGTTCGCCCTCGGCACGGAGGACGCTGCCAGAAGATACGAGAAATACAAGAAAATGGAAGAGTAACACCCAGCGCACAGGACGGTCCCATCAGGGCCGCCCTGTGCGCGTGTTTTAAGAAGCTGACCTGAGGCGGCCGCCTCGAGCCGGTACAGAGCCGGCAAAAACCGGCCGCCGGTCAGTCGGCAGCCCGCCAGACAGATGACATTCCGGCGGCCGGCATGCGGCCGCCTGAAAGACCGGTGTCCGTACGATCAGGCCGCCGGCCGGAAGCAGACACACACAGAGAAGAAAGGAAGGTGACCAGATGGTCCATGATAAGATCCGACGTTCTGACATGATTCGTTGCGTTCTGTGCCATGACGCCCCCTGCAGCCGGGTCTGCACACAGGCGGATCCCGCTGCCCTTCTGCGCAGCATCTGGTTCCGCAACGAAAGAAACGCCGCCGCCCACTTGCCGGAGATCCCCTGCGACATGTGCGCCGCCCCCTGTGAGGAGGCATGTCTCCGGCCCCACGAGGTGCCCATCCGCAGCCTGCTCATGCAGCTGCGCAGCGAGGTCCTGCCCGATATTGACACAGCCTTGCCCGAGACCGAGGACCTCCTCCGTACCGACATCTGCGGCGTTCCCCTGGAGAATCCCTTCCTCCTGTCCTCCTCCGTCGTCGCCAGCACCTACGAGATGTGCGCACGCGCTTTTGACGCCGGCTGGGCCGGCGCGGCCTTCAAGACCATCTGCTCCTTCGAGATCCACGAGGCCTCGCCCCGCTATTCCGCCGTCACCGGCGACAACGGCAGCCTCATCGGCTTCAAAAACATCGAGCAGCTCTCCGACCACAGCGTCGAGGAGAACATGGAGGTCTTCCGCCGCCTCAAGCACGACTACCCGACCAAAGTCATCGTGGCCTCCATCATGGGCCAGAACGACGCCGAGTGGGAGGAGCTGTCCGCCCTCTGTGAGCAGAACGGCGCCGACGTGATCGAGCTCAACTTCTCATGTCCCAACATGGCCGACGGCGGCCTCGGCTCCGACATCGGCCAGGTCCCCGAGCTTGTGGAGCGCTTCACCGCTGCCGCCCGCCGCGGCACCCGCCTCCCCATCCTGGCCAAACTCACCCCCAACGTCGCCAGCATGCGTCCGGCCGCCGAGGCCGCCATCCGGGGCGGCGCTGACGGCATCGCCGCCATCAACACCATCAAGAGCATCACCGGCGTCAACCTCCACACCTACGTCTCCGCCCCCTCCGTCCGCGGCATGTCCGCCGTCGGCGGCTACAGCGGCAGCGCCGTCAAGCCCATCGCTCTCCGATTCGTCGCCGAGGTCGCCGGCGATCCCGTGCTGAGAGAGGGCAAGTCTGCGGACGGCGCCGGTCAGGCCGACAGCGATGGTGTCGGCAACGCCAGCGCCGGCAACTCCGGCGTCGGCATTCACATCAGCGCCATGGGCGGCATCGAGAACTGGACCGACGCCCTTGAATTCATCCTTCTCGGCGCCGGCAGCGTCCAGGTCACCACCGCTGTCATGCAGTACGGCGTCCGTATCATTGATGACCTCAAGACCGGCCTCCTCCTCTACATGGCCGAAAAAGGCTTCCACTCCATCCGCGACATGGTGGGCCTCGCCTGCGACTACGTCAGTGAGACCACCGACGTCCTCGAGCGCGACACCATCCTATACCCCCGCTTCCTGGCCGACCGCTGCATCGGCTGCGGCCGCTGCGCCCTGTCCTGCCGCGACGGCGGCCACCAGGCCATCACCCAGGGCCCCGACCGCCATCCCCGCCTCGACCCCACCCGATGCGTCGGCTGCCACCTCTGCATCCTCGTATGTCCCGAACAAGCCATCCGCCCCTCCCGCCACCGCGTACCGGCCAGGGTAAATAAATAAGACAAGATCAAGGAATCCGCCGGTCACATGGTTGTGAAGGATGCTACACGACCATCAGACCGGCGGATTCATAAGAAATCAAGAAATCCGCCGGTCACATGGTTGTGAAGGGGGCTATACAACCACCAGACCGGCAGATCCGGAGAACGCAACCAGACCGGCAGATCCGGAGAACGCAACCAGACCGGCGGATCCGGAGAAGGGCCGCCAGAAACGCAGCCTCAGAAGAAATTAAGAATCCCAAGGATCAGGACAATCCCCTATTAGCCACACCTAACAAAATGTATTTGGCACTAAAAATCCTTACCGTTTACAATGAACTCATAAAAGATATGTGTACATCCTGCATGGCCGCGGAAGGCCGCCGGCGCAGGGAGTGATCTTAAATTCAGGAGGTAGAGAGATGAGCAGTTGCTGGGGTAGATTAGGACTTTGGGCTTGTGGTGTGCTTTTTGGCACGGCGGGGATTTCGATCCTGAAGTCGGATGATGCTAAGAAGGTCTATACGCATGTGACGGCAGCGGCCAAAAGGGGCGGCGCCAGTGTGATGGAGACGTATACGACGCTCAAGGAGAATCTGGACGACATCGCCGCGGATGCGGATGACATCAATGAGGAGAGGGCCAGGCAGAAGGAGGAGAGAGAGATCGCCGATGCCAAGGCGCTCCTGGAGGCGCACGCCGCCAAGAATGAGCAGAAATAAGTGAAGAATGCATGACCGGCAGGCCGTCGGCAGAACGGTCTGCCGGTCATATGTTTTTCTTGAGATTCTTTGTGAGGTTTCATTATGAGGTGCAGGATCCTGCATGAATCGTCCGGAAGGATGAGGGTGCATATTGTGAGGAGCCGGATGACGCTGGCGCAGGCGGATATTCTGGAGTACTATCTGCGGGACCTCCCTTTTGTCAGGGAGGTTTCTGTGTATGAGAGGACCGGGGACGCGGTGGTCAGGTACCGGCGGACGGAGGAGACGCGGGCGGCGCTGATCGAGGCGCTGGCGGGCTTCTCCTATGAGGACGAGCGGGCGCAGGCGCTGGTGCCGGAGCAGACGGGCCGGCTGATGAACCGGCGGTATGAGGAGAAGCTTGTCTTCATGGTAGTGCGCAGGGGGCTGCGGTGGCTGCTGGTGCCCATGCCGATCCGGCGGGTGCTGGTGGTGCTGCGGAGTCTGAAGTTCCTGCGGGAGGGGCTGCGGTCTCTCGCGAGGGGGAAGCTGGAGGTGCCGGTGCTGGATGCGGCGGCGATCACGGCGTCCATCCTGCGGGGGGATTTCATGACGGCTTCTTCGGTCATGTTCCTGCTCACCCTGGGCGAGACGCTGGAGGAGTGGACCCACCGCAAGTCGGTGGACGATCTGGCCCGGTCCATGGCCCTGCGGGTGGAGAAAGTCTGGCGCAAGACGGAATCGGGTGACGAGCTGGCCGATGTGCGGAGTATCGTGACCGGCGATCTCATCGAGGTCCGGACGGCGGGCGTGATCCCCCTGGACGGCAAGGTGGTGAGCGGCGAGGCCACGGTCAACCAGGCCTCCATGACGGGCGAGTCCGTCCCCGTTGTGAAAAATGCCGGCGGCTATGTCTATGCGGGCACGGTGGTGGAAGAGGGCAATCTTGTCATCGAGGTGACCCGGACGGCGGGCACCGGCAAGTATGACCAGATCGTCCGAATGATCGAGGAGACGGAGAAACTCCGGTCCGGCACGGAGACCCGGGCCTTCCACCTGGCGGACCGCCTGGTCCCCTACTCGCTGGCCGGCGCGGCCATCACCTGGCTCCTGACCCGGAACGTGCTCAGGTCCGTGTCCTGGCTTATGGTCGATTTTTCCTGCGCCCTCAAGCTGTCTATGCCGCTGTCGGTGCTTTCGGCCATCCGTGAGGCGGGCGAGTACGGCATCACCGTCAAGGGTGGCAAGTTCCTCGAAGCCGCCGCCGAGGCCGACACCATCGTCTTCGACAAAACAGGCACGCTCACGCACGCCACGCCTACGGTGGTGCGGATCGATACCTTCGGCGGCCGGGACGAGACGGAGATGCTCCGCCTGGCGGCCTGCCTGGAGGAGCACTATCCCCACTCCATGGCCAACGCGGTGGTGGAGGAGGCCGTCCGCCGCGGTGTGGAGCACGAGGAGATGCATTCCTCGGTCCAGTACGTGGTGGCCCACGGCATCGCCAGCTCCGTGGACGGAGCCAAGGTCCTGATCGGCAGCTTCCATTTCGTCTTCGAGGACGAGGGCTGCCGTATTCCAGAGGGAGAGGAGGACAGGCTCGCTCAGATCCCGGCCGAGTATTCCAGACTCTACCTGGCCGTCGCCGGCGAACTGGCGGCTGTGATCAGTATTTTTGACCCTCTGCGGGAGGAGGCCGCCGGCGTCGTCGACGCCCTCCACGGCCTGGGCATCAGCCGCGTCTGTATGATGACCGGCGACAACCGCGAGACCGCCGACGCCATCGCCCGCCGCCTGCCCCTGGACGCCTACTACGCCGAGGTCCTGCCCGAGGACAAGGCAAGCTACATCCGCACCATGCGCGCCGACGGCCACAAGGTCATCATGGTGGGCGACGGCGTCAACGACACCCCCGCCCTCTCCGAGTCCGACTGCGGCATCGCCATCTCCGACGGCGCCGCAATCGCCCGCGAGGTCGCGGACATCACCGTCACCGCGGACAGCCTCCTCCAGCTCCTGCTCCTGCGCCGCCTCAGCATGCAGCTCATGGACCGCATCCGCGGCAACTACCGATTCATCATCAGCTTCAACGCCGCCCTCATCATCCTGGGCGCCGCCGGCCTCCTGCCGCCCTCCCTCTCGGCCCTCCTTCACAACGGCTCCACCATCGCCGCCGGCCTCCACAGCATGACCGACCTCCCCGACCGCCCCGAGAACCGCCTCCTCGGCCCGGGAAGGAAGTGACGCGGTGGCTGCCGCCTCTTGCAAAATAGAAAAATAAGTATATAATAACCTAAGTGACCGCAGCGCGGGTGCGCTGCGGTCATTATGCAGTCTTCCGGCAAGGTGAGCCAAGGTTACAAGATCCTGTAAGCAGTGCCCCACCTCCCCCGGAACGTTATGCCAAGCAGTTCGGGTCCGATATCCTGCTTGTAAAATACTAAAACCAAAGGAGAATTGAAAAATGCAGTCTTTTCGTAAACTGTGGGAGGAGTATAAGCTTCTCCTGCGCAATGTGCCTTCACTGGTCACTTCTGTTTTCATCCTGTCCGTCGTCTGTATGAACCTGATGGCGGGGCGGGAGCTCTACCGGTCCGACTGGCTGTGCATCAACAGCGGTCTGGCCCTGTCCTGGATCTCTTTCCTGTGCATGGATTGTATATGCAAGCGTTTTGGCGCGAGGGCGGCCGCTATGGTGTCGGTCACGGCCATGCTTGTCAATATGGTCTGCAGCGTGATCTTCCGTCTGCTGTGCATGACGCCCGGCCGCTGGGCGGCTTATTATGCTGCCACGGATCCGGCCGTGGGTGAGATGATCACCGCGGGCGTGGACACGACCTTCGGGAGCGCCTGGTACGTGGTGCTGGGCTCGGCGACAGCCATGCTCCTGTCGACCCTGGTCAATTCCTCCCTCAATCAGATGATCGGCGCGGTGGCCGACAGAGGCGGCTACGGCGGCTTTGCCGTGCGCAGTCTGGTGTCGACCTGTGCTGCCCAGTGGGTGGACAACCTGGTCTTCTCGGCGCTTGTTTCTCATGTCTTCTTCGGCTGGACCTGGAAGCAGGTCCTGATCTGCTCCACCACCTCCATGATCATCGAGCTGGCGGCGGAGGCACTGTTCTCGCCCGTGGGCTATCGGATCTCCAGGGGCTGGGAGCAGGACAAGGTCGGCCAGGACTATCTGGAGCTGACCGGCGCGGCAGCCTGAGACAGAAAGGGTCAGCCATGGAGCTGACCGGCGGCAGCCAGAGGCAGAAGGGGCGGCCAGGACTATCTGGAGCTGATCGGCGCGGCAGCCTGAGACGACAAGGAGGCACGGGATGGAGCAGGAGTTAGCCTATCTCTCCGGCAGGGAGCTGGGCCGGCGGGTCAACGCCGGCGAGATC
>DGGX01000205.1:0-9004 GCA_002392385.1 Lachnospiraceae bacterium UBA3863
CCCAGGAATACGCGGACGCCATAGGCGCGGACTGCTACGCCCGGGACGCCATGGCCACCGTGCGGTACGCGGACAGCGTTTTCGGCTATTGAGGGAGCATTGCGGATACCGGACAGGATGTCCGGCAGGAAGGACAGAATGAGAATCTACATCATCAGACACGGAGAGACCAGACTGAACGAAGAGGGAAGGCTGCAGGGCTGGGTGGACGAGCCGCTCAACGCCCTGGGGGTCAGACTGGCCGAGGAGACCGGCAGGGCCTTGGGCAGGGAGAAGGTGCACTTCGACGCCTGCTATTCCAGTCCTCTGCAGAGGGCGGTGAGAACGGCCGAGATCCTGCTCAGGGAGAGCGGCAACGAGGGTATCCCGATCCGCACCGACGACCGTCTGCGGGAGCTGGGCATGGGCGTGCTGGACGGCCGGCGCATAGATCCGGCGGCCGGCGAGGTCGATCCGGACCACCTGCATTATCTCTTCCATGATCCCTGGCATATGCAGGCCCCGGAGGGCGGCGAGAACACCCTGCAGGTGGTGGAGAGGACCCAGGCTTTTCTCAGGGAGCTCACAGCCCGGGACGACGGGAAGACCTATCTGGTCAGCATGCACGGGTTCGCCCTCCGCGCCATGCTCAACTGCCTCTATGAGGACCCGCAGGATTTCTACCACGGACGCGTGCCCTACAACTGCGTGATCAATATCGTCGATGCGGAGAACGGGGAGATGCGGCTCACGGCGGACGACAGGCTCTACTATGATCCGTCCGAAGCCATTGACCGGTATGCCATAGGAACAGGAGAGTGAAGATGTACTTGTACGAGAATCCGCTGTGGATCCGGGACCTGGACCGCGTGGTCGACACGCTGCCGGAGCTGGCGCGGCTGGAAGGAAAGACGGTCCTGATCACCGGTGCCGGCGGCCTGATCTGCAGCGCCGCCGCCGATATCCTGCTGCGGTACAACGACAGGCTGGAGGCGTCCGCCCGCCGGATCACGGTGCTGGCGGCCGGCCGCAGCCGGGACAGGATGGCGGCCCGTTACGGGAGCCGTCTCAGGGAGCCGGGGGAGGAGGGAGACCTCTTTTATATCCCCTACGACGCGGCCGCGGGAGACAACCGTCTCAAAGACCTCCTGCCCCAGGGCTGCGCCTATGTCCTCCACGGGGCATCCAATGCCTACCCCGGGATGATCGTGAAGGAGCCCGTAGACACCATGCTCTCCAATTTCACGGGCCTGTATGAGCTGCTGACCTTTCTCAGGGAGACCGGCGGCGGCCGGCTCCTCTTCGTCTCCAGCAGCGAGGTCTACGGACAGAAAAAAGGGATACAGCCTTACCGTGAAGACGAGTATGGCTATATCGACCTTCTGAATCCCCGCAATTCCTATTCCGTGGGCAAAAGGGCCGCCGAGACCCTCTGCGCCAGCTATGCCGCCCAGTACGGGGAGGCGGGTGTGGAGACGGTGATCGCCCGGCCGGGCCACATCTACGGGCCCACGGCGTCACGGAGCGACAACCGCGTCTCCAGTGCCTGGGCCTACGCGGCGGCGCGCGGGGAGGATATCGTCATGAAGAGCGACGGCGCCCAGATCCGCAGCTACTGCTACTGCGTCGACTGTGCGGCCGCCATGCTGAAGATCCTTGTCCTGGGGGACAATGGCCGCGCCTATAACATCTCCAATCCGGACTCCGTCATCTCCATACGCCGGATGGCGGAGATCCTGACACAGGCGGCAGGCGTCCGCCTGATCCGGGAGGAGGCCACGGCGGAGGAGAAGAAGGGCTTCAATCCCATGAGCAATTCTTCCCTCGACGCGGAGAGCCTGCTGGCCCTGGGCTGGAAGGGAGCTTTCGACGCGGAGACCGGGCTGGCCCACACCGTAGCCATCCTGCAGGGACTGGCGGCGGACTGAGCAGGCCCCGGGGCCTCACTCCACCTTCAGCATGCGGTAGCCCACCCCCACATGGGTCTGGATATACTGCGGCCCGTCAGGACCGGATTCCAGCTTGCGGCGGAGAGTGGCCATGAAGACCCGGAGGGAGGCAATGTCGTTGTCCCAGCTGGTGCCCCAGATGTTCCGGGTGATGAAGGTATGCGTCAGGACCTTGCCGGTGTTTCTGGCCATCAGGCACAGGAGCTTGTATTCGATGGGGGTCAGGTGGAGCTCCTGCCCGCCGAGGGTGACACAGCCGGCAGCATAGTCGATCCGGAGCTGCCCGTTGACAAAAACAGACTCGCCCGGGGCAGAGCTTTCCAGCAGAGCCAGCCGTCTCTGGGTGACCCGGAGACGGGCCAGCAGCTCGTCCACAGAAAAAGGTTTGGTAAGATAATCATCCGCGCCCGCGTCCAGGGCGCGGATTTTGTCTGTGTCCTCACTTCTGGCGCTGATCACGATGACGGGCATGTTGGACCAGCTGCGGATCCGCTCGATCACCTCCACGCCGTCGATATCCGGGAGACCCAGGTCCAGCAGGACGATGTCCGGATTGTGGGAGGCGGCAGCCAGAACGGCGCTCTCCCCTGTGTCCGCCGTGAGATAGGCGTAGTCGTGGGCCTTCAGGGTCAGGGTGATCAGGCTGCGGACAGGGGCGTCGTCCTCCACCACCAGTATTCTGGTCTTATTCATGCAATATCACCTCCTCGGCGGGCAGAGAGAATTCAAAGATACATCCGTGGGGCACATTGTCCCGGAGGGTCAGTTCACCGCCGTGGGCCCGGACTATGGAGCGGCACAGATAGAGTCCCAGTCCCAGACTGCGGCGGCTGTCAGCCACAGAATGCCGGCCGGTATAGAACATGTCAAAAACATAGGGTTTGGCCTCATCGGGGATGCCGGGGCCGGTGTCGGATACGTGGAGCAGGATCTCAGACCCGCGCCGTCTGGCTCCCACCAGGATCTCCGTTCCGGCGGGCGTGTATTTGACGGCATTTTCCGCCAGATTGATGATCACCTGGATGATCAGCTTGGCATCCATGCGGGCCAGGAGGAGCGTCTCCCCGTCCCCTCTGGGATCCCTTCCTTCGATCCGCAGACTGTGTCCCCGTCCGCGGACATGCTGCAGGGCCTCCTCCATCACCTCTTCCACGGGCTGGGGCGACAGACGCAGCTCCATCCGGCCTTCCCGGATCCTGGAGACAGCCAGGAGATTCTCCACCAGGCTGATGAGCCACTGAGAATCCTCATAAATATCCGTATAGACCTGCATCCGGGTCTGGGCGTCCATCAGGTCGCCCCCGTGCAGGAGATTATCCGCGTTGCCGGAGATGGAGGTCAGGGGCGTCCGAAGATCATGGGAGATGGCGCGCAGAAGGTCCGCCCGGAGCTGTTCATTGCGGGCCCGCACGGCCGCCTCCTCTTTCTCCTTGTGGTTGCGGTCGTTCTCGATGGCCAGGGCGCATTCGCCCACGATGGATAGGAGAAAGCTGTCAAAAGGGACATCCACGGGGACGTCCCGTCTGTCCACGGCGATGACGCCGAAGGCCTTGCCCCGGATCACGACGGGCAGGAAGAGGAAGTCCGCGTCCGGAAAGACCTCTGTGGAAGCGCCGGCCCGTTTCCGGCTGCGCAGGGACCAGGCGGCCACTTCCCGTTCCCTGTCCCCCGGGCCCTCCCGGGGCCCGTCCTCCTGCAGGGGATAGTAGACACAGTCCCCCAGCCTGCCTCCCTGCTCAGGATAGACGGCGATCCCGCAGCCCAGAAGCTTGCGCAGCTGGTCCGCCGTCACCCGCAGGATCTCCTCCTCGCCCCGGGCCTTGCCCAGCTGCTGGTCCGTATCGTAGAGGATCTTGGCCCGGTAGGCGGCCTGGGCGGACAGCTTGATCTGGTCCTTGAGCCTGGCGGCCAGGGTGCCGGTGATGACGGCGGTGGCCAGCAGGATGGCAAAGGTGACCGGATAGCCGCTGCCGTAGGCGTGGAAGGTATACCGGGGCTCGGTGAGGAAGAAGTTGAAGAGCACCACGCTGAGCACGGCGCTGATGACGCTGCAGGCATAGCCCCGTGTGAAGACGGAGATCAGCAGGACGCCCAGGATGTACACAGGGGTGATGTTATATTCCGCGAAATGGAGCCGCAGGAAGAGGGAGCCCAGGAAGGTGACCAGGGACAGGATCAGACCCATGATCAAAAGGTCGGAGACCCCCGACAGGATCTGCCCGGGGACATGTACGCGGCCCTCCCGGTAATCGCTGTCGGAGGCGGGGTCCGGGATGATATGGACATCGATATCCGGTGTCAGGGCCCGGATCCGCTCGCTCAGCGGCTGGGGGCCCCAGATATGGCGGCGGCGGGTGCTGCTGCGGCCCAGGACCAGGATCGTGATGCCGGACACGCGGACGAATTCCGCGATCTGCTCCACCACATCCTCCCCGTCCACGACGGAGATATCCGCGCCGAGATGCTCGGCCAGCCGCATGTTGGCATGCAGTCGCTCCCGGTCAGCCGCGGACATATTGCGGGAACCGGGTGTCTGGACATAGAGGGCTGTGAAACTTCCCCGGAAAGCGGCAGCCATTCTGGAGGCTGTGTGCATGATGCGGGCATTGGAAGGGGAGGAAGACAGACAGGCCAGGATATGTTCACCGCCTGCGCGGTCTGCTGTGGGATCTTTCTGCATGACTGTGCTTGTCCTTCTGCGCCGTGTGTCTGAGATCTCTCTCATTGTAACACCTCAGTTCACTCAGAAACAGTATTTCCGGATGTCGATCCGGAGAGGGCGGTCATATGCGGAAGCATTTCTGCAGGGCCCGGTATTCCCCCAGGACCAGCATGGACATGTCCGCTTCCAGCCGCATGTCCGGTCGTACCACCACATTCATGCGGCTGCCCTGCTTCACGGCGATGATCTGGATATCGAACTTTCTGCGCACATCCAGCTCCCTGACCGTGCGGCCGACCCAGCGGGCGGGTATGGAAACTTCGAAAATGGAATGTGAATCATCCAGCTCGATATAGTCCAGAATATGGTCGGAGCTGTAGCGGATGGCCGTCCAGACAGCCACCTGCCTCTCCGGATAGACCACCTCGTCGGCGCCGTTGCGGAGCAGGAACTTGGTCTGGATATCCTGCTCGCCCCGGGCCACCACCATGCGGGCGCCCAGCTCCTTCAGAAGAGAGGTGGTCTCCAGGGAGCTCTGAAAGTCCCCGCCGATAGCCACGATGCAGACGTCATATTCGGGGATCCCCAGAGAACGGAGAAAATCCTCCCTCGTGCTGTCCCCGATCTGGGCCCTTGTGACATAGGGCAGCACCTCATTCACCCGCTGCTCGTCATGATCCACCGCCATCACCTCGTGGCCCAGAAGCTGGAGCTGCCTGGCGGCATGCCGTCCGAACCTGCCGAGACCGATGAGAAGAACTGATTTCATAAACACCTCCGGAGCTTCATCCTCCGTTAATACTTAACCGACAGTAATATCTTCCTTGGGAAGCCGGGAGCAGGAGACATCCGCCCGGGGAAGGGCCGCGTAGAAGAGGGTCAGTCCGCCCACCCGGCCGAAGAACATCAGGAACATCAGGATACAGCGGGACAGGGTCCCCAGCGTGGGCGTCAGGCCCAGCGTCAGCCCGACGGTGCCGATGGCGGAGGCCGTCTCGAAGAGACAGTCCCCCAGGGGCAGCCCCTCTCCCGCGCTGATCACCATGGCACTGAGGAGGAAGAGGAAGAGATACATGCCCATAATGGCGGAGGCCGTCCGGATGGTCTCCCTGTCGAGCCGGCGCCCGAACAGACGGGCATCCTCCCTGTGGGAGAAGACTGCGGCCATATTGGCCAGGAGGAGCACAAAGGTGGTGGTCTTCATGCCGCCGGCCGTCGAGCCCGGCGAGCCCCCGATCAGCATCAGCAGGATCAGGACCGCCCGGCTGTCTCCGCTCAGGGCGGTCAGATCGGCCGTGTTGAAGCCGGCCGTCCTGGCCGTGACCGACTGAAAGAGGGCGGCCAGTATACGCTCGCTGCCCGACAGTCCCTCCAGGTCCGTGAGATAGAACCAGAGGGCCGGCACAAGGATCAGGAGGGCCGTGGAGATCAGGATGACCTTGGTCTGCAGATGCCAGCGCCGGACCCGCAGTCCGTTCCTGCGCAGGTCCTCCCAGGTGAAGAAACCGATACCGCCGGTCACGATCAGCCCCATGACCGCCCCGTTGATGACCGGGTGTCCCGTGAAGGCCGTCAGTGACACGAACTGCGCCTGCCGCGTCCCCAGAATGTCGAATCCCGCGTTGCAGAAGGCAGAGACCGAATGAAAAACAGCCATCCACGCGCCTCGCGGACCATAGCCCCGGACAAAGACCGGCAGCATACACAGGGCACCCAGGGCCTCCGCCGCAAGCGTACCGGTCAGGATCAGTCCGGTGAGGGACACGATGCCCCCCAGCTGCGGCGCGGAGACCGCCTCCTGCATGGTGGTGCGCCTGAGGAGGGTGATCTTCCTTCCGGACAGACCGGCAAAAGCGACCGCGTAGGTCACCAGTCCCAGACCGCCCACCTGGATCAGGGCCAGAATGACGGCCTGCCCGAAGTCCGACCAGTAGACAGCCGTGTCCCGCACCACCAGGCCCGTCACACAGACAGCGGAGACAGAGGTGAACAGCGCGTCGGCCATAGAAGCCGGCTGATCTCCCCTTACGGCGGCCGGCAGCATCAGCAGCAGGGCGCCGGTCAGGATGACGGCTCCGAAGCCCATAAGGATAATGAGAAAAGAGTTAAGCCCCGCAGCGGCCGGCAGTGTCTTCCTTCCGGCGGCTGCATGGGCATCAGCGTACAGATATCGCGGCATAAATGACCTCCAGGTAAGATCTCTTGAGTATCATTCTATCCGCGGGGAGGTTAAGTTGGCGTTAGGGGGCGCCGGACGGCATTAAGATTGTGTGAAGAAAAGAATCCGCCAGGACAGCCGGAAGAAGAGGCCTGTTCAAACGACCCTTCTTTGGTGTAGAATGCCAATAGAACCCTTTCAGGCGGATGTCCGTAACATTGTCTAATCAGGCAGGGTTGTGGAACATAGAACACCGTCCGTGCCTGCGGGATAATGAGCACAGATCATTATTTATAGAAACAGAATAGCTGGAAACGGATGTCTCATGAATCTACAGGAGAGTAGAAATGCTTGAAGAACTGAAGAAAGCCGTCTATGAAGCGAATATGCTGCTGCCGAAGTACGGACTGGTGACCTTCACCTGGGGCAACGTCAGCGGCGTGGACAGGGAGAAGGGGCTTTTCGTCATCAAACCGAGCGGCGTGCCCTACGAGGATCTTCGCTGGGAGGACATGGTCGTCGTGGATTTCGACGGAAATAAGGTGGAAGGGAAGATGAATCCCTCTTCCGACACGCCCACCCACGCATGGCTCTACAAGAGCTGGGACAAGATCGGCGGTGTCGTGCACACCCACTCCTCCTACGCGACCAGCTGGGCCCAGGCCGGACGGAGCATCCCCTGCTACGGGACGACCCATGCCGACTACTACTACGGTGAGGTGCCCTGCGTGCGCTGCCTGACCGGCGAGGAGATCGACGAGGCCTATGAGCTCAACACCGGCAAGCTGATCGTCAGCGAATTCGCCCGCATGGACAAGGATCCCGAGGCGGTCTCGGCGGTCCTCTGCAAGAACCACGGCCCCTTCGCCTGGGGCAAGGACCCGGTGGACGCCGTCCACTGCGCGGTCGTCCTCGAGGAGGTCGCGAAGATGGCCTACCGCACTGAGCTCATCGAGCCCCGCGTGCAGCCGGCCCCGCAGGTCCTGCAGGACAAGCACTACTACAGAAAGCACGGCGCGAACGCCTACTACGGACAGGGTAAGTGAGGACAGAACGGGAGGTGAACCAAATGGACATACAGGCACTGAAAAAGATCGCCAATGAAGTGAGAAAAGACATCGTCACCGAGGTCTACTACGCCAAGGCCGGCCATCCGGGCGGATCGCTGTCCTCAGCGGAGATCTACACCTATCTTTATTTCGCGGAAATGAACGTGGATCCCAAGGATCCGGGGAATCCGGACAGGGACCGTTTTGTCCTGTCCAAGGGGCACGCCTGCCCCGGCCTCTACGCCGCCATGTGCGAGCGGGGCTATTTTGACAGGGAAGAGCTGAAGACCTTCCGCCACATGGGCGCCCGCCTGCAGGGACATCCTTCCATGCAGTATCTGCCGGGCATCGACATGAGCACCGGCTCCCTGGGCCAGGGCATCTCCGCGGCCGTCGGCATGGCGCTGGCTGCCAGGATCCAGGGCAAGAGCTACCGCACCTACACCCTTCTGGGCGACGGCGAGCTGGAAGAGGGCCAGGTCTGGGAGGCCGCCATGTTCGCGGGAGCCAAGAAGCTCGACAACCTCTGCGTGATCGTCGACAACAACAATCTCCAGATCGACGGACCTATCACGGAAGTGAACAGCCCCTATCCGATCGACAGCAAATTCGAGGCTTTCAATTTCCACGTGCTGCACGCGGACGGCCAGGACCTGGAGTCTCTGGCGACCTCCTTTGCCAGGGCCAGAGAACTCAAGGGACAGCCTACAGTGATCATCTGCAGGACCACCAAGGGCAAGGGCGTCTCCTTCATGGAGAATGTCGCTGACTGGCACGGCAAGGCACCGAACGACGAGCAGTACAAGATCGCCATGGCGGATCTGGAAAGGATTGGTGAGGCATTATGAGCGACGTGAAGAAGATCGCCACAAGAGAGACTTACGGAAAGACCCTGGTAGAGCTGGGCGCGCAGTACCCCAACCTGGTCGTTCTGGACGCGGATCTCGCCGGCTCCACCAAGACCGGTGTCTTCAAGAAAGCATATCCGGACCGCCACTTCGACTGCGGTATCGCGGAGGGCAACATGATGTCCATCGCGGCGGGCCTTGCCGCCGCCGGCATGATCCCCTTCGCCAGCTCATTCGCCATGTTCGCTGCCGGCCGTGCCTATGAGCAGGTCCGCAACAGCATCGGCTATCCCCACCTGAACGTCAAGATCGGCGCGACCCACGCCGGCATCAGCGTCGGTGAGGACGGCGCTTCCCAC
>DGGX01000205.1:9062-17181 GCA_002392385.1 Lachnospiraceae bacterium UBA3863
GAGGACGGCGCTTCCCACCAGTGCCTCGAGGACCTCGCGCTGATGCGCACGATCCCCGGCATGGTCGTGATGTGCCCCGCCGATGACACCGAGGCCCGCGCCTGCATCAAGGCGGCTGTCGAGCACGACGGCCCCGTCTACATGCGCTTCGGCCGCGCGCCGGTGCCGGTGGTATTCGGCGACGACTATAAGTTCGAGATCGGCAAGGGCGCCATCCTGCGTGAAGGCACCGACGTCTCCATCATCGCCAACGGCCTCTGCGTCGCCTCTGCCATGGAAGCGGCCGACATGCTGGCAGCGGACGGCATCAGCGCCGAGATCGTCAACATCTGCACCATCAAGCCTCTGGACGAGGAACTGGTCGTGAAGACCGCCGCCAAGACCGGCAGAGTCGTCACGGCGGAAGAGCACAGCATCATCGGCGGCCTCGGCGGCGCCGTCGCGGAGTGCCTCTCCGAGAAGTGCCCCACCAGGATGTACCGCATCGGCGTCCGCGACCGCTTCGGCGAGTCCGGCCCGGCCATTCCGCTCCTTCACAAATTCCAGCTGGACGGCGAAGGCGTCTACAAACAGGTCAAGGCCTTCCTGGAGGCATGACCCATAACCCAAACCATAACCCGGGGCTGTCTGCCGGACAGCCCCGGGCTTTTTACTTACCGGACTGCAGGCGCTCCCGCACGTTTACTTACCTGATTGCAGGCGCTCCCGCGCGTATACTTACCTGACTGCGGCCACATCCATGCGAAGAATAATTGATAAAAAATTATTCATTAAGAAGAGCCCTTTTCAAGAAGAGCCTTTCACAGGTATACTCATTCACGAGAAGTACCATTCGTGAGAAGATCCATTTTCGAGAAGTACTATTCACGAGAAGTTCCATTTAAGAGGAGTACTATTCACGAGAAGTTCCATTCGTGAGAAGCCGCACTTATGAGAAGTTTCAATCACGACAGGGAGAACTGAAATAATGAACAACAAAGCAGAACTTGCTCCTTCCATCCTCTCCGCCGATTTCGGCAGGCTCGGAGAGCAGCTGCTCGAGACCCGAGAGGGCGGCGCCGGCTGGGTACACATCGACGTGATGGACGGCCATTTCGTTCCGGAGATCTCCTTCGGAGAGCCCGTGATCCGCTGCATCCGCCCCATCACCGACCAGTTTCTGGACGTGCACCTGATGGTGACCAATCCCGCTCAGCACATCCCCGTCTGCGCAGAGGCCGGAGCCGACGGCATCACTTTCCACTACGAAGTCATGCCCGGCGGCAACGGCGCCTACGGCGGAGAGGGCACCTACGGGCGGCCTGTTCCGGCCGGCGCGGGCGACAGGCTCGACGCGGATCCCCAGGCAGCCCATGCGGCAGCCCTCTCCGCGGCGCGGGAAGTGATCGCCCAGATCCACGCCCTCGGCATCAAGGCCGGCATCTCCGTCAAGCCCCTTACCCCGGTGGAAGAGATCTTCCCCCTGCTGCCCGAGCTGGACATGGTCCTGGTCATGACCGTTGAACCCGGCTTCGGCGGCCAGAAATACATTCCCGCCTCCACAGAACGCATCCGCACTCTGCGCGAGGAGGCTTCCCGTGTGAACCCCGCCCTCCGCATCCAGGTCGACGGCGGTATCAAGCTCGACAACGTCCACGTCGTCCTGGAAGCCGGCGCCGACACCATCGTGTCAGGCAGCGCCGTCTACGGGAAGGATGTGCTGGGGCAGACGAAGGCATTCATGAAGATACTTTGACAGAAAGCGGCAGAGACTCTCGGCGGAGACCTCTGCCGCTGATCTGGTTCGGTGGGGGATGATGCCCGTCCTGATCTATATCATCTCATCATCAGAGGCACTTCCAAGGCCCCGCCGAAAGGCACAGATGACATATACTTGCCGCACAGCATGTGAAGGATCCATTCTGCTTCACGCAGATCCAGCGGGTTATCACCATCCTCGCAGGTGATCAGGAGATCCCTTCCCGGATATATGCCTGCCTCTAGATAGTTCGCAAGCTTCTTCTGGGTGTCAAGAAGATAGCCGCTCTTGCCGAGAGCGCCGAAATGCTCCCAATAAATCAGCCGTCCGTCCGGCAGCAGGATCGTGAAATCCGGGCAGAAGACATGGTCCCCTACACGCAGAACCTGTTCATAGCGGAAGGGGATCCGGTGCTCGAACAGCCAGTCAGCGATGAAGGCTTCTGATTTCGAGCGCACCAGCAGACCGCACCTGGCCCGGATGCGCAGCTCATTCAGGCGGCGGTCGCCGCATTCATAGGCCTCCCGGCACCAGTCGGTCATCCACTTGACAGATTCCAGAAGGATGGGGGTGAGAAGATCCATTTCGGCAAGCCAGCGTGTCGGCTTCTCGTCAGAAGATTCTGCTTCCGGAGGAACCGAAACAGTCGGCCCCGCATTTCTCGCTCGCCGGTTCGCATACAGAATACTCTCCGTCATGGCAGAGACATACTCGGCGGTCATTACAGATGACATAAGCGGAATCCTCGATCCGGCCGTGATGGACGTCGCATCCCTCAGAAACTGGTCGAGAAGCCTCCTCTGTGCCTCCAGCACGTCCGCCATCTCCCTGTGATAATTCTTGAGAACCAGGTCCTCTGCAAAGGACCTGTCTTTACGATGTATGACCGTGCCTCCCCTGCGCGCATCCTCATCTCTGTGAATCCACCTCACATAGCTGCCATTCTTCTGAAACACGATCTTGCCGGCAGGCAGATACCCAAGCTGTTCTCTATGATAAATTGCCTGCTCCTCAATCTCCCTGCGCAAAGCCCTCACCCTCTGTTCTGCGAGCATAGTCCTCCTTTCTGCAGCCTGACCCTTTCAAAATACGTATATATGAAATTAGACAACAGTATAGCCGGATAACCAAAGTATATCAAGCATGACTTTATGAAAATTAGATGAATAATTCCAGGCGTAGCGGAGACGTTACTGAGTATGTGAAAAGAAGCTCCCAATCACACACCTGATAACGATAACGAGGAGGACCGTCACAGAGTGTGTGAAAAGAAGCCTCAAACCACACACCTGGTAACGATAGCGTGGAGGACCGTCACAGAGTGTGTGAAAAGAAGCTTCTAATCACACACCTGGTAACGATACCGAGGAGGACCGTCACTGAACGGGTGAAAATCACCCAAATATCACACCAGAAATCACGTCCCCGTCCATCCACCCCCTCCCGCCAGAAGCTATGTGACAAATGCTTCATGCTGTGCTAAAGTATCAAGAGAGTACAAGAAGCATATCTGCAGCAGGCCCTGGCCGGGCATGCAGGAAGATAGAGGAGGAAGGTTTCATGGTAAGCAGGAAGATCACGGCGATCGCCGCCGCACTTGTCATGGCGGCGGGGCTTCTCGCGGGATGCAGCGATTCTGTCCGTTCAATTGATGAGAGAGAGAAGGATTATGATCTGTATATCTTCAATACGGGCGGAGAGAGTTCACAGGCGCTGAAGGCGGCAGTGGAAGCATATTCTGACGAAGTGGGCATGAAGATCAAGCTGTGGTCGCCGGAGACGGGAGATGACGCGGAGGGCTTCCTGAAGAGCGAGATGGAGTCGGATGGGCAGCCCGGTCTTTACTGGGTGCGGGATGACGCGGCGCTGGAGCAGTGGGTCGCCGCGGGCAAGGCCATGGATCTGCGCAGCGGCGGCAAGGAGATCGCGGCGCTGGTCGAGAAGGTCCCGGAGGATTATCGGCTGACGGCCGTGGAGCCGCAGAGCGGAGAAGAGGCGCAGGACGGCGCGGAGGCAGAGGAGAGCAGTGCTGTATACGGCTTCCCCGCGGGTCTGGAGGGCTTCGGTCTGATCGCTGACAGGGAGATGCTGGCAGCCATCTTCGGTGAGGAGAATGTCGGTGCCTTCATAGAAGCATACAGGACGGCCACCTACGATGAGTGGACCGCCATGGTCAAGGCGCTCAGCGCCTTTGCGAGAAAAGGCACTTCCGGCACGATCACGCTCAGCGGGACGGAATTCGCCCTGGCGGAGAAGAAGGAAGGCGCGGCCGCGTCGCTGAAGGCGGCTTTTGCGGTACCGGGCACGGAGACATGGGTGTACGCGGAGTATCTGCAGGCACCGGCTGTGGCGGCCATCTTTAAGGATGTGGAGGCTGTGCGGGCGGCGACGCCGGACCAGCTGGAGGCCGGCCGGATGAACGCCGAGGGCTACGCGGAGACGCTGTACTGGCTCTGCGCCAATTCGGTCCCCACAAGAGGCGACAATCTGGTCAATCCCGAGAAGGCGTCCTACGGCGCGCAGATCACCAACATGGCCACCGGAAGCTGTGTGTTCATGCTGCAGAGCAGCCGGTCTTTTGCCAGACTTAAGGCGGAGAACGGAGATATGAGTGAGCGGCTGGTCATCCTGCCCGCCCCCATGCGGCTGAGCGACGAGACCATTCTGTCCGGCAGGACCGCCGCGGAGATGAACAGCTCCATCCCGGTGTGGGCACCCGGTTATTTTGTCATCAACAGTCAGGTGTCCGAGCGGGAGAGAAGAGTGGCCGAGGGCTTCCTGGTCTGGCTCAACTCCTCGGATATCGGCCGGAAATATCTGGCGGAGGATATCGCCCTCATGCCCGCGACGGCGTCGAGCGCCAAGGAGGCGGTCACCAGCCTGGGCGGCAGCGTCTACAGCTACATGGAAAACGGGAGGACCCTCCCCTATCTCATGAACGGCTGCCCCGCGCTCTGGGCGGAAAACGACATGGGCACCTACCTGATCGAGAACTATCTGAGCAAGAAGAGCTGGAGAGACGATACCTATCAGGACATCGCCAATTTCTTCGTGAGCAGCTGGTCGGCCTACAAATAAGTCCCCTGATCGGCCCGCAAACAGGCCCGCTGGTCGGCCTGCAAATAAGCTTACAGGTCGGAGGAGGCCGCGGCCAGACGGCGCTGTCTGTCCTTCTCGATCCATTCGTCGAGGGTCAGCGGCGTATAGTCCGCATCCATACAGAAACAATTGATCATCTGACAGGGCAGCCGGAAAGGCTGCCCTTTTCTGTCGCGCCGGACCATGTCCTCCGAGAGGCGGATCATCCGGTCCACCAGCTGGCGGTCCTGGGTGTTGTGGACGTGGCCGTGGAGCATCCATGTCCTGGGACTGCCGTCGGGAAGGGTCTTGAACTGGCCGTTATAACAGAAGACCGGGTAGTGGCACAGGACGACCTTGCGGCCGTTGTCCCTGAGCTCGGTATAGTCGCGGACCCATTTGAAGCGGGCGTCTGACCAGCCCTTCTTCTGCCCGTAGTAGTCGTGATTGCCCCGGATCAGGCAGAGGCGGCCGTTCAGCTGCTCCAGCAGGGCCATGGTCTCCTCCGGTCTGCCCAGGGACAGGTCGCCCAGGATCACGACCTCGTCGTTGTAGCGGACGCGGTCGTTCCATTTTTTCAGCATATAGGCATTCATCTCTTCCCCGGAGGAGAATCCCCGGAAGTCCATCTGGCGGTTCAGGCTCTCGTGGAAGAAGTGACAGTCGGCAATATAATAGCGCATGCGGTCCTCCCTGCGGCTTGTCTTTACTGCCGCGAACTTATCAGACCCGCCGGCAAATGTCAAGGCGGCAGGAGGATTGCCGGCGGAAGCGGACTTGACAAAATACCCCGCAGGGGTATAATGACCATGAAAAGATACCCCGAGGGGGTATAAAGAAAAACGCGGACAGGGAGGAAAGAGAAATGGCAGAGAGCATGACCCTTAAGGAACTGGAGACAGAGGCGCTCTGTCCGCACTGCCAGACCCGTCTGCGCAGTGACAAGGAGAAGAAGGACCTGATCAACCGCCTGAAGCGGATCGAGGGACAGATCCGGGGGATCTGCGGGATGCTGGAGAAGGACGCCTACTGCGTGGACATTCTCAACCAGGCTGCCGCCGCCGGCAGCGCCCTGGACAGCTTCAGCAGAGTCCTGCTGGAGGCCCATATCCGCACCTGCGTGGCGGATGACCTGAAGGAAGGAAAGCAGGACAAGATCGACGAGCTGATGAAGATTCTGCAGAAACTGATGTGACAGATATACGGCGGCAGCCGGAGGAGCGGATATGGATCAATATACAGTGACAGGCATGAGCTGTGCTGCCTGCCAGGCCAGGGTCGAGAAGGCAGTCTCCAGGGTGGAGGGCGTCACGAGCTGCAATGTGAGTCTTCTGACCAATACGCTGGGAGTAGAGGGAAGCGCGTCCAGCGCCGACATCATCCGGGCCGTGGAGAATGCCGGCTACGGAGCCTCTCTGCGCCGGGCCGGCGGGACGGGGACCGACGGCCCGGATGCGGGAAGTCAGGCGGGAAGCGGCGGAGACGCCGCCGCCCTGTCGGCGCGGCTGGCCGCGGAGGAAGAGGCCCTGCGGGACCACGAGACCCCCGTGCTCAGGAGAAGACTGATCGCCTCGGTGGGTTTTCTCCTGGTCCTCATGTATTTCTCCATGGGACATATGATGTGGGGATGGCCCCTGCCCGCCTTTTTCGAGGGCAATCATGTGGCCATGGGCCTGGTCCAGCTCCTGCTGGCCGCCATCGTCATGGTGATCAACCAGAAGTTCTTCATCAGCGGCTTTAAGAGCCTCTTCCACGGGGCCCCCAACATGGATACCCTGATCGCCATGGGTTCCGGAGCGGCCTTCGTCTATTCCACGGCTATGCTGCTGGCCATGACCCGGGCCCAGGCAGACGGCAACAGCGAGGCCGTCATGGGCTACATGATGGAGTTCTACTTCGAATCGGCGGCCATGATCCTGACCCTGATCACCGTTGGCAAGATGCTGGAGGCCATGTCCAAGGGCCGCACCACGGACGCGTTGAAATCCCTCATGAAGCTGGCTCCGAAGACGGCCACGGTGATCCGGAGAAAACCCGCGGATGCCGCCGGGGAGGCTGAGGAGACGGAGGTCACCGTCCCCATCGAGCAGGTGCGGCGCGGAGATATCTTCGTCGTGCGGCCGGGGGACAATATTCCCGTGGACGGCATCGTCCTGGAGGGCTCGTCCGCCGTCAACGAGGCGGCCCTCACCGGGGAGTCGATCCCGGTGGACAAAGCGCCCGGCGACGCGGTCTCTTCCGCGACCATGAACCAGTCCGGCTATCTGCGCTGTGAGGCCACCAGGGTCGGTGAGGATACCAGTCTGGCGCAGATCATCCGCATGGTGAGCGACGCGGCGGCCACCAAGGCCCCCATCGCCCGGCTGGCGGATACGATCTCGGGCATCTTCGTCCCCGCGGTGATCGTGATCGCCGTGCTGGTGACCCTGCTGTGGCTGGTGATCCTGCGGCAGCCCCTGGGATTCTCCCTGGCCAGAGGCATCTCGGTGCTGGTGGTGAGCTGCCCCTGTGCGCTGGGTCTGGCGACGCCGGTGGCCATCATGGTGGGCAACGGGATCGGCGCCAGGAACGGCATTCTCTTCAAGACGGCCGAATCTCTCCAGGAGGCCGGCAATGTGCAGATCGTGACCCTGGACAAGACCGGGACCATCACCCGGGGCGAGCCGCAGGTGACGGATATCCTGCCTGCCGGCGTCTCTGAGAACGATCTTCTCTACCTGGCCGGCGGCCTGGAGCAGCACAGCGAGCATCCCCTGGCGAAGGCCGTCACGGACTGCTGCGCCGCCCGCGGGATCCAGAAGGCCCAGGTGCGGGAATTCACCGCCGTGCCCGGCAACGGCCTGACGGCGGATGTCAGCGGCTGGAAGATGCGGGGCGGTAACTTCCGCTTCATCTCCGAAGGCTGCACGGTGCCGGAGGAGGCGGTCCGCCAGGCGGAGGAGCTGGCCTCGCAGGGAAGGACCCCGCTCTTCTTCTCCCGGGAGGGCGCCTTCCTGGGGATCATCGCGGTGGCGGACACCATCAAGGAGGACAGCGCCCAGGCCGTGCAGGAGCTGCGGGATATGGGCATCCGCGTGGTCATGCTGACCGGAGACAACCGGCAGACGGCGGAGGCCATAGGCCGCGAGGCGGGTGTCGATGAGGTGGTGGCCGGCGTACTTCCCGACGGCAAGGAGGAGATCATCCGCAGACTCTCGGAAAAAGGCCGGGTCGCCATGGTGGGCGACGGTATCAACGATGCCCCCGCCCTGACCCGGGCGGACATCGGTATCGCCATAGGCGCGGGCACGGACGTGGCCATCG
>DGGX01000205.1:17240-17460 GCA_002392385.1 Lachnospiraceae bacterium UBA3863
CCATCGACGCGGCGGACGTGGTGCTCATGAACTCCAGGCTGACAGATGTCAGCGCTGCCGTCCGTTTGAGCCGGCGGACCTACCGGACCATCCTGTGGGGCCTCTTCTGGGCCCTGATCTACAACAGCATCCTGATCCCTGTGGCCGCGGGCCTTCTGGTCCCCCTGGGAATCACCATGGATCCCATGTTCGGCGCCCTGGCCATGAGCCTGTCCAGCTT
>DGGX01000243.1 GCA_002392385.1 Lachnospiraceae bacterium UBA3863
TACCTCCAGTAGGTCGAAAAAATAGGACTAAGTCTGAAAAGCCTTGATTTAAGCGGCTTTCTGACTTAGACCTATTATGCCATAATCATCCACCACGATATAGTCGAAATAATCTGGCGCAAAGTACCGCTCGTTCAGGTACCGGCTGTTCCCCAGTGTCGCTACAGAAGCGAAGATCACAGCCTTATCTGTACACTTCTCTTCCCCGTTGAAGAATCCGTAATCGTCATTACAGCGTACATTGCGGAAGGACTGCGCCGCCTGTTTCAGGATCTCTTCCCTATGCGCTACAAAAAGGACTCTCTGATAGTTCCTGGAATCGAAGGCAGCCAGATATGTTTTGCCGACACCAGTAGCGGCCTGTACCAGTCCCTTGACGGCACCTTCTGCACGTGAATTCTCCAATGCGCAGAGAGCCTCGATCTGCGCGCCACGGGGTTCATAGAGAACATGGACTTTTGTATCCTCGTCCTCCTCGCTGGCATCGTACCTGTCCAGATCCCGGATCGCCGCCGGCCTGTGCCAGTTCTTTGAATATGCCCGTAGTTGCTCATCATCAATTACAATTGAGTGATTCTGGAACAAGTCCTCAAACGTATTGTACAGCTTCTCGTAATTGGTCCTGTCCGTCTCGCTGCTGAACCGATAATTCCACTCAATACCGGACGTCAGAGCACTCCTCGAAATGTTCGAAGATCCTATGAAAATATCGCTGTGATCCTCATAATGAAAGAAGTATGCCTTCGGATGAAAAGACCGCTCGCTGTCATTATAAAAGCGCAGATCGACCCGCTCACCCAGCCGCTGCTTAATCAGATACAAAGCAGACGGCTGCGTGATTCCCAGATAGTTCCCGGTGAGGATCCTCACCTCTGTCCCCCGGTCCATGGCCTGCCCCAGGTCTTTCAGGAGCATCTTCACGCCGGATTCCATCAGAAACGACACGATGATATCGATGCGCTTCGCATTGCGCATGCCACTGATCAGCTGGTAGTACAGGTGCATGCGGCGGTCGCGGTCGCCGGTGGTGACGGAGGTGGCGTGAAGCGGGGAACGAGTGGTATTCAGTTCGTAGTCGGATGATGAGTCTGGCATTTCTTACCCTGTATTAAGTTATCGTTAGTTTCAGTTTATGTCTTAAGCATCCCTTCCTAACGAGACTCAAGGGAGGGAAACTATCTTATTAGCAGGACATCTTTCCCCCTCACTCCGGCAACCTGAAATCAAAATACAGATCCTCCGGCGCCGTCACCTCCATCGGTACCCTAAACAGGTGCGCGCCATTGCCGCTCTGGGTCGGCCCGATGTATTCCATGTGTCCTGAGCCGATGTAGGTGAAGGGCAGCTGGATGCCGTCTTCATTACTGACCTTGCGGACGAAGATTTCCATGCGCTTGCTGTTCTTGAGGCCGGTGAGTTCGCGGGTGGAGACGTTGGCGACGGATTCCCACTGGAAGGTGTTCTCGTCGAGGTAACCGTCCGCGTATTTGAGCTCGGCCTTGGTGGCGTTTTCCTTGACCACCGTGACGTAGGCGTAGACGACGCCATCGTAGATGGCGGTGCCCTTCATAATGTCGCGGGGGTTGTTCAACAGGAGCTGCTGCACCTGCTCCTTGCGGTATTTGGACCACAGGTGGAAGCGTTTCTCCGGATCGTACGCCTGGCCATCCAGGTCGTGGAATTCTACGTCATATTTGCCGAGGCCATATTCCAGGAGGTCACGCAGATACTCGTCCAGCTCGACGCCGAGGCGGATGTCATGGAAGGCCAGGTTAGCGCCCTCCTGCTCGAAGAAATCGGTCTTCAGCATATACGTGAGGGCGTGATCGAAGGCCTTCTGATCATAGTGCTGCGTGCTGATGCGGACGTATTCCTGGATCTCCGGAAGGCTGGCCTTGCCGGCGCCGAGGACGAGTTTCTGGAGGATCAGGTACTCGTAGGGGCGGACGATGGGAAGCATTTCGGAGATATATCTGATCAGCGCTTCCTGGCGTTCGTCGAAGGCCGGGAGGTTTTCCTCGCCGATGGCCTGGAGGAAGCCGTAGTAGGAGGCGTTCTTGCGGCCGGCGATCTTGGACTGCATGAACTTGATCAGGTCCGGCGCGTAGTCGTTGTTCAGGTAATCCACGTGGCGAGGATAGCTCTGAGCGCTGATGTATTTCTTGAAATTGTAGTAATCCTGCTGGAGATAGGTTTTGGTGTTGAAGTTCACGTCATCGATGAAGCTGAGGATCTCCTTTTTGCTCAGGTCATCGAGATGGATTTCGACACCGTAGTCGATGAGGCCGAGGCTCTTGAAGTCTTCGGCGATGAGGGCGGCGAGGAGTTTTTTCTCCACGACAAAGTTCTCGGAGAGGCTGCCCAGCGCAAAAGCGATCTGCACACTCCGCTTATAGTCGTTGCCGATGAAATCCATCACCGTCACGAACTGCTTGCCCTCGTACTTGCGGAGGCCGCGGCCCAGCTGCTGGATGAAGATGGTCTGAGAATCCGTGGGACGGAGGAAGAGGACCATGTTGACGCCGGGGATGTCGACGCCTTCGTTGAGGATGTCCACCGTGAACAGGATCTCCAGGTCTGCATTGTCGTCCTGCAGATCTTTGTAGGCGCGCACGCGCTCGCCGACAGAATTCTTGCCGGTCAGATAGCGGGTGTGGTAGTAGTCCTCCATCGCCTGGGACATGCGAATGGCGTGGGAGATGTCACGGCAGAAGGCCAGCGCCTTGAGCTTCTGGCCGGGAATTCTGTGCTTCTCGATCATCTTCTGGATGAACTCACAGTGATCGGTGTCGGAGAACTGCTCGACGAACTTGTGTCCCTTGGTCTCCTTGATGCCGTACTCGATGAGCTCGTCGCGGATGCCGTAGTACTTGAACGGCACAACCAGGCCATTGATGATCGCGTCGCGCAGGCGCAGCTCATAGGGCACGTTCTGGTCGAAGAGGCTGAAGACGTCCTCGCCGTCCATGCGCTCAGGCGTCGCCGTGATGCCCAGAAGGAACTGCGGCTCAAAGTACTGCATGATCTTCCGGTACGTCTCCGCCGTGGAGTGATGGCACTCGTCGATGATGATATAGTCAAAGGCATGCTTGTCGAACAGCTCCAGCGAATTCGCCATCGTCACATTCGTGGAGAAAACAAACTGCCTGTCAAACTCCTTGTAATCCTTGTTGTAAAGTCCGTAGCTCTTATCGCTTCCAAAAACTCTCTGGAAGGTCTCAAAGGATTTCATCAAAATGGAGCCTTCCTGCACGATGTACAGGAGGCGGTCCGGATTGAAATTCAGGGCGTCGAAGGCGGCGAGGTATGTTTTGCCGGAGCCGGCGGCTGCGCAGACCAGGGCCTTGGAGGCACCCATGGCCCGGATCCTGTTCAACTCCTTCAGAGCCCGCCGCTGCATATAGTTAGGCTTGATACTGGCATTCGCAATATCATAGTCCATATCCCACCGCTCGATGGAATAGTAGAGCTGCGTCTTATACTCTTCGATCAGATCGCGCGTGAGCGGCAGGGTCTTCTCCCACAGGCGGCCGAATTCACGTTTGGCGGCGCGATAGACATCCTGCTGACTCTTACCGGCCTCAGCGTTAACCTCATTACCGGTAGTATTATCTCCGGTAACCTTAATTCCGGTAGTCTCACTTCCGGTAATATCGTTTCTGCTAACCTGATTTCCGGTAAGGATCTCGTCATGGTCTGTGATCACCGACACGTCCCACTCAATATTCTTGAGCAGGGCATAGACGGTGATATTCGACGAGCCGATCAGAACTTCATTGTGATCCTCGAAGTCGAACAGGTAGCCTTTCGAATGGAAACCCACCTTGTTTCCCTGCATGTCCTCGAAGCATTCCCTGTCCAGATGGCAGGCAAACTGATCCGGATACCGTGTATGCAGGTCATAGAACCAGGTCAGGGAATCCACATCGGTGAAGTTCTGGTAGGTAGAGGTGATGAGCACGCCCTTGGTGCCCCGCGCGAGGGCCGCTTCCATGTTCTGAGCGAGCAGCCGCAGACCAGGTTTCTTGATGAAACTGACAGAGAAGTAGAAAGCCGTACAGGTGTCGAGGTTCCTGCGCAGCTTGTCTATGAATTTCAGGTCGGTGTAGTTGGTGTAGAAGGTGCTTTGCATTATCTCACTCCCACTTCTTCCAAACATCCGGCTGATACCCCACTGTCGCCTGGCGTCCGTTGCGGACGATAGGAAGCCTGAGCACGGACTGATTCTCCAGGGCTTTCTGGGGGCGGTCCTCCTCGGCGAGGTACTTGATGAGCAGGAGGAGGTCCTTGTCCTTGCAGTTCGGATCGAGCATGGCGTCGAGGCCGCCTACGGCCTGGAGGACGGATTGGAACTCGCCCTTGCTGAGGCCCTTTTCCTTCATGTCAACGGACTGAAAGCGAATGCCGCGCTCTTTAAAGAAGCGCTCCGCCTTGCGGGTATCGCTGCTCTTCTTCGTTCCGAAGATCTGAATATTCATAGTCCTCCCCTCCGGCTCTCCATGGCATGAACAGGATGCGCCGGTCCCTCTTTTTATGTCTTAACACACATAGAATTATTATAGCACGCAGGAACCGTTTACGCTCTATGAGGTTCACTTTCAACTGCAGTCGCGGCCGGCACATTCTGCGCCGGCCGTGCTGTTGTGGTAGGTTCTGGTCACAGGATGCCGGCATCGAGAGCAATGCCGTTTAAAATGGCACCCATGCAGTTTTGGTCTTGTGTACTTGCCCTGCCTGATGCCTCACGTGATCGGCATCCAGCATGTCTCTCCCCTGTCCAGCATGGAGAAAAGGTCGTTCACCCTTCTCTTCTGTGCTCGCTGGACTCTGCGCTCGGCATTGCGGTAGTATTTGCGCTGGCGGCGGGTGCTGCGGGGCAGCTGACGGTAGTCCGTGTCAACGATTTCCATGGCAATGTCGTGACGGCGGATGTAGAGGAGGAGTTTGCTCACGGAAGGTTCGGCCTTCACGTCGCTCTGGCGATGGAAAGCGCCCCGCTTCAGCTGCTCCGTCTCGTCGGTCAGCGAGCAGTGATTGGCGTGGTAGAGAAGGTTGCCAATGCCTTCCCGGTAGTAGATCTTCCAGAAGCCGCGGCTGGTCCTGGCGTACAGCGTATCCGACCAGCGGTCGTAGGTCAGCTCCACGCCCTGGTCAGCCCATCCCTGCCACTCGGTCCAGGGGCTGCCTCCGCGCGGATCCGGCCGTCTCTGCATGCAGCGCACGCTTCCCCAGAGTCCCTCACAGAAACGGCATCTTCCGTAGCCGGCCTCCTCCGCGTCTCTCTCCCTCATCTCCAGACGATTCCCGTACTGAATCCTGTCCGCATAGATACATCCCCGCTTATGATAGACCCGCGCTCTGGCTTTCATACTGACTATGACCTTCATGAAGACCTCCTTTCTGTGTATGAACCTTGTTTTTTCGGCCTTTTTTCCGAAAAATCGCTACTTTTTTGTTCTGTTCATGGTCTTATAGTAAAATAGGTTATTGTCCCAAAATCTTCTCTTAGTCTCCACTAACAAAGCTTCCGTTACTGTTCACCGCCCAGCCAGAATCAATACCTGAGAGCGGTGCTGAGTACATGTCAGAGTCCCTACAGACATGTACTGCAATCTGCAGTACACCACTGTAGGAACTGAAAACACATATTT
>DGGX01000220.1 GCA_002392385.1 Lachnospiraceae bacterium UBA3863
GGCTAATCAGACGCGGATCCATCTTCTCCCGATAAATCTTTCTTCCTCAAGGCATGCGCCACGAGAAACTTATGCGGTATTATCAGTCGTTTCCAACTGCTATCCCCCAGAAGAAGGCAGGTTATCCACGCGTTACTCACCCGTCCGCCACTAAGATAAAGGTCTGTCCGAAAACTTCTCTCTATCTCCGTTCGACTTGCATGTGTTAGGCACGCCGCCAGCGTTCATCCTGAGCCAGGATCAAACTCTCATTTTAAATGTTTAACAGCATCCTCAGATGCTGCCAAGTTCGCTCCCGTTCAGAACAACTCTGTCGTTCTGTCCGTGATTTTGGATCTAGGTTTTAGATCGCTTTCTGAATTCTTTTCTCTCAGGTACACCCGGCAATTCAGAACCGGATGCGTCCTGCAGGAATTTATTCAGGGTTGCATTTCTGTTAAACTGTCATATTCGATTGTGAAGGTTCTGATGAAATATGCAAGACATATTTCATTTTGTTTACGACCTGTTTCTTATCGGTCGTAACTATGACATTGTATCAGTAAAACTGATGTCTGTCAAGGCCGTTTTTTAATTCTTTTGAAAGAATTATGTGGGCGGGAAGTCTTGTTGTTCCCTCGCTCTCAGCGGCGAAATTCATAATAGCATCATGGCACGGGGAATGCAAGAGGAAATTTCATTTTTTTGAAACTATTTTTTCCGGGCTTTTTTACGGCTCCGGGAAGGCCGCAAGGCAGGCATTAAGAAAGGGCAGCCCCGCGGCTGCCCTCCGTGCCGGCTCATCATACACCGGCATAACACTCCAGGAGATACTGGACTATATACAATAGAAAGAATGCTATGATCAGGCCGCCGCCCGCTCCCAGAATGTTGTCGACGATCCGGATCACCGGCAGACGGGAGATCAGGTTGAGGCCGGTGACGGCCAGGTGGCAGAGGCTGAACACAATGATGACAAAAAGGAGCAGGCCCAGGCTTACCGCGATGCCGGGAAGGTTATGCCGGGCATACTCGCCGCCCAGCTCCGTGACCAGGCGGAAGCAGAGAAATACGCCCGCCATGGTAAGCAGCAGGTTGATCTGCCGCACCAGGCCTCTTTTATAGCCAGTCACGATCCCGCCCAGCAGGACCAGGATACCGGCCCCGAGAAGGATCCAGAAATAGTAGTTCACGCTTATATCCTCCCTGTCCGCGGGATGTCATCGCAGCTCGATCTCATCCAGTTCCTTGCCGGTAAGGGCATAGATCGCGCGTCCGCGCAGGGGCGGATGCAGGATCAGGACAGACCTGTCGAAGGTGCCGCTGACCAGCCGGGTCCCGTCCTCGCGGAAGATCAGGCAGTTTCTCGCATTGTTGATATAGATCCGCCGGCCGGTGAGTTGGATGGCGGAATAGTTGAGCGAGAAGGGTATTCCCGCCAGCTTGTTTCCCGCGCTGTCATAGACGTCCAGCCTGTACATTTCATTGGCTGTCTTGTCCATAAAGAGCAGGCCCACGCGTCCGGGGCCGGTGAAGACGCCCTGCACCTCCTCGCTGAACATACTGTTCACGCCGAGGGTAGGCGCGTCCCCCGAGAAATCCCAGAACATAAGCCTGGCATCGGACACAGCGATACAGGACCTGTCGTCGATGAAGCGCAGCATGGGGATGACCTCGTCCTGGTATTCGTAGCTGCTCACCAGATAGGACTTTTCGGGGTCCCCCTTCTGCAGATCATAGAAGCTCAGCACGGTACGGAGCTGGGTCCCGTCCATGAGAAGGCTGGAGATGCAGATCTTGCTGCCGTCGGGCGAGAGCACGGCTGTCAGGGGATAGCCGCTCTCCTCCACGTTCCGGACAAAATACACCTTCTCCTGCCCTTCCGCCGAGAAAATACGGATCCAGTTAGACTCCGTGCCGTCCATGATGCAGAGCACGTCTCCGTTGGAGGCGGCCGTCAGGGCGCGCACATCCATGGACGTAGTGAAGCTCCCCCGCACGCCCGTGGTATCCATGACGTAGACGTTTCTTCCATTATAATCGACAAAAGCGATGACCGAACCGGCCGTGCTGTACATGGGGCGTTCCATCTCAAAGGGCTGCTCCCAGATGGTCCTTCCCGCCGTATCCAGACAGATCGCGCCTTCCGAGGTGAATTCCACGATGGTCTCTCCCAGGTTGACCAGAGAGGCGCCGTCCGCGGTCATGTGGTCCGTGACCCTGGACATCTCCACGGAATCGTAGGTGCGGCTGCTGAAATGGGTATAAAGTCCGTATACAGCGGCGCAGAGGAGCGCCACCGCCAGAATGCGCAGCAGGGTCCTGCGTGTGCGGTGCCGCAGCATCGCGCGCGCATATTGCCGTTCTCCTTCCGTTTTTATGCTGTTGACTCTGTTCTCGGTATTGTCCATGTTCACTCCGCGGAGAAACGGTAGATCGTTGTGGATCTGAGCGGTCTGTCCGGTCCGAAAAGAGAGGAGGGGAAGTTGTCATGATGAGGCGTATCGGGGAAGAACTGCGTCTCCAGGCAGAATCCTCCGCGGGAGCTGTAGGTCCGTCCGCCCTTGGCCCCTTCCACGTTCATCTTGCCGGCGGCATAGAACTGCACGCCGGGCATGTCGGTCAGGACCTCCATCTTCCTGCCGCTGGCGGGATCACAGGCCGTCGCGAAGGAGATCAGGGTGCCGTCGCCCTTCCATCCGTCGATCACGTAGTTGTGGTCATAGGCGCCGCCGGTCTTCATCAGCGCGGGATCCTGCAGGCCAAGGTCCCTGCCGATCTCCTTGGGACTGGTGAAATCAAACACGGTCCCCTCGACGCTGCGGATCTCGCCGGTGGGAATGGAACCCTCCCGGACAGGTGTATAGGCACTGCCGCGCAGGCAGAGGACCTGGCTGTCCACAAGGCCCGCGTCCTGGCCCGCCAGATTGAAATAGCTGTGATTGGTGGGGCTCAGATAGGTCGGCGCGTCGGTGTCGACGGCATAATCGATGCGAATGCTGTCCGCGTCCACCGTATAGGTGACGGAGAACTGGCGGTTCCCGGGGAATCCGGCCTCTCCGTCAGGGAAGAGGCGGCGGAAGGTCACACTGTTGTCTCCCGTCTCGGTCTCATAGAATCTCTTATAGGACATCTTGTCCGAATGAAGGTTATTGGGGCCTTCATTGACCGGCAGATGGTAGTCCCTGCCGTCTATGGTGAAGACCGCATCCGCGGTCCTGTTAGCCAGAGGCGCCACGGTGGCGCCGAAGCATCCGCCCTTCTGTTCGTAAGAACGAAGATCGTCAAAGCCCAGAACGATATCCGCCTTCCTGCCCTCTCTGTCCGGCACCAGAAGCCGTACCAGCAACGCGCCGAAATCACTGACCACAGCCGTGATCCCGCCCGCTTCGATGGTATAAAGGAATGCCTCCCTGCCGTCCGCACTGAAGCCGAAGCTCTCTCTGCTCACGCTCATATCGTTCTCCTTTCCGGAATCCTTTCCTTCTTACAGCTCCACGCGCCCCTCCAGGGCCCGCAGCAGTGTCACTTCATCGATGTATTCCAGATCTCCGCCCACCGGCACGCCGCTGGCGATCCGCGTCACCTTGATGCCCGTCGGTTTGATCAGCTTGCTGATGTACATGGCCGTCGTCTCCCCCTCCAGGCTGGAGTTGGTGGCGATGATCACCTCGTTGACCTCGCTGTCCCGGAGCCTCTCGATCAGTTCCTTGAGCCGGATATCGCCGGGGCCGATCCCCAGCATGGGCGAGATGGCGCCGTGCAGGACGTGGTAGACGCCCTTATACTTGCCGGTCTTCTCATAGGCGGCCAGGTCCCGCGGGTTCTCCACGACCATGATGGTCTGTCTGTCCCTGGCCGGATTGCCGCAGATCGGGCATACGTCTCCGTCCGTCAGGTTCTGACACACCTTGCAGTAGGTCACATGCTCCCTGGCCTCGATCAGCGTATTGGCCAGCCTCTTCACCCGATTCGGAGACATGTTGATGATATAAAAAGCAAGACGCTGCGCGGATTTATTACCAATACCGGGCAGCGCCGCCAGTTCTTCGATCAGTTTGTTGATATAGCCGCTGTACAGTTCCAAGGCTCTTCCTCTCAGAAGCCCATGCCCGGCATGCCGCCCATCAGCTGTTCCTGGGCTGCTTCCACCTGTCCGAGGGCATCATTGACCGCCGTCAGGATCATATCCTGCAGCATGTCCACATCTTCCGGATCCACCGCATCGGGGTCGATCCTGATGCTCTTCATGAGCCTGCCGCCCGTGAAGACCACCTCCACCGCGCCGCCGCCGCTGGTAGCCGTGAAGTCCTTCTCCTCCAGCGCCTTGCGGCTCTCTTCCATCTGCCGCTGCATGCGCTGCGCCTGCTTCATGAGATTGTTCATGCCGCCGGGGATCCCGCCGCCGGGAAAACCGCCTCTTCTCGCCATAATTGACCTTCCTTTCTATAAAAGACCGGGACCATGCCGGTCTGTCGGCCGGTGCCGTCCGCTCATTCCACGTCTATGTCCATGCGGATCACATCCCGCAGGTCCACATAATTGTCCGTGAATTTCTGACCCTTGTCAAGGGCTTTGTACTCGATCCGGACCCGCTTGCCGCTGCGGGCGGCCAGCCAGGCTTCCAGTCTCTTGCGGTAGCGCTCGTCGTGGAGAAAATGGTCCGCCGTCACATAATTGTTGAAGACGATGACCAGCTGTCCCTCCTCTCCGAGAGACAGGTCCGCGTTCAGCAGGGACACCCGGGTCAGGCCCGCGGGGAGCTGTCCGATATACTGCTTCCAGTTGCGGACGATATCCCTGACATCCTCCGGCACGGCCGTGGGGAGCACCGGCTTCTGTTCCTGTCTGCCCGCCTGGGCGGAAGCATCACCGGCGGGAAGGGCCGCCGCCTGTGTCTCCGCCGGCGCCACGAAGGCTACATTGCCGGCTCTGTCGGCAAGTTTTCTCTCATCCGCCAGCAGGCGCTGCTCCAGCTCCCGGATCCGGTTGGTCAGGCTCTCCAGAAGGTCCTCGCCGGTATCCCCCGCGCCGTCATCCATGCGGCCGTTGGCCGCCCGGATCAGGGCCATCTCCGTCAGGATCCTGCGATTCTCGCTGTAGCGGATCTGGTCGATCAGGGCCGAGAAGATACGGATCTCCCGCATGATCTCACTGAGCTCCGCCACCGCGGCGTCCTCGGTGAGCCGGTCCAGGTCGTCGCCGGAAAGGTCCATCTTGTCCCGCAGTGCGGGGGACGCCTTCAGGAGCATCATATTCCGGAGGTAAACGATATAATCCGTAATGAACTGCACCAGCTCCCGGCCCTGGGTGAGGATGTCCTCCAGGACCTGCAGGCCGCCGGCGATCTCGCCCTCGTGGAGGTGGCGGAAGAGCCGGGAGAAGACGGAGGCGTCGACGGCGCCCAGGATCTCCAGGGTCCGGTCATAGGTCAGCACATCGATGCCGTAGTTGAAGGCGCAGCACTGGTCCAGAAGGCTGAGTCCGTCACGCATGGACCCGTCGGCCGCGCCGGCGATGTAGCGCAGGGCCCGGTCCTCGATCTGCAGCTTCTCGCTCTCTGCCACCTCCCGCAGCCTGTCCCGGATCACCTCCACGGGGAGACGTCCGAAATCATAGCGCTGGCAGCGGGACAGAATGGTCACCGGGAGCTTGTTGGGCTCCGTCGTCGCCAGAATGAAGATCGCGTAGGAGGGCGGTTCCTCCAGGGTCTTGAGCAGGGCGTTGAAGGCGGCCGTGGACAGCATATGCACTTCGTCGATGATATAGACCCGGAACCTCCCCTGGGTGGGCGAGTAGGACACAGCGTCTATGATCCCGCGGATATCGTCCACACTGTTGTTGGAGGCCGCGTCCATTTCCACGACGTTCAGACTGGCGTCCGCGGCAATGGCCCGGCAGCTGGCGCACTCCCCGCAGGGACTGCCGTCGCGGGGATTCTCGCAGTTGACCGCCCGGGCATAGATCTTGGCGATGGTCGTCTTGCCCGTGCCCCGGGTCCCGCAGAACAGGTAGCTGTGTCCGATCCTTTCCGACAGGATCTGGTTCTTGAGCGTGCGCACGATGGCATCCCGCCCCCGCACATCCTCGAAGGTCTGCGGTCTGTATTTCCTGTATAAGGCCAGATATGCCTGTCCGTTCTCTGCCATATTCTCCTCTCCGTTCAAGGTCTCCCGCAGGAAGCAGGCCCCGTCATGTCAGGCATTCCCGTAACTCTGAATGACCTGCTTCAGTCCGTCGATGACGACCGGGTCTGTTTCCTTTTTTATAAGGTCTTCCGGTCTGCCGGCTCTGGTGACATAAGACGCGTACATGGCATCCTGCCATCCATGGAGTTCTTTGAACACCAGCCGGTTATTCATCAGTGCCAGAAAAGTTCTGACGGCAGGATTGACGATGACCGCCTCGTGATAATCGATGGGCGGATGACCGAAGAAGACCCTGCCGGCCTCTTCCGTCATCGCCTGCTCCTTCTCTGTGAGCGGTTTGAAATCTTCCATATAAGAAACATTGTCCATGACCTGTTCCATTGTGCTCATGCCGGAGAGGACCACCTCCACCCCCGGCAGGGAGGCCATGGCGCGGATAGCCCAGGAGGCATCCGACATGGCAGGATCCGCGGCGCGAAACATCTCCCGGATCTCCTGCGGGACGTCCGCCAGTCTCCCGCCCTTCACAGGCTCCATGACAATGACCTTCCGGCCGTGACGGACTATGGTCTCATAGGCCTCCCTGACGGTCAGGTCTTCCGCCTGCATATCCGCATAATTCAGAAGGATCTGCACCCACTCTATATCAGGCTGTTCATCCAGGATCCTGTCCAGAATATCCGCTGTATCATGGAAAGAGCAGCAGATCCGCCGGATCTTCCCCTCCTCCTTCAGCTTCCGGAACTCATCGAAGGCACCGATCCGGACCATACGCTCATAATCCTTTTCCGTGAGCATATGCATCAGATAATTGTCAAAATAACCGGCGCCTGTCCTCTCCAGCTGTTCCTCGCAGAAACGCCGCACATCTTCCGTCCTGAACACATCCCATGTGGGCATCTTGGAGGCGAGAACATAGGACTCCCGCGGATACCGTTCTGTCAGCGCCTGCCGCAGGGCCGGTTCACTCTTGCCCTGGTGATAGACATAGGACGTATCAAAATACGTGAAGCCATGGGCCATATAATAATCCACCATCTGCTTCACCATTTCGATGTCGATCTCTCCGTTCTGTGCCAGCGGAAGACGCATAAAGCCAAATCCGAGTTTTTTCATGTCATCCTCCTTTACGATCTCCGTGGGAAGTCTCTCTGCCTATTATACACGATGACTCCCGCACCACCCACGATGTATGCCCTGCACCTCTGCAGAGAAGGACATCTTTTCAGCCTTCTATGACCCTGACAGTAATAGTAGATTCATTAAACACGCGGACGAAGGCCACATTGTCCCAGGTCACCCGGATCAGCTGGGAGCCCTCGTTACATTCATAAGAAACATTTTAAAATATAATGGTGAAAAAATCCATTTTAGAGTTGCCCGGATATCGGGTCCTCCTTTCCTGAATAAACAAAACTCCGGAAAGCAGCATATTTACTGGCTTTCCGGAGATACAAAACGGAGTCGGTGGGATTCGAACCCACGAGCCGCGCTAGCGACTACCTGATTTCGAGTCAGGCCCGTTATGACCACTTCGATACGACTCCAATCGGTTCCTGCACGGGCCCCGCGCTCACGTAAGTTGCGCTTGCTGCGCAAGGCTCGTACAGACGTTACTCATTATAGGCGCTGAGGCAGGAAAAAACAAGTGGATTTTCAAATCGTTCCCACTCTCGCCCACCGCCGCATGACTGTGTAATAGGCGATATTCATGGCCAGGCCTGTGATGCACCAGGTGATCGGGTAGACCAGGATCAGGGTCACCGGGTTCCTGTTCAGGGGCAGTATGGTGAAGACATAGATCAGTCTGAACAGGCACGTGCCGACCAGGGAGATAATGGCCGGGACGGAGGAACGGTTCATACCGCGCAGGGCCCCGCCGGTGATCTCGTAGGTCCCGCAGAGGAAATGGAGGGCGAAGGCGTAGTTCACGCGTACCATGGCATAGCGGATGACCTCCGGATCCGTGGTGAAGAGCAGGATCAGGCGGTTCTTGAAAAGGAGCATGACCAGGATGAAGAGTATATCGATCCCTATGCCCAGTCCCAGGCCCAGGCGGCGCACCTTCAGGCAGCGCTCTCTGTCCATGGCGCCGTAGTTCTGGGAGGTGAAGGTCACGCAAGCCTGGCCGAAGGCATTGAGCAGGCAGTAGGACAGGAAATCGAAGTTCTGTCCGGCTGTCATGCCCGCTATGCAGTTGGCGCCGAAGCTGTTCACCGCGGACTGGATGACCACATTGGAAATGGAGAAGACCATGCCCTGTATGCCGGCCGGAAGGCCGATCCGCAGGATCCTCACCAGGATATCCTTCCGGATCCGGAGTCTCCGGAGATCCAGTCTGAATTCATCCTTCTCCCGGAGGAGGAAGAGGATGATCAGGCCCCCGCTCAGGCAGTTGGACAGGACAGTGGCCAGCGCCACGCCGATCACGTGCAGATGGAAGCCGACGACGAAGACCAGGTTCAGGAGGACGTTGACCACGCCCGCCAGGACCAGGGCCAGAAAGGGCCGCCGGCTGTCTCCCCGGGCCCTCAGGACGGCGGATCCGAAGTTATAGAGGGTGATGGCCGGCATACCGCAGAAATAGATCCGCAGGTAGACCGACGCCAGGCGGATGACCTCCTCGGGTGCTCCCATCAGGCGCAGGATGGGCTGGGCAACGATCAGGCCCGTGACCAGGAGAAAAGCGCCGGAGATCAGGGATACCGCGATGATGGTGTGGACCGCGTCGCTGATCCTGTCCCGCCGATCCGCGCCGAGAAGGTTGCCGATCACCACGTTGGCGCCTACGGACAGGCCGACGAAAAGGCTGACGAGCAGGGAGATCACCGAGGAATTGGACCCCACCGCGGCCATGGCCTGCGCATTGGTGAATCTGCCCACGACCGCCAGGTCCGCGGCGTTGAACAGCTGCTGCAGCATACTGCTGAGCGCCAGCGGAAGGGCGAACATCAGGATCTTGCCCGCAAGGGGGCCGTGGGTCATATCAACTTCATTCACTGTACTTGCCTGCCAGTTCCTGTGCTAGTGCCTCTACCTGGGCGCGGCTCTTGTCATTGAGGGCGGACAGGATGGTCACCGTATTCTCGGCATAGGTGAGGTCCTTGCACTCCTCCAGTCTGGCGCGCATGAGCTTGGCCGCCTGGGGAGCCCAGGTGCCGTTCTCCATGAGGGCGATGGTGCGCTTCTTGTATCCCCGCTCGGTGAGATGGTCGATGAACTCTCTCATGTAAGGGAAGATCCCGTTGTTGTAGGTAGTCGTGGCCAGCACCAGGGTATCATAGCGGAAGGCGTCCTCCACGTCCTCATACATGTCCGTCCTGGCCAGGTCGTTGACGACCACCTTGGGCACGCCGGCCTTCTTCAGTTCCTCAGCCAGCAGCTCCACAGCCTTCTTCGTATTGCCGTAGACAGAGGTATAGGCGATGCAGACGCCCTTGTCCTCCGGCTCATAGGTGGACCAGGTGTTGTAGAGATTCAGATAGTAGCCCAGATCCTTGTCAAGGACCGGTCCGTGAAGAGGGCAGATGATCCGGATGTCCAGGGCCGCCGCCTTCTTGAGGACAGCCTGTACCTGGGGACCGTACTTGCCCACGATACCGAAATAATAGCGGCGCGCCTCGCAGGCCCAGCCCTCGGGATCTTCCACGTCCAGAGCCCCGAACTTGCCAAAACCGTCCGCGCTGAAGAGGACCTTATCCAGGGCATCGTAGGTCATCATGACCTCCGGCCAGT
>DGGX01000122.1 GCA_002392385.1 Lachnospiraceae bacterium UBA3863
TGGAGATCACGTCGCTGTTGGAGGAGAGATAGAAGCCGTACACGCCGGCTTTGCCGTTCACGAAGTCAGACTTGGCCTGGCTGCCGTCGGCGTCCAGCGCGAATTCCTTGGAGATCAGGCCCTCGTTGTACATGGTGTTCAGCACCTTGTAGTTCTTCTTGATGGGCTCCCAGTCCAGGGAAACGACCTGCAGGTCGCTGTAGATCGCGATTTCGCGGGGATCGGTGTGGCCGGTGCGGTAGGAGTCGGCGCGCATGCCGGTGGTGCTGGGCAGGCCCTGCGTGGCGGGGACGGTGTAGTCGCCGCCCAGGTTGGCATCGCGGAAGGCGCGCAGCACATCCAGGTATTCCTCCACGGACTTGGGCATTTCCTTGCCGACCTTTTCGAGCCAGTCGGCGCGGATCACGGTCGCCCAGTTGTCCGCGTCATCGCGGGCCGCGGGGAAGTACATCTGGACCTTCTTGCCGCCCACGTTGTACTTGCCGGCCTGATAGGCTTCATCGCCGACATAGTTCAGATAGTCGGGCATGAATTCCTTCACCATGTCCTCATCAATCTGCTGCACGAATTCCTGATCGATGTAGGCCAGCAGCTGGGGGTTGTCATAGTGGAAGATCATGTCGGGCGCGGTCTCGTCGGAGCCCATCTTCATCGTGAAGTCGGAGACTTCCTCGGTCCGGGAGATCGGGACATAGGTGACCTTGATGTTGTACTTGTCGCCGAAGTTTTCCTGTACCCAGTGGGTCCAGTAGTTGTCCTCGATGGGATCCTTGATGCCGTTGCGCTGATAGATCGGAACCTTCAGCTCAATCTGTTCGCCGTAGGTGATGACCTTGGCGCCCGAGGCGGTGTAGCTGACCTGATCCTCGGCAAGGGCGGGGAAGCTGACCAGGGACAGTACCAGGGTAAGCATGAGAAGCAGGGATACCAGTCTTTTCATAGTGGGTTTCTCCTTTCCTTTATATCCTGCGGCTGCGGCCGCACAGATTCTGAAGCGGGTTATCCCTTGACGGCGCCGATCATGATGCCGGTGACAAAATAGCGCTGGAGGAAGGGATAAAGGATGATGATGGGCAGCGTGGCAAACATGACGCAGGTGGCCTTGATGACCTCGCCGGTGATGTAGTTGGTGCTGCCGCCCTCGGCCAGGGTGGCGGCATCGCTGGCCATGCCCATCAGGTAATACAGCTTGAGCTGCATCGGGTACAGCTTGGAAACGGAAATATAGTACAGCGCGTCGCCGTAGGCGTTCCACCGGCCGACGGCGAAGAACAGGCACAGCGTCGCCAGCACCGGGGTGGACAGGGGCAGCACCACCCGGAAAAGCACGCCCCAGTAGCTGGCCCCGTCCAGGAAAGCCGCCTCCTCCAGCGAATCCGGAATGGAGGATTCCATGAAGGAGCGCAGGATGATGATATTGTAGGCGCTGAAGGCCAGGGGCAGGATCAGCGACCAGACCGTGTTCAGCAGCTTCAGGTCATTCATCAGCAGATATTCCGGAATCAGGCCGCCGCCGAAGTACATGGTGAACATATACAGGAAGGCGAAGACGCCGCGGCCCTTCAGATTCTTCTTGGTCAGCGGATAGGCCGCCAGAATGGACAGCAGCATGCCCAGGGCCGTGAAGGCGACGGTGATCAGCACCGTGATGCCCAGGGACCGCATCATGGAGGGATCCTGCAGGACCATCTTGTATCCCTCCAGGGAGAAATCCACCGGGAGGAAGAACACCTTCTGGCTGATGACCGCCCCGTTGGAGGACAGGCTCATGGCCGCCACGTGCAGGAAGGGCAGCAGGCACAGCAGCCCGACGATGACCAGCACGACAATAATGACCACATCGAAGATCCGGCTGCCGGCGGACTGCCGGACGTGCCGGTGCTTCCGGGAGGATACCGCAGTACTCATTTCTTTCTCCCTCCCTCAGATCAGGCCGCTTTCGCCCATGGACTTGGCGACGCGGTCGGAAATCAGAATCAGGATGACGCCGATCAGGTTCTGGAACAGGCCCATGGCGGTGGCGTAATGATATTTGCCGTTGGACAGGCCGACCCGGTAGATATAGGTGGAAATCACGTTGGCGCTCTTCAGCACCACATAGGGGTTGCTCAGGGAATTGACCCGCTCGAAGGAGGACCCCAGAATCCGGCCCAGATTCATGATCAGCAGGGTGACGATGGTGCCGCGGATGCCGGGCAGCGTGACATGCCAGATCTTCGCGAAGCGGCCGGCGCCGTCCACCGTGGCGGCTTCATACAGCTCGGCGGAGATCCCCGTGATGGCGGCCAGATAGATGATGGTGCCCCAGCCCATGCTCTGCCATACGCCGATGAAAATGTATACGACCTGCCAGAGGGTATTGTCCTCCAGATAGGGAACCTTGCTCCCGCCCATCCGGGTCGCGATGATATTGATCATGCCCGTTTCCGTGCGCAGCAGCATGATGAACAGGGAGGAGATGATGACCCAGGAAAGGAAGTGGGGCAGATAGATGACGGTCTGCGTGATCCGCTTGAAGGCCCTGGAGCGGACTTCGTTCAGCAGCAGGGACAGGATGATCGGCATGGTGAAGCCGAAGGCCAGATCCAGCAGATTGAGCTTCAGCGTCTGCAGAATGACGCCGACGGACTCCGCCTTGCCGAACAGGTAGGTAAAATTGTCCAGGCCGTTCCATTCGCTGCCCCAGATGCCGCGCATCATCTTGAAATTCTTGAAGGCCATGACCAGCCCCGTCATGGGCCAGTATTTGAAAAGAAGGCAGAAGGCCGTGGGCAGGATCAGCATCACATACAGCGGCCAGTACCGGCGCATGTAAACGCTGAAAGTCTGTCTGTGCCTCACGGAAACAGA
>DGGX01000079.1 GCA_002392385.1 Lachnospiraceae bacterium UBA3863
CGGTAGAGGCCGATGTGGCCCACCTTGGCGGCGGGGATCATGGTGAGCATGCCGTCCACCATGCCGAGGCCGGCGCGCAGGATCGGCACGACAGCCAGCTTCTTGCCCTTGAGCTCCCTGGTAGTCGTCTCGCAGATAGGCGTGGTGATATTGACCTCTTCCAGCTCCAGATCCCTGGTCGCCTCATAGCACTCCAGCATGGCGATCTCGCTGATGATATCTCTGAATTCCTTGGTTCCCGTAGTCGCCTTGCGGATGATACCGATCTTATGCGCGATCAGCGGATGGTCCATAATAATGACTTTGGCCATGTTGTCCTTCCTTTCCATTATCAGAACGTTATATTAAATGTCTCTTTTTAAAACCGGACGGTCTCCGCGGGGACACCGTTTTAATAATGATACTCCCTGAAGCCCCGGTCTTCAACCACAATCCCCTGTCAGCCCTCAATAGCCGCGATCCTGCGGCAGTGCTTCTCTTCTCCGGAGAAGGGGGTGTCCAGGAAGGCGTCCACCACGTCCATGGCCACGTTGCTGCCGATGACGCCGCCGCCCATGGCGAGAATATTGGCGTCGTTGTGGAGCCGGGTGAGCCTGGCGCAGGTCACGTCCGAGCAGAGAGCGCACCGGATGCCCGGGACCTTGTTGGCTGTGATGGAGATGCCGATCCCCGTCGTGCAGATGAGGATGCCCTTCTCGCACGCACCCTCTGCCACGGCGTGGGCGACAGCCTTGCCGTAGATGGGATAATCGCAGGACTCCGTGCTGTATGTCCCGTAATCCTTGTACTCGATGCCTCTCGCCTGCAGATGGGCCTTCACCGCTTCCTTCAGGGCGTAGCCGCCGTGGTCCGATCCAAGTCCGATCATTTCTCTTCTCCTTTTATCTTTTTATTGTTGACTGGTGTCCTGCGGGCCGTCGTCCCCTTCTTAGCGGACGCTGACGACCCTGTGTCCCGCCGCCTTGATCAGGCGGTTCATGATGGCCTGTCCCATGCCGGCGGTATGGGCGTCCTCCCCGAAGGACTCCTCGGAGAAGGATTCGGAATACAGGTCCTCCGCTCCCTCCTCGTCGAATTCCCGCAGGATCCGGAAGAGGGAATGGGCCACGGCCTCCTCGTCGCTCCGGCTGCCGGCGCTGCGGACCACGTCCGCCCTGTAGAGGGGGGCCGTCTCATCCGTACAGATGACCCCGGTGCGTCTCCCGGCTCTGCGGGAGGCCTCGGCCTGGGCGTTGATGTAGGCCGTCACCGCCGCGCGCGGTCCCTCGATAATGGTGAGGGTCCCCTTGGGGGCGTAGTGCCGGTATTTCATGCCCGGAGCCTTGGGATGTCCGCCGGTCTCCTGTCCCAGACTGGCCGCGTCCAGATCGACCGGACCCACGGCCTCCTCCAGCATCTGCAGGGTGATCCTGCCCGGCCGCAGCAGCACCGGTCTTCCATCCGGCAGTCCTGTCAGGTCCACGATGGTGGATTCCAGGCCGATCCCCACCTCGCCGCCGTCGATGATCATATCCACCAGACCGTCCAGGTCCTCCCGGCAGTATCTGGCCAGGGTGGGACTGGGCCTGCCGCTGCGATTGGCGCTGGGCGCCGCCACGAATCCGCCCGCAGCCCGTATCAGGGCCTCCGCCACCTTATGAGAAGGGAAACGCACGGCCACTGTATCCAGCCCGCCTGTCGTCTCGGCAGGCACGATCTCCTTCTTCTTCAGGATCATGGTCAGCGGGCCCGGCCAGAAGGCCTCCGCCAGCACCCGGGCCTCCCGGGGGATATCCCGGGCGATGACGTCCAGGGCTGACAGCTCACAGATATGTACGATCAGGGGATTGTCCGAAGGCCTCCCCTTGGCGGCATATATTTTCATGGAAGAGGCCGGGCTCAGGGCATCGCCGCCCAGTCCGTAGACCGTCTCAGTGGGAAAAGCCACCAGACCGCCTTCCTTCAGGATCCGGCCGGCCCTGTCTATGGCCGCCTGATCCAGTGCCTCCTCTGTCATCTCAGCATATATCGTTTCCATTCCGTGCCTTCGTTCCGGCGGGTCTCACTCCCGCATATAGTCGCCGATCACGTCCCAGACGTCCGCGGTCTCGAATCCCAGGGCCCACTCCGCAACGCCCGCGATACCGTAATCTCTCGCGACATCCAGCTTCATTTTCAGAGACTCCGCGTCTTCCACCCATACCTGGTAGAGAGCGCCGTTCTCTTCCTTCTCTGCGTAATACTGACCTTCCACTCTGCCCCAGGTCTTCTCCATCCCGTGCTCCGTGATGAAATCCTGGGTCTCCTGCATGCCGAGGGCGATGGAGGAGACGCCCTCCTCCGACCGCGTCCACACGCGGGTATAGAAAGGCATGCCGTTGATCAGCTGCTCCGGCGGCACCTCCTTGAGGGCCTCCGTGATGCCGTACTCCACATAGCCGATGGAGGCCACACTGCCCGGCTCCCCGCTCCCGGCAAAATGCTCGTCATAGCCCATGATCACCACATAATCCGCGAACCGGGCCTGCTCCTCGAGATTGTAGAAATCGTTGAAACCGTAGGGCACATAGTTATCGATGGAGAAGAAGAGTCCCTTGCGTCTGCAGGAGATGGACAGCTCGCGGACGAATTCCACGAAATTCTCTCCGTCCTCCGCTCCCAGGCTCTCAAAGTCCAGATTGATACCGTCCATGCCGTACTCGTCGGCGGCGTCGATCACCGCCTCGATCACCCGGCCCCGGGTCTCCTCCCTGGCCAGGAATTCAGTCATCACCACACCGGTGTTGAAGTTGTCCAGAACGCCCCAGACCTGGATGTCCCGCTCATGGGCCCAGTCCACATAATCCTCGGACCCGATGTCGTTGACATGGCCCTCCTCGTCCGAGACCGTAAACCAGGTGGGCGCCAGGACATTGACCTCCTGCGTCTGCTCCATCAGGCCGCCGATCAGATCCGCTCCCGCGGGGTAGGCCATCATGTTCCAGGCCATATTGACCTTGCCGCCCATCGTCAGATGGGTGGGCTCTTCATGGACATAATCCGTGATCGGCTCCCGTTCCACCGTTCTTCTGTTTCCGACCGTTTTGGTCTCCAGATAGCCGATCAGGCAGTCTTCCGTCTGCACCCGCAGCCAGTCGTCCAGGTCCTCCATGACGATCAGCTCGTCCCCGGCATGGATCTCGCCGATCACGGCGCTCTTGATGCCGCCGAACTCGCGGATCTGCGTGTCCTTCTCCGCCGTCACCATCGTCTGGGGCTCCCAGGCCGTGTACATGCGGACACGGTTGGGCTCCGAGAAGGCCGCGTACTCGAAATTGGCGAACTTCCGGACATAGTCCAGAGCCACGTAGCTCTTGCCGTCCTCTTCCACCAGCGGCATGTAGGTCTCCGTCACAGTACCGTCTTCGTGGCTGTACCACTGCCGTGTCCCCGCCTCCGTCACGATCCTGTCGCCCGCCAGGCAGAAGACCAGCTTGTGATCCGCCTGTCCGTAGTAGAAGCCGTCGTTGAACATCTCCAGCACGAGATCATAGTCCATGTAGTAGGCGTCTTCGATCTTGCGCACATGAATATCGGAGAAAGCGTCATTCAGAATGACCGGATAATCATTCTCCCCCTCCACGCCGTAGATCGCGTTCAGGTCCGCCTTCTCCGTGGAATAGGCAAAACGTTCCTCATAAAGGATGAAAAAAACTGTCCCCAGACAGGCTATGAGCAGAAGGATCAGCAGCTTCGGTAAAATCTTCTTCATAAAAAAAGCCCCTTGTTTCACTGTTTTTCGCTTTTTACGCATAGTTTTCTGCCATTATAACAGAGTCAGGCGGCATACACAAATCAAACCTTGCCGTCCGCGGGACAGACTTGTCCCCGGCCGGCAGCGGTTCGCACAGCGATCCCCTTGATCAGCATCCGCTGCCGCCCGGGGCGACAGATAAGCCATATTTGAAGTGTCGTTTCAGAACAGGATGTACAGATTCCGCGGAACCCGGTCCGCCTTATGTCGGACAGAAAGATTCCGGAAGCAGAAGTGTAATGTATTACAGCCCCATGCCGGCGGACCGCAGGGAGGTCTTCCGTGGGACCCTTTCCCCTGCGCCGGTGCGGGCGCTGTCCATGCCGATGTCCGTTCGCCGATCCCGGGCATATCCGACCTGCGGTACTGGGGGACCCGGTCGATGTGACGCAGCGACTTCAGTCCACCGTCAGTCTCGCGCAGGGGCAATGTGTCCTGCGCGATCCGCCTGTGCGGCACCTGCTTCCCATCCGCTCTCTGTGCCGCCCTTACTCCTCACCCTCCTTTCCGATATATGGTCTGGTCCGTGGATCCGGCCTACTCATGGTAGCGCCGGCCGCAGATCCGGTTCAATTCGCCGGATTAACGAAACAGTATGAAACACTGGTGTTTCGTGCTGTTTCGCACATGCCCGGGGCCGGTCCGCCCCTTCTTTTCAAAACAATTGACGAAAACCGCCTGTAAGGTAAAATATATTAAGAAGAAACTACCCACGCAGGAGGTGAGAGATTGCGACTGGAAAGGATCAGCGAGAACCAGATCCGCTGCACACTGACTAAAGAAGACCTGGAAAGCAGGGGCCTGGCCCTGGCAGAACTGGCTTACGGCACCGACAAGGCCCGCCGGCTCTTTCAGGACATGATGCGGCAGGCGGAGATCGAACTGGATTTCCGTGTCCGGGATATGCCCCTGATGATAGAAGCCGTCCCTCTCTCCGGCGGCATCATGCTCCTGATTACCCGTGTGACCAATCCGGAGGAGTTCGACGCGCGTCTGGCTTCTTTTGCCCCGTCGGTGCAGCAGGAGGCCCAGAACGGACCGGACGGACCCGTCGCCCAGGACGAGGGCTTTGACCGTCTGATCGAGAACATCCGTCATAAATCCTCCCGCATGCCCGGCTTCCGGGAGCTGTCCACCGCCCACGACGCGGACGAACCGGATCATGCCCGGCAGGGCGGCGGCAAGCAGGACGCCGGTGCCGGCCGCGCTCCCCGGCGGACAGTCCTTGTCTACGAGTTCGATTCCGTCTTCAGCGCCATTCAGGCGGCCATGCGGCTGGACGGCCGCTACGAGGGAGAGAGCAGTCTCTACCGGGACCCGCGCACGGACCGCTACTGCCTGGTCCTCATGATGGAAGCCGTCACCCCCGACTCCCCGCAGCTGGCCCTGCTCACTTCCTTTATGGAATATTCCGACCCGCTGCCCATGTCCCACCTGCGGCGGCGCTACCTCCAGGAGCACTGCGAGCTCCTGTGCAAAGAAGGAGCCGTATCCTATCTCGCCGAACTGGGCGGAAAATAATCCTGACCGGCGCAAAAAATGCGCCGGTCGTTTTTTTCTTGAAGAATGTGGTTTTTTTGTCATACATTCTTAAATTTCATTGCTTTTTAAAGGGGCCGATGCTAGTATGAATTTATGCTAGATTACTTGTGCTTGGGATGGTCCGGGGTGCAGTAAATCGCCGCAAATTCTACAGGAGGAAACAATAGAATGGCTAGAAAATTCAAAACCATGGATGGTAACGAAGCCGCGGCACATGCGTCTTACGCGTATACCGAAGTCGCTACCATCTACCCCATCACTCCCTCTTCTGTCATGCCTGAGCATGTGGATGAGTGGGCAACTGCCGGAAGGAAGAACATCTTCGGGCAGACCGTGCAGGTCACGGAAATGCAGTCCGAAGCCGGTGCCGCCGGTGCCGTGCACGGCAGTATCGCTGCCGGTGCGATGACATCCACCTTCACCGCTTCCCAGGGTCTGCTTCTGATGATCCCCAACCTCTACAAACTGGCCGGCGAGAACCTGCCTGCAGTCATTAACGTCTCTGCACGCTGCGTCGCCTCCCACGCCCTTAACATCTTCGGTGATCACTCCGACGTGTACGCATGTCGTCAGACCGGCTGCGCCATGCTCTGCGAGTCCAGCGTCCAGGAGGTTATGGACCTGACCCCTGTCGCTTACTGCGCCGCTTACAAGGGCAAGCTTCCTTTCATCAACTTCTTCGAC
>DGGX01000003.1:0-209 GCA_002392385.1 Lachnospiraceae bacterium UBA3863
GACACCTCCGACAAGCTCTATTTTGAGCCCCTGACTCTGGAGGACGTCCTCTCGATCTACAGAAAAGAAAAGCCCGTCGGCGTCATCGCGCAGTTCGGCGGCCAGACCCCTCTGAACCTTGCCTCCAAGCTGGAAAAAGAGGGCGTCAAGATCCTCGGCACATCCCCCGCCATCATCGACCTGGCGGAGGACCGCGATCACTTCCGCGC
>DGGX01000003.1:266-1820 GCA_002392385.1 Lachnospiraceae bacterium UBA3863
TCCGCGCCATGATGGACAAGCTGGGAATCCCCATGCCCGAAGCGGGTATGGCGACTACCGTCGAAGAGGCCAAGGTCATTGCGCAGAAGATCGGCTATCCGGTCATGGTGCGCCCTTCCTACGTCCTTGGCGGACGCGGCATGGAAGTTGTCCACGATGACGAGCAGATGGCAGACTACATGGCGGCCGCAGTCGGTGTCACACCCGACCGCCCGATCCTGATCGACCGCTTCCTTCACAACGCCATGGAGTGCGAGGCGGACGCGATCTGCGACGGCACACATGCTTTCGTGCCCGCAGTCATGGAGCACATCGAGCTGGCAGGAATCCACTCGGGCGACTCGGCCTGCATTATTCCTTCCAGACATATTTCCGAGAAGAACCTCGAGACCATCCGCGAGTACACCAGAAAGATCGCCGAGGAGATGCATGTCGTCGGCCTGATGAACATGCAGTACGCGATCGAGGACGACGTGGTCTTTGTCCTGGAGGCAAATCCCCGCGCGTCCCGTACCGTCCCGCTGGTCTCCAAGGTTTGCGGCATCCGCATGGTCCCTCTGGCGACCGAGATCATCACCGGCGAACTCACAGGACGCAAGTCTCCTGTGCCTGACCTGAAGGAAAAGGATATCCCTTATTACGGCGTCAAAGAGGCCGTCTTCCCCTTCAACATGTTCCCGGAGGTCGACCCCATCCTGGGACCCGAAATGCGTTCTACCGGCGAAGTTCTTGGCATTTCCCGCTCTACCGGCGGCGCTTTCTACAAGGCGCAGGAAGCTGCCAAGATGATCCTTCCTCTGGAGGGCACAGTCCTCATCACCCTGAGCGCCCCCGACCGCCCTTACGCGCCCGAGATCGCGCGCAGGTTCCATGAGGCAGGCTTCAAGATCCTGGCCACCGGCAACACCTGCAAGGTCATCAGCAGCGCTGATATCCCTGTTGAGCGTGTCAACAAGAGATCCGAGGGACGTCCCAATATCCTGGACCTGATCACCAACGGAAAGATCCAGATGATCGTCAATACACCTCAGGGCAAGGGCGCGCGCAATGACGACAGCTATCTGCGCAAGGCTGCCATCAAGGCCAAGATCCCTTACGTGACCACAGCCGCTGCCGGCCTCGCCGCTGCAGAGGGCATCAGCCATCTCAAGCGCAAAGGCAAAGGCCTCATCCTGCCCCTGCAGGAGTGGCACGCCATGATCCGCGACAAGGAGGATTGAGTATACCCCCGACGCCGGGATTGACGGCAAGCGTACCATGATCCGCGGCAAGGAGGATTGAGCAGATCCGGGCCGGCGGAACAGAAGCCGGCATCACTGACCTGCCGGACGCTGCACGGATCCTATGCGGCACAGTGAGCAGGTCCTGCATTTACGAATCAGAAAAAGGGTTATCGCATTGCTTTAAGACAGTGCGGTAACCCTTATTTTTGACTTTTATGACATTTGCAGCATTTATGACATCTATGACTGAAGACCGGGCAAACAGAAGGCCCGGCATTCAGATGATCAGACATTGAGAGAGCGCAGCATTCAGATGATCAGACCTTGAGAG
>DGGX01000003.1:1947-2688 GCA_002392385.1 Lachnospiraceae bacterium UBA3863
AGACCTTGAGAGAACCCGGCATTCAAAAGACCGGTCATTCAGATCATCAGCCGGCAGAACCGGATCTTCAGCTGTCTGCCATTTTCATCTTCTGCTCTGTAATCTCATCAAGCAGGCGGAGCTTGTTGTCATACAGTTTCTGAGACAGGTCGACATAGACCTGGTGAGGATTCACCAGACGGCGGGACTCTTCCCACAGAGTTTCCTGCTCCTTCAGGCAGTATTCGCGGATATCCATAGTCCTGGGAGATTCGTAAACACACTTGCCGTCCTTGAACAGGGGGACCATGAGTTCGCGAAGGGAGAACTCACCGGGCGCCAGCCTGGTCTTTTTCCAGGGCTCCACGGGATCGAAGAGGGTGAGAGTCTCGCTCTCGCTGAAGAACTCATCATCGAGACAGATGATATCTGCCTGGATCTTGTGCTCGGGCTCATTGTAGACACGGTAGATCTTCTTGTTGCCGGGGTTGGTGACCTTCTCGGTGTTCTCGGACAGCTTGATCTTGGGAATGAAGTTGCCGTCGTCGTCCTGAATGGCGGCCAGTTTGTAGACACCGCCGAAGGAAGGGTTGTCCTTGGCCGTGATCAGGTTTGTGCCGACACCCCAGGAGGTGATCGTCGCGCCCTGGTCCTTCAGGGAGTTGATCAGGTGCTCGTCCAGGTCGTTGGAGGCGGAGATGATCGCGTCCGGGAAGCCTGCCTCATCAAGCATCTTCTTGGCCTTCTTGGAGATGTAGGCAA
>DGGX01000134.1:0-195 GCA_002392385.1 Lachnospiraceae bacterium UBA3863
ATCCGCATCCCCGTGCATATGGTGGAGACCATCAACAAGCTGGTCCGCGTGAGCCGTCAGCTCCTGCAGGAGCTGGGGCGTGAACCTACCGCCGAGGAGATCGCCGAGAAGATGGATATCCCGGTGGAAAGAGTGCGTGAGATCATGAAGATCTCCCAGGAACCGGTCTCTCTGGAGACCCCCATCGGCGAGGAG
>DGGX01000134.1:254-492 GCA_002392385.1 Lachnospiraceae bacterium UBA3863
GACAGCCATCTGGGCGATTTCATCCAGGACGACAATGTCCCTGTGCCCGCCGAGGCGGCCGCCTTCACACTCCTCAAAGAACAGCTGCAGGAGGTCCTGGGGACCCTGACGGAAAGAGAGCAGAAGGTCCTGCGTCTCCGTTTCGGCCTGGACGACGGCAAGGCCCGCACACTGGAAGAGGTGGGCAAGGAGTTCAACGTCACGCGTGAGAGGATCCGGCAGATCGAGGCCAAGGCCC
>DGGX01000134.1:538-4108 GCA_002392385.1 Lachnospiraceae bacterium UBA3863
CCAAGGCCCTGCGCAAGCTCCGCCATCCTTCCCGCAGCCGCAAACTCAAGGATTATCTGGATTGATGAAAAGTGAGACGAACGCGGGCAGGCAGGTCCTTCTGGCCCCCCGCCTGCAGATGATCGCGGACCTGGTGCCCGCCGCGGACCGGCTCTGCGACGTGGGCTGCGACCACGCCCATATCCCCCTCTGGCTGCTCAAGACCGGGAGGATCCACAGCGCCCTGGCCATGGACGTCATACCTGGGCCTCTGAAGAAGGCCGGGGACAACCTGGCCCTCTATGCCACGGAGGATGAAAAGGACCGGATCGAGCTGCGCCTGTCCGACGGGCTGGACGCTTTCCGGTCGGGGGAGGCCCAGGTCCTGGTCATCGCCGGCATGGGCGGCTGGCTCATAAGGAAGATCCTCCTGCGGGAACCGGACAAGACCAGGAGCTTCTCCGCCCTCGTGCTGCAGCCCCAGTCAGATCCGGAGCAGGTGCGGGATGCCCTGCGGGAACTTTCCATGGTCATTGAAGACGAGGCCATGGCCCTGCAGGACGGCAAGTTCTACCAGGCCCTGCGGGCTGTGCCGGCGGGAGAGGTTGAATCAACGGGAACTCTGGAATCGGCAGATAAGACGGCCTCGTCGGGAACGGCGGAATCGGCAGGAACAGCGGAGAAGGAACCGCAGGAGCCTCTGTGGCCGTCCTACATAGAGGAGGATATCCGGGGAGAATGTGCCCTGCGTTTCGGCCCGGTCCTTCTGGAGCGCCGGGATCCTGTGCTGAAGGCTTTTCTCATGAAACGCCGGTCCACACTGAAGACCATTCTGGCCCAGCTTCTGGAAAAGGGAAGAGACGCGGCCGTAAGGGACCAGGCTGTCCGTCTCCGGCGCGAGCTGGCCTGCGTGGAGGCAGCCCTGTCTATCTATGAATGACAGACGGACATAACAGGCAGAGGATAAGGAGGGATATGTCATGCGACTTGGGGATCTTCTCAGAGAACTGGAGGAGTACTGCCCGCTGTCCTATGCGCTTTCCTGGGACAACAGCGGTCTGCAGTGCGGCGACCGCGCGCGGGAGATCCACGCGGTCATGCTGGCCCTGGATCCCACAGGCAGCGTGATCGAGCAGGCCATCGAAGAGGGTGCGGATCTTCTCATCACCCATCACCCCCTCCTGTTCTCCGGCGTGAAGCATGTCACGAGCGACGATTATGTGGGCCGCCGGATCCTGCAGATGGCGGAGAACGGCATCGCCTGCTATGCCATGCACACCAATTTCGACATCATCGGGATGGCCGATGAGGCCGCGGATCTTCTGAAACTGCGGGACCGGGTGCCCCTCATCCCCTGCGGCGGCCAGGAAGAAGGCAGCTGCAGCGAGGGCCGTGCCAGGGAAGGCATCGGCAGGGTGGGCTCTTTTCTCGAGCACATGTCGCTGCGGGACTGCGCGGAGCTGGTCAGGGAGGTCTTTCATATCCCGCAGGTCATGGTCTACGGGGACCTGTCCCAGCCGGTGGTGACCTGTGCCCTCCTTCCGGGTGCCGGAAGAGGGGAGATCGATCTGGCCGTGGCGGCCGGCGCCGATGTCATCGTGACCGGAGACATCAACCACCACGCGGGCCTGGATGCCGTGGAGAAGGGGATCGCGGTGATCGACGCCACCCATTACGGCATCGAGAAGCTCTTCGTCCCCTATATGGAGAAATATATGGCCGGAGAATTCCCCGGTCTTGATATACTGAAGGCAGAGGAGAAGGAACCGTTCACGCTGATCTGAGGAGAGGAGGAAGATCATGCCAACTGTCAGAGTCGGAGGAAAGCAGCGTCAGTACGATCGAGGAACTACCTTTGAGACCATCGTCAAGGAGTTCCAGCCGCAGAACAACAACGCCATCGCTCTCATCTATTTCAACGGCAGGCTGCGCGAGCTGGGCAAGCGTCTGGAGAAGGACGGTGCCATCAGCTTTGTCACCACTTCTGACGAAAAGGGTCACAGGGCCTATGTCCGCACCGCGCACATGATGCTGGTCAAGGCCGTGCGCAACGTGCTGGGAGAGGAAGGAAAGACCACCCACGTCAAGATCGAGTTCACTCTGGGCAACGCCTATTACTGCACGGTGCGGGGATGCGGCGCCTCCGTCGAGGAGCTGGCCCCCCTGGTGAAGGCGGAGATGCAGCGGATGGCTGCCGCCGGTCTGGCCATCACCAAGAAGACCTATCCCCTGGAGGACGCGGTGGAGCTCTTCCGCCGCCAGAACATGGATGACAAGGTCCGTCTCTTCCACTACCGGATGAGCTCCACGGTCAATGTCTACAGCCTGGAGGGCTTCTATGACTATTTCTACGGCTATATGCTGCCTTCCACCTCCTATGTGAATCTCTTCGACGTGCAGCCCTACCGGGGCGGCCTGCTCCTGATCCTGCCCACCCGGGACGATCCTTTCCATCTGCACGACTTCGAGGACCAGAAGAGCCTCTTCGATCAGCTCATGCTGTCCACCCGCTGGGGCGAGCTGGTCAATATCAGCACGGTGGGTGACCTCAACGAGATGATCTGCGACGGCCGCAGCAGCGAGATGATCCTGGTGCAGGAGGCCCTGCAGGAGCGGAGGATCGCCGAGATCGCCAGGGAGATCTATGACAGGGAAGAGGTCAAGTTCGTCATGGTGGCAGGCCCCAGCTCTTCGGGCAAGACCAGTTTTGCCAACCGGCTGAGCGTCCAGCTGCGGTCCTTCGGCCTGCACACCCACATCATCGGGATGGACGACTATTTCGTCAACCGGGAGAAAACGCCCATCGATATGGACGGCAATTACAATTTCGACGTTCTCGAGGCCCTGGATCTGGAGCTCTTCAACGAAGATATGCTGGACCTTTTGGAGGGCCAGGAAGTGGAGATGCCCAGCTTCGACTTCAAACTGGGCAAGCGCGTCTACAACGGCCGCACCCTGCGGCTTGAGGACAGCGATATCCTCATCATCGAGGGCATCCACGGCCTGAATCCCAAGGCCACCTACGCCCTGCCCAAGGAGAACAAGTTCAAGGTCTATGTCAGCGCCATGACCAGCCTGAACATCGACGAGCATAACCGCATCCCCTCCACGGACGCCCGGCTCCTGCGGCGTATGGTGCGGGACGCCCGCAGCAGGAACTATGACGCCAGAATGACCATCAACGGCTGGCGCAAGGTCAGAGACGGAGAGGGCAAGTTCATATTCCCCTTCCAGGAGGACGCGGACGCCGTGTTCAACTCGGCCCTGATCTATGAGCTGGCGGTGATCAAACAGATCGCGGAGCCCCTGCTCTTCAATGTGCCTAAAAATGACCCGGCCCACTACGAGGCCAAGAGGCTCCTCAAATTCCTGTCCTATTTCGTCGGACTGAATCCTGACTCCGTGCCGGTCAACTCCATCTGCAGAGAGTTCATCGGCGGAGGCTGCTTCCACGTCTGACCCCCGCGGGACAGGCCGGCACAGCGTTACGGCAGTGATTTGACAAAAGATGTGCCGCTTTGTAAAATACACAGTTGACAGTCTGTCGGATGTGTGAGTCGGGCGGATGATCGCGGCTGCAGGTCCCGAAAG
>DGGX01000215.1:0-4323 GCA_002392385.1 Lachnospiraceae bacterium UBA3863
CCCCCCTGGCCCCAAAACGTGCCAGAAAGGGCCGTCCCTCTGGCTCACTCTTTGGCGCTCGCGCACCAGAATACGCCGAAAAGGACGGTCCCCCTTTGGCCCAAAACACACCAGAAAGGACCGTCCCCTTTGTCACGTTTTGGCCCGGGTTCAGGTCCTTGTCGCGACGGTCACAAAGAAGATGGTCCCTCTGCCTTCTTCGCTCTGTACCCAGATCTGTTCGCCGAGTCCGTCGACGATCTCTCTGGCGATGGCCAGTCCCAGGCCGCTGCCGGTGGGGTTGTCGACGGCTGTTTTGTAGAAGCGCTCGAAGATGTGGGGATAGTCCTTTGCGGAGATGCCGCGTCCGTCGTCGTTGATGCGGAGGGTGGCCTGTCCGTATTTGGAGGTGGCGTCGATAAAGATGTGTCCCTCGTCCCCGACGAATTTGTAGGCGTTGTCCAGGAGGATCTCGAGGAGCTGGGTCAGGCGGAAGGCGTCTGTGTAGAAGTCGGGCAGGGCCCACACGCTGTCATCGATGTAAAAGGAGATGTCGGCGTCCTCGCAGCGGGAGGAGAAGCGTTCATAGATCGGGTCGAGCAGGGCGTGGGGGGAGACGGGGGCTTTTTTGAACTGGAGTTTCTGGTCCTGGAGCTTGGAGAGTTCGATGATCTGCAGGACGGAGTGCTCCAGCAGGCGGGATTCTCTGGAGATTATTCCGTAGTAGCGGCTCAGGGTCGTCTCATCGTGGACGCTGCCGTCGTTGAGGATCTCGGTGATGGCCTGGATGGAGGCGATGGGGGTCTTGAGCTCGTGGCTGATATTGGCGATGTACTGGTGGTAGATCTGCTCGATGCGGTCCCGGCTCCGTCTCTGGGAGATGAGGGCCGCGACGATGGCGTAATAAAGAAGGGAGACGATCGCGGAGTAGGCCAGCATGAGGAGGGGGACGGAGGGCAGCAGGCGGGCGACATAGACATATCCCTGCATGCGGCCGTCGGGGGCAGCCGCCGGCTGTCCGGCGACGCTGACCAGGGCGGGGGGACAGGGAATGGTCTGCATGGCATAAAAGGGTTTCTGCTGGACGACGTAGTTCGCGAATTCGGGCAGAAGGCTGTCGATCTGCAGGTCCTTCTGGCCGTAGTAGGCCCGGAGCTTGCGGAGGGCCGGCTGGTCCGGGGAGGTATTCCCGGTTTTGCCGTCCTTGCGGCTTTTGCCCGCGGATTCCGCCGCCCAGATGTCGTCCCGGCCTTCCGCCGCCCGGAAGGAGTCCGCGGCTTCAGGGGAGAGCCCGCTGGCGGAGGTCCCGCCGGCCGGCTCCGTTTCCCCGGGGATCTCCTGATAAAAGACGCTGTAGGTGAGGTACTGATCCGGGTTTTCGAGCTCAGGCGTCCGGCCTGGCTCCTGTTTGGAAATATCGGCAGCGGCGGTCTGCGCCAGGTCACGGGAATGGAGGTTGGCGCGGCATTCGATATAGTAGATGGCAAATACGCCGCCGAGAACCAGCAGCAGATTGCAGAGGATGATCTGGATGATCCATTCGGTGCGGGTCAGTGAGCGCATGGTAGTGTAACCTCTCAGGATAGAAGCGGGGACATAACAGATTGACAGAATCCCTGGCAGTGAGTCTGTGTGCGTCAGTCTGCTATGTCCCCGGCATGCTCAAAATGTATCAGTCTCCTGTATCCCCCGGACTTCAGGTCTCGCTCCGGCCCAGCCGGTATCCGACGCCGTAGATGGACTGGATGGAAAAATGCACGTTTTCCGAGGGGAGTTTTTTGCGGATCCGTTTGACGATGGCATCGACGGCCCGGGTCTCTCCGTAGTAGTCGAAGCCCCATACGGCGGTCAGGATCTGCTCCCGGTTCAGGACCCGGCCCGCGTTCTCCACCATATAGACCATAAACTGCACTTCCCGTCCGGTCATGTCAATCTTGTTATCGCTGACAAATACCTCCATCGTATCGGTATCGATGCGCAGTTCTTCATATTTGAGGATGGTGTGGCTGTTCTCCGCGGGGGCTTCCTTTTCGCCGGCGGGCTCCGCGGGCGGCTGTCTGCGGGCCAGGAGCTTCTTGACCCGGATCACGATCTCCCGGGGGGAATAGGGCTTGGTGACATAGTCGTCGCCGCCGATCTCCAGCCCGGCGATCCGGTCCTCCTCCTCTGTGCGGGCGCTCAGAAAAATGACCGGCAGGTCGCTGCTTTTGCGGATCCTGTGGCACAGCTCCATCCCGTCCATGTCCGGCAGCATGACGTCCAGGACCGCGAGGTCGACCCGGTGGGCCGCGAGCTGCAGCAGGGCCTGCTGGCCGTCATAGGCGTCCAGCACATCCATGCCGTCCCGGCCCAGAAAAAATCCCAGGCTCTCATGCACGGCTTCTTTATCATCACAGATCAGGATCGTATATGCGGACACGGTTTCCCTCCTGTCGTTCGGACGTGTTTTTTCTCAAATATTCTTACATTATTATAACATTTTGATAAAGGAATCTGAAAAAACGGGGTCTTGTTCAGAGAAACTGCACATCCGTCCTGTGTTGCGGCAAACTGCCTGTCATATTTCTGCCCCATTTGTTCCCTAAAATATACACAACAAAGAGAGGACGAGAAATCTGAAAATGGCGATCCTCTCAAAATATGTAATTGCCCGCGGCGCGGGCTTTCAGGGGCTTCATTTTATTGGTCTGTGGGGGAGAAAACCACGGACTTGCAACGAGAAGGAGGAAGTATGAATCAGGAAAAACAGAAGGTCAGATGGCCGGTCATGTCCGTGACGATCGTCCTGTTCGTCGCCATGCTGGCAGCAATTCTCATCAACGCGGAAGCGTTTTACGACATCCTCAACAATATTGTCATGAACAACCTGATGTGGGGACTTGGATGGTTCACATCCCTGGTATGTCTCTTCATGGTTATCGTGTGCGTGGTCATTCTCGTGACACCCATGGGCAAGATCAAGCTCGGCGGACCCAACGCAAAACCTAAATTCACCTACCTGCAGTGGTTTGGTATCTCCCTCTGCACGGGCATCGGCGCCGGCGTCGTCTTCTGGGGTGCTGCTGAGCCGCTCCTGTTCGCGATGGAGCCCGATCCTTCCACAGCCCTGGCCTCCGGCAGCAACGGTGCCGTCGTATGGTCCATGGTCCACTGCTTCCTGCAGTGGGGCTTCACCCCTTACGCGACCTGTGTCGTCATGGGCGTGATCCTGTCCTACTTTATCCTCAACAAAAAGGCCCCCTTCAAGGCCAGCTCCTGCCTGATCCCCCTCTTCGGCGAGGGCGCGGCAGACAGCAAATGGGCGACTGCCTTTGACGCCTGGTCCGCATTCGCTCTGACCGGCGCGGTTGCCGGCGGTCTCGGCTACGGCGCCATGCAGCTCTCCGCGGCCGTCAAGGCCTTCGCGGGCATCAACCCCACCATGAGCATGTATGTCATCATCATCGGGATCATGTTCATCTGCTACAACCTGTCGGCTGTCTCCGGACTGCGCAACGGTATCACGTTCCTCTCCAACCTCAACACCCGTTTCTTCTTCATCCTGCTGGCTTTCGTTCTTCTGGCAGGACCTACCGGATACATCTGCAACCTCTTCACCCACAGCCTGGGCGCCTACTTCTCCGATTTCTTCGGCGCCAGCCTCTACACGGCTCCCTTCGCGGATTCCGGCCGCTGGGCCCAGAACTGGGATATGTACTGGTGGGTTGACTGGATGGCATACGCTCCGCTGCTCGGCCTCTTCATGGTCCGCGTCGGCTACGGCAGATCCCTTCGCGAGTTCATCCTCATCGAGTGGCTCTTCCCGGCTCTGTTCGGTATCATCTGGTTCTCCGTCTTCGGCGGCACCATCCTGCACGGCCAGCTCTTCAAGGGCGTCGATTTTTACAGCATCTACCTCGCGGACGGCGCGGAGGCCCTGACGCTCTCCATGTTCAATGTCCTGCCGCTCACTCAAATCGCCAAGATCGTCATGTTGTGTATCATCACGATCTCCCTGGTCACCCAGTGTGACTCCATGGCAGTTACCCTGGCCGGTATGTCCATGGAAGGCTCCGACGACACCCACGAGCCCCCCGTATGGCTCAAGCTCTTCTGGGGCATCGTCTTCGCAGTCATCGCAGTCGTCTTCGTTGTCCTGGGCGGCATCGGCGGTGTCAAGACCATCAAGTCCTTCTGCGGTATCCCGCTCTGCTTCATGTGCTTCATCATCCTGCTCGGATTCATCAAGTACATGACCAAGGTGCCGCGCCTTGTGAACGGCGACTATCAGGCAGAGCCCGAGGTGGCCACCGCTCCCGACAACGGCGAGCCCATGGCTCCCAAGGACGGCATCGACAAGTTCTT
>DGGX01000215.1:4450-5939 GCA_002392385.1 Lachnospiraceae bacterium UBA3863
AAAATCCGGATCGGTACGGGGTATGCCGGCTTTCAGTCAGAGCAGCGTATTCATTTACACCACATGAGTGGAAAATCCGGATCGACCGGGATCCCCGCCGGCTTTCAGTCAGAGCTGCACACACAGTTCCCCTGGGTGCGCTTCTGAAAATAATAGACAGTCCTCCTGCATAGAAGTGCGGTTCTATGCGGGAGGGCTGTTTTTTTACTGGAAATTGTCAAATGAATATGAGAAAATGCAAATAAATTTTTCACATTACAGCGCATAATATAATCAGTAAGTGCAAATAAAATTTGCGAAGTAAACTTTATCTGAGCAAGGGACAGACGCATCAAAGATTTGCAAAGACGGAAACAGCAAGGGCGCTGTGGCTAAAACAGCATGCCGGACGGGACTACGGCAGGGCCCGAAGACATCTACGAGGGAGCAGATTGAAGGAAGAGAAAAAAACCTCGCGTTTGGCCCGAAAATGAAAGGGGGAACCTATGAGTTTCAGCGAGTTGATTTTTGAAATCGACAATATTCTGTGGGCAACACCGCTGATCGCCCTGACCTTCGGCCTGGCCGTCGTCTACTGCTTCGCCATCAAGTTCGGAAACGTCCTCAAGGCAAAGCTGCAGTGGAAACTGCTGGTCAACGGCGAAGGCTCCGAGACCGGCCTGTCCGCCTTCGAAACCTTCTGTTCCGTCGCTGCCTACCGTGTCGCCATCGGTAACGTCGGCGGTGTCATGGTCGCCATCATGTACGGCGGCCCCGGCGCGGTCTTCTGGATGATCGTCACCGCGCTCGTCACATCCGCGATCGCCTACGCCGAGAACTCCCTCGGCCAGATCTACAAGGTCCGCATGGACGGCCAGTACCGCGGCGGCCCCTACTACTACATGGAGCGCGGCATCCCCGTCATCGGCAAGGCCATGGCAGTGATCTTCGCACTCTTCTGCACCATCGGCGTTCCCTTCCTGGTCACCGGCCCCTCCGCCAACAACATCGGCCAGGCCTTTGAGATGAGCCTTGGCATTCCCCGCTGGATCGCCGGCGCAGTCGTCGCCGTCCTCCTCTTTATGGTCGTCGCAGGCGGCGTCCGCCGTATCGCCCAGTTCTCGACCATCATCGTGCCCTTCATGACCATCGGCTACCTGCTCATCACCATCATCGTCCTGGTCACCCATGCCAGCCAGATCGGACCGACCATCGCCGCGATCATGGGCAGCGCATTCGGCACCCACGCCATCTTCGGCGGTGCCATGGGCGGCGCCTTCTCCTACGGCGTCAAGCGCGCAGTCAACTCCTCCGGCTCCGGTTTCGGTGAAACCCCTCCCGCAGCCGCGGCAGCTGAGACTGCCCACCCCGCGACCCAGGGTCTTGTCAACGCCTTCTCCGTCTACGTCGACGTCGCCGTCTGCTTCTGCTCCGGCATCATGGCACTGGTCTCCGGCTGCTACAACGTCCTGGCTCCCGACGGATCCGACTTCATCTACACCAGCACCGA
>DGGX01000100.1 GCA_002392385.1 Lachnospiraceae bacterium UBA3863
CGCAGCCCCAACAACGCGGAGCGGGAGACGACGGGGGCCAGCACGGCCTGGCTCCATCACAAGGGCCGCAATTATCATCATTTCGAATACTGGGTGGACTATAATATGCGGCCTTCCGGGGACGAGGACATCGTGATCCCTGTCAAGATGCCCGGCCGGTACGTGGTCGAGATGCTCATGGACCGCATAGCGGCCAGCAAGGTCTACCGGGGAGACGCCTATACGGACGAGGATCCCCTCAACTATTATCTGGGCGGCAAGACCCGGAGCTTCATGCATCCGGAGACCGCCCGTCTTCTGGAACAGCTCCTCAGGATGCTGGCGGAGGAGGGCGAGGAAGCGACCTTCGACTATGTGCGCAGACATCTGCACAAGAAGCGGACAGGTGGGCGGAAATGGTGACCGACGCTGAGAAGGCCCGCTTCCGGCAGGCCATGGACCGTGTCCTCCTGACCAGTGAGCGGGAGCGGCACGGCATCGGCATGCAGCAGGAGAAGACCGTCCACGCTGTCCTCAAATACTTCGAAAACAGCGACGAGGACTGTCACGAGATCCCCCTGGAGGGCAGGATCGCCGATATCTATGACGGGAGTCTCATCACAGAGGTGCAGACTGCCAATATGGGTGTCATGCGGGACAAGCTGGATGCCTTTCTGCCCCTGCACAGGGTGCGCATCGTCCATCCGGTCCCCTGCCGCAAGTGGGTCATCTGGGTGGATCCCGAGACCGGAGAGGTCGGGAAGAGAAATCGCTCGCCGCAGGTCGGGAGCTTTTTTTCTGCTTTCCGGGAGCTCTACAGGATCAGCTCTTATCTGAATCATCCCAATCTGGAGATCGAGCTGCTCCTGATCGACATGGAGGAATACCGTCTCCGGGACGGATGGAGCCGGGACGGCAAGAGGGGCTCCCACCGCTATGACAGAATGCCCCTGTCCCTGGAGGGAAGGATGCTGCTGACAAGGCCGGAGGACTATCTGCAGTTCCTCCCCCTGACCCTGGAGGAGCCTTTTACGGCGGCCCAGCTGGCCGACGCCTGGCATTACAGGGGCAGAGCCGTCTCCCAGGCCACCGTGGTCCTCCGCCGTCTGGGCGTGATCCGCCAGACCGGCAAAAAGGGCCGCGCCTATCTCTACACGGCCGTTGAAACACAATAGCTGACGCCGGGCCCCCATCGCCCGTCCGGTCAGTCCTTTTAAAAGACAGGAAGAAAAGAATGAATAAAGTGACATCCCCAGGCCATACAGACCAGACCGCGCCTGCCGGCGTCCGCAGAAGGCCCTCTGTCATTCCGGAGATGGGTGAATCGACCGACCGGCTGGAGTCTCTGCGGCAGGAAGAATATCTGCAGCGGGCGGCCCAGGCCGCGGCCCGGCTCTCTGAGGAGATCGGAAGGCCCCTTACCTTCCAGGTCGTCACCTTCGGCTGTCAGATGAACGCGCGGGATTCTGAGAAGCTCACGGGCATACTTCTGCAGGCGGGCCTGCAGCCGACGGAAGAAGAGGGCGCGGACGTGGTTATCTTCAACACCTGTACCATCCGTGACAACGCCGACCAGCGCCTCTTCGGGAGACTGGGAAGGGTGAGTCACCAGAAGAGACTCAATCCCATCATGAAGACCGCTGTCTGCGGCTGCATGACCCAGGAGCCCGGCAACGTAGACAAGCTGCGCAGGAGCTATCCCTTCGTGGACCTGATCTTCGGCACTCACAATCTCTTCCGCTTTCCGGAATACCTCTACCGGCTCCTGAGCGGCGAGAAGCACATCGTGGAGCTCTGGGAGGGGACAGACAGGATCGTGGAGACCCTGCCGGTCAAGAGGCTCTATCCCTTTAAATCCGGCGTCAACATCACCTTCGGCTGCAACAATTTCTGCACCTACTGCATCGTGCCCTATGTGCGGGGCCGGGAACGCAGCCGGACAGCGGAGGAGATTCTGGAAGAGGTCAGGAGACTGGCCGCGGACGGCGTCACGGAGATCATGCTCCTGGGACAGAACGTCAATTCCTACGGAAACGACCTGGAGGACAGCATTTCCTTCCCGGAGCTGTGCCGGCGGGTCTGCCGCACGGAGGGCATCAAGCGGGTCCGTTTCATGACGCCCCACCCCAAGGACCTGTCCGACGAGCTGATCGAGGTGATCCGGACGGAACCTGTCATGGCCAGGCACATCCACCTGCCCCTCCAGTCAGGCTCCACGGAGATCCTCCGCAGGATGAACCGCCGTTATACCAAGGACCAATATCTGGAGCTGGCCCTCAAGATCCGCGACAGGCTGCCGGATGTGGCCCTGAGCACGGACATTATCGTGGGCTTCCCGGGCGAGACGGACGCGGACGTGGAGGACACCCTGGATGTGATCCGCCGTGTCTCCTTCGACAACGCCTTCACCTTTATTTTCTCCCCCAGACGGGGAACGCCGGCGGCCCAGCTGGAAGATACCTCTTCCGAAGCTGACATCCACCGCCGCTTCGACGCTGTCCTGCGTCAGGTCCAGACCTGCGCCCGCGCCAGGACACGGGCCCTGGAAGGACAGGTCATGGAGGGTCTGGTGGAAGAGGTCAACCGCCAGCAGGCGGGCTATGTGACCGCCCGTCTGTCCAACAATCTCCTGGTCCATATACCCGGAGACGCGTCCATGATCGGGCAGTACCTGCCCATCCGACTGGAAGACTGCAGAGGTTTCTATTATTTTGGCAAGACCGAGGAGTGCAATGGCTGAGCTGTCTCCCATGATGCAGCATTATCTGAAGACTAAGGAAGAAAACCCTGGCTGCATCCTTTTCTACCGACTGGGTGATTTCTATGAGATGTTCTTTGAGGACGCCAAGCTCGTCTCCAGAGAACTGGAACTGACGCTGACCGGCAAGCAGTGCGGTCTTCCCGAGCGGGCTCCCATGTGCGGTGTCCCTTATCATGCTGTGGACACCTACCTTTCCAGGCTGGTGGCCAAGGGCTACCGGGTCGCCATCTGCGAACAGGTGGAGGATCCCAAGCTGGCCAAGGGCATGGTCCGCCGTGAGGTCGTGCGGATCGTCACGCCCGGCACCAACCTGGACATGGAAGCCCTGGACGAGAAGCAGAACAACTATCTGTTCTGTGTAGCGGAGTCGGGCAATGACTACGGGATCGCCGCCTGTGACGTCACCACCGGCGAATTCACCGTGACCCAGGTCACCGGCCCCGGCCGGCTCCGGGACGAGATCCAGCATTTCCAGCCCGCGGAGATCCTGTGCCCGGAGAGCCTTCTCATGCATTTCCCGGACCTGGAAGAGCTCCGGGACAGACAGGGGATCGTCTTCAACAGTCTGGAATTTCATTACTATGATGAAAACGTGACCATACCGCCCCTGCTCAAGCATTTCCGTGTGTCCTCCCTGCCGGCGCTGGGCATTGACACCCTGCCCTGCGGCGCCGCGGCAGCCGGGGCTCTCTTCCGTTATCTGTGCGAGACGCAGAAGAACAGCCTGACCAATATCACCCGGATCTCGGCCTACGCGGCCGGCCGCTACATGCTCCTGGACGACGCGGCCAGACGGAATCTGGAGATCACCCGGACCCTGCGGGACAAGCAGAAGAAGGGGTCCCTTCTCTGGGTCCTGGACAAGACCTGCACGGCCATGGGCGCCCGCACCCTGCACCAGTGCCTGCAGCAGCCCCTGATCGAGAAGGAGGAGATCCTGCGGCGTCTTGACGCCGTGGAGACCCTCTGCCGGGACAATGTGGACAGGGACGAGCTGCGGGAATACCTGCGGCCTGTCTACGATCTGGAACGGCTCATGACCCGCGTCAGCTACGGCAGCGCCAATCCCCGCGACCTGATCGCCCTGCGGGATTCTCTGCGCATGACTGCTCCCATCCGCCAGCTCATGTCCCAGTGGGAGGACGGGATCCTCAGCGAGCTCAGGGACAGCCTGGGGGATCACACGGACCTGGTGGACCTGATGGACAGGGCCATCAACGAGGAGCCCCCTCTCCAGGTCCACGAGGGCGGGATCCTCAAGGAAGGCTATAACGAAGAGGTGGACAGACTCCGGCGGGCCAGGACGGAAGGCCGCCAGTGGCTGCTGGATCTGGAGCACGAGGACCAACAGCGGACGGGGATCCGGAATCTGAAGATCCGCTACAACAAGGTCTTCGGCTATTATTTCGACGTCACCAATTCCTTCAAGGACCTGGTGCCCGAGGACTATATCCGCAAGCAGACCCTGGTCTACAACGAGCGCTACTTTACTGCGGAGCTGAAGGAGCTGGAAAACGCCCTGGTCTCCGCCCGGGAGCGCATCAACGAGCTGGAG
>DGGX01000240.1 GCA_002392385.1 Lachnospiraceae bacterium UBA3863
AGGGGCTGATGTCGTCCCAGTACTTCTCGTAGGCTTCCTTGTCCGTCTTGCACATGCCGGCCAGCTTCTCCGCCACCTTCTTGGTGATGTAGTCGGAGATCTTCTGGGCAAAACCGTCGTTCTGCAATGCGCTCCTGGAGACGTTCAGGGGCAGGTCCGGGCAGTCGATGACGCCCTTGAGCAGCATCAGGAACTCAGGAATGACTTCCTTAATATTGTCCGCGATGAAGACCTGGTTGTTGTAGAGCTTGATCACGCCCTCCGCGGACTCGTACTCCAGATTGATCTTGGGGAAGTAGAGGATGCCCTTGAGATTGAAGGGGTAGTCCATGTTCAGGTGGATCCAGAAGAGGGGCTCCCGATAGTCGTGGAAGACCTTGCGGTAGAACTCCTTGTACTCCTCCTCCGTGCACTGGGAGGGCGTCCGGGTCCACAGGGGGGCCGGATCGTTGACCAGGACCGGTCTCCTGCGGATCTTGAGCCTCTTCTCCGCGGGCGCGGCTTCCTGCTCCGCCTCCGTGCCGGCGGTCTCCGGCTTCTTCTCAGGCTCCAGGACCTCGATGACCACATCGTCCGGACGGCGCTCCGACTCCTTGATGGTCTCGGTCTGTTTCGTATCCTTCTCCGACAGGTAGATCTCCACGGGCATGAAGCCGCAGTACTTGCGCAGCACCTCATCCGCCCTGTAATAGTTGGCGAACTCCAGGCAGTCTTCCGTCAGGTGGAGGGTGATGGTGGTACCGAAGGTCTTCCGGCTGCCCTCATCCATGGCATAGGTGCTGCCGCCGTCGCACTCCCAGTGCACGGGCACAGCGCCGGGCTGGTAGGACAGGGTATCGATGGTGACCAGCTCCGCCACCATGAAGGCGCTGTAGAAGCCCAGACCGAAATGACCGATGATCTGATCCTCGCCGCCCTTGTCCTTATACTTCTCCAGGAAAGCCTCCGCGCCGGAGAAGGCGATATTGTTGATATACTCCCTGACCTCATCGGCGGTCATGCCGATGCCGTTGTCCATGACCCGGATGGTCCTGTCCTCAGGGCTGACCTCCACGTCGATCCTGGCCTTATAGTCCGCGGGAAGTTCGAACTCCCCCATCATATCCAGTCTCTTCAGCTTGGTGATGGCGTCACAGCCGTTGGACACCAGTTCTCTCAAAAAAATATCGTGATCGCTGTACAGCCACTTCTTGATGATCGGAAACATATTCTCGCTGTTGATGGAAAGCGAGCCTCTTTCTGCTGCCATGAATAGAATCCTCCTTCTCTTACTTCTCATCCGGCGCAGTCTCCCTCGGAGACTGCCCCGTTTACAAAGAAGATTGTAGTTATCTTTAACCCAAATGTCAACAAAAAATTAGCACTCATCACTGATGAGTGCTAACAACCATGTGTATAAAGTGTTCGCACAAGGCCCAAAAACGGTCACCCGAGAAGGAGCTGCCGCATCTCCGCCACCGAATGGGCGATCATGGTGGCCTCCGCCCGCTCCAGCTCCCCGGGTTGGGCATAGCCGATGTAGACGCCCATGCTGTCCACGCCGCAGGTCCGGGCACCCCGGATGTCATGCTCCCGGTCACCGATCATGAGGACCCGGCGCATCTCCGGGCTGTCCATGGCGATGCCCAGCCGCCGGCAGGTCTCTGTGATCACCTCGTCCTTGGCTGTCCGGGTCTCCTCCATGGTGGAGCCTGTGACCACGGTGAAATAGCGGGCCAGGTCGTAATTGTCCAGGATCTGTTCCACATAGAGCTCCGGCTTGGAGGAGGCCACCGCCAACGTCCTGCCGGCGTCCACAAGGTCCCTGAGCAGCTCCGGGATCCCCTCCAGCACCGCGTTCTCCAGGATCCCCTTCACGGAGAACCTCTCCCTGAATACACCCACGGCCTCCATGGCCTGGTCCCGGGCGAAGCCGTACCACTCCATGAAGCATTCCACCAGGGGCGGTCCGATGAAGGGGACCAGCTTCTCGATGTCCGGCTCATCGATGCCGAAATGCCGCAGGGCGTACTGCACGCTGCGGGTGATGCCCTCCTTGGGGTCCGTCAGTGTCCCGTCCAGGTCAAAAAGCAGATATTGGTACATGCGGTTCACTCTCCCCTGGTGTCCTCTCCGTCCGTCTCCTGTACCGCGCCGGTCTCCTCCGCCTCTCTGTTCTCCGTGGTCTCCTGGCCGCCGAAGGGCAGCTCGATCCTGTGGCCGAACAGGTAGAGACTGTTGTCCCCTGTCTGCATGCGGTAGAAGATGCCGTAGAGGAGAAACAGGATCACGATCCCGATCAGGATCCGGTTGGCTCTTTTCACTCTTTCCATGTCACGCATAGGTCTCATTTCCTCCTTAAGGAATGTACTGATTAGATTGTGCCCCGAATCCGACGGACCGTCAAGCACTCCCGGAGCCCCTGTGTAAAATGTCCGCGACATTAATTTTACAGTGATTTTACAATAAAGGGGGCGCGAAACTGATCATCCTGCTGTATTATATAGAAGGTTTGCCCTCATTATATGATCTCTATATTTCCATCTTCATTGCAGCGAGCAGCCATCAATTAACAGGAGGATCTGACATGACTATCTACGAAGGCTTTTCACTGCTGGGCGGCATCGGCCTGTTCCTGTACGGCATGACGATGATGTCCACGGGACTGCGCAACGCCTGCGGAGAGAATCTCCGCGTCCTGCTGGGCAAGGCGACCAGCAATAAATATATCTCTGTTCTTGCGGGCGCGGCTGTCACGATCCTGATCCAGAGTTCTTCCGCGACGGACGTCATGGTCATAGGATTCGTCAACTCCGGGCTGATGACGCTCATGCAGGCCATCGGCGTGATCATGGGCGCCAATATCGGTACCACCGTCACCGCCCAGA
>DGGX01000202.1:0-192 GCA_002392385.1 Lachnospiraceae bacterium UBA3863
ATAACGTCCAGCAGGCGGATGCCGCCAACAGCGACGGAACGGCAAAGCTCACCGTGATCCGTTATACGAATTTCGAAGATGGCGGAGAGAACGACTACAAGTACATGGCAGATCTAGTCTATACCGACGGCACAAATGCGGCCGCCACGGAGTTCATGTATTCCATTGACAAGGAATACGGCAACGGGGAAG
>DGGX01000202.1:374-2727 GCA_002392385.1 Lachnospiraceae bacterium UBA3863
AGAGACAGGCAGCTGCCTGTCTCTTTTTAACGCCGATTTGGAAAAGTTTTTCCATCATTTTATAGCCCAACTGAGGGCAAAAAAGGCCGGTTCCATCATCATTAACCCATCTTTTTTAGGATAAACCTCTTCAAAAATCGCCAAACTTCGTCAGGCGATTTTGAAAAAGAAAAACCCCGGAAATGGCGTATTTCCGAGGTTTTTGGGGTCTTCTTGTTGCCGATTATCTCTTCGAGAACTGAGGTGCGCGTCTCGCTGCTTTGAGACCGTACTTCTTTCTCTCCTTCATGCGGCTGTCTCTGGTGAGGAAGCCGGCCTTCTTGAGGACAGGACGGAGATCCGGATCTGCCTCGCAGAGGGCTCTTGCGATACCGTGACGGATAGCGCCGGCCTGGCCGGTGGTGCCGCCGCCCTTGACGGTGATCTTGAAATCGTACTGGCCCAGGGTCTGGGTAGCTTCCAGAGGCTGGTTCACGATGAGCTTGAGGGTCTCAAGGCCGAAATACTCGTCGAGACTTCTCTTGTTAACAGTCATATTGCCGGTGCCGGGAGTCATGAAGACTCTGGCCACAGAGGATTTCCTTCTGCCGGTTCCGTAGTAGGTCGCTGCGTTTGCCATTTTAATCTCCTTTCCTCTCCGATCAGAATGTCAGCACTTCAGGCTTCTGGGCTGCATGGTTGTGCTCGCCGCCTGCGTAGACATGAAGCTTGGTGTACATCTTGTCGCCAAGGGATCCCTTGGGAAGCATGCCGCGCACGGCGTGTTCCACGACACGGACGGGCTTGGTCCTGAGCATCTCGCGCAGGGTTGTGAACTTGGCGCCGCCCACATAATCGGAGTGGCGGAAATAAACCTTCTGATCCAGCTTCTTGCCGGTGACCTTGATCTTGTCGGCGTTGACGATGATCACATAATCACCGAGATCCATGAAAGGTGTGAAAACGGGCTTGTTCTTGCCGCGGAGAACCTTCGCGACCTCGGAAGCCAGACGGCCGAGGGTCATGTCGGTTGCATCGACGACGTACCATTTTCTATCGATATCAGATGCGCTGGGCACATATGTCTTCATCATTGTTCCTCCATACGAACGGTCTCGATCTTCTGCTGTGCGGGTCGCAGTGGCAGGCGAGGCTTCCAAAACCGGGGAGTTCGGGCATTCAAATAAATGCGTTCGCCGCCGTCGCACCCCACCATTATAGGGTACGGTCTTGCAGGTGTCAACGAGTTTTTCAGTCTTTATCGAATAAGCTTCCGTCGTCCTCCACATAGCGGTAATCCGTCAGGGTCAGCCCGCAGGCCGGCGCCGTGGGGCCCGCCGCGCGGCGGTCACAGGCCGCCAGGATCTCAGGCATCTGTCCGGGCAGGACAGCCCCTCTTCCCACTTCCATGAGGGTGCCGGCGATGATCCTGACCATGTTGTAGAGGAATCCGGTCCCGCTGACCCGGATGACGATCTCCCGGCGGGGCCGGCCTTCCGCGTCGTCCGGCAGCTTCTCCTCCGACACGCGGATATCCGTGATGGTGCGCACGGTGGTCCGGGCCTGGGTATAGACGCTGCAGAAGCTCCTGAAATCATGCTCACCCGCGAGATAAACGGCCGCCTCCTCCATCTTGCCGACGTCGAATGGCGTGTAGGAATGGAAGGTGTAGAGCCGCCGCAGCGGCGAGGCGATCCGGGCATTGTAGATCCGGTACTCGTAGGTCTTGACAGTGGGGACGAAGCGCGGATGGAAATCCGGCGCCACCTCCCGCGAGGCCGTTACACGGACAGCCTCCGGCAGACGGACGTTCAGGGCCGGCGCGAACTTCTCGCCCGGGATCCGGCTCTCCGTGTCGAAGACCGCCTGGTTGCACAGGGCGTGGACGCCGGCATCTGTACGGCTGGCGCCGCTGACAGTGATCTCCTCACCTGTCAGGGCCCGCAGGGCAGTGTTCAGTTCCCCCTCGATGGTGGCTGCGCCGCTCTTCTGTGCCTGAAAGCCGCTGTAGCCGGTCCCGTCGTAGGCGACGGTCAATAGGATCCTTCGCATGGTCTACCTCAGACTGCCAGAAAACCGGGCAGATACGGAGTCATAACGCGCAGCGCGATGCAGAGTCCCAGATAGAGCACAAGGATCAGATAGGCCAGCCTGTCCCTGTTCTCATAGACCAGAGGCTTCATCTTGGTGCGCCCCACCCCGCCGTGATAGCCGCGGGCCTCCATGGCCAGGGCCAGGTCTCCCGCCCGGCGGAAGGCCGAGATGAAGAGCGGCACCAGAAGGGGCACCATGCTCCGGATCCTGACAAGGGGATTCTTGCTCTCGAAATCCGCGCCCCGCGCGATCTGGGCCTTCATGATCTTGTCCGTCTCCT
>DGGX01000221.1:0-553 GCA_002392385.1 Lachnospiraceae bacterium UBA3863
TGTGGATCAAGTATGAGTATCCGGAGTGCACCTTCGAGGATATGTGCAAGGTCTTCGGTATCCCGGAGCTGCGCAAGAAGGCTCATTTCTGCGCTGTTTCCTCCACTTCCGGCACGGCTACCGAGGTGACGGCCTTCTCCATCATCACCGACTATGAGAAGGGAACCAAGTATCCCATCGCCGACTTCGAGATCACGCCCGACGTCGCCATCGTGGATCCCGAGCTGGCCGAGACCATGCCTAAAAAGCTCGTCGCCCACACCGGCATGGATGCAATGACCCACGCCATCGAGGCCTATGTCTCCACCGCCAACTGCGACTTCACCGATCCGCTGGCCATCCACGCCATCGAGATGATCCAGAAGGATCTCGTGCCTTCCTACAACGGCGACATGGAAGCCCGCGACAGGATGCACAACGCCCAGTGCCTTGCCGGTATGGCCTTCTCCAACGCCCTGCTCGGCATCGTGCACTCCATGGCCCACAAGACCGGCGCGGTCTTCGCGGACTACGGCGCACACATCATCCACGGCGCCGCCAACGCCATGTACCT
>DGGX01000221.1:615-2613 GCA_002392385.1 Lachnospiraceae bacterium UBA3863
GGTCATCGCCTTCAACGCCAAGGACGAGACAGCCAAGAAGCGCTACGGTGTCATCGCTGATTACATGCACCTGGGCGGCAATAACGACGACGAGAAGGTCGCCGCGCTGATCGCCTGCCTGCGCAAGATGAACGATGACCTCAACATCCCTCACTGCATCGGAAACTACGGCGCGGATTCCTATCCCTGCGAGAAGGGCTTCGTACCGGAGGAGGTCTTCCTGGAGAGACTGCCCGGCATCGCGGAGCGCGCCATCGGCGACGCCTGCACCGGCTCCAACCCCCGCATCCCTACCCAGGAGGAGATGGAAAAGCTGCTCAAGTGCTGCTATTATGATCTTGACGTAGATTTCTGATAAGGTCAGAGCGGATTTCTGGTATCGCCGGAAAGTGAGGGACAAGATGCGGTTCGTACAGGATATCGAGCGTTTCAGAGGAATGAAGGACAAGGACGCGAAGGGGCTGACCCTGGAGGCCTTTCTGGATGCCTATGACGGGAGCAAATACAAGACCCCGGCCAACACGGTGGATATGCTGATCTTCCGCACAGAGGACAGGGAGGCCGGCAGCGCCGGGACCCTCCGCCTGCTCATGATCCGGCGGGGCAATCATCCCAGCATCGGTGCGCTGGCGCTGCCGGGAGGATTCGTCGAACTGAAGGAGGATCTGGAAACGGCTGCGGCCAGAGAACTGGAGGAGGAGACAGGCCTGCGGGGCCTGCCTCTGATCCAGCTCGGCACCTGGGGCGACTGGGACCGGGATCCGAGGTGGCGGGTCATCACGACGGCCTATATGACGCTGATCGGCGAGGAACTCCCCGTACAGGCGGGAGACGACGCGGCGGACGCCTTCTGGGTGAGGCCGGAGCTGACGGAAGAGGGCGATGAAGAGCAGCTGCGGATCCTGTCCGAGGACGGACAGGTCCTCGGGACAGCCGCCATCCGCTGCACACAGAGGCAGGCGGGACTCCTGACAGAACGGCGCTATTCCCTCACGCAGAACGAAGGCATCGCCTCCGATCACGCCCTCCTCATCGCCGAGGGGATCCGGCGGCTGCGGGGCCTCTGCGGGGAACCGCGATACGGCCGTCCGGAGCGCTGACAACGTTGACAATAGACAGATAATTTCCTTATAATGTGGAACAGACACCTCGTGTGTCTGTTCTTTTTATACTGTAATTAAGGCGATGAGCCCGGAGAGTACCAGTTAGAGGATTTGGAATGGTTAAGACAATACTTGCGCAGGTCAAGGAGTTCAAATGGGTATCGATCCTGACGCCCATATGTATGATCGGAGAGGTCATCTGCGAGATGATCATCCCCATTCTGATGGGAAGGATCGTGGACCGGGGCATCTACGGCAAGGATATGGGTTTCATCCTGCGGACCGGCGCCCTGATGCTGGCCGTGGCCCTGTGCGGATTGTTTTTCGGCATGATGGGCGGCATTTTCGGCGCCCGGGCCAGTGCGGGACTTGCCAGGAACCTGCGCAAGGCCATGCATGACAATATCCAGACCTTTTCTTTTGCCAATATCGATAAGTTCTCCACATCGGGACTGGTGACCAGGCTGACGACGGATGTGACCAATATCCAGAACGCCTTCCAGATGATCCTGCGTATGGCCATGCGGGCGCCGGTCTCCATGATCGTGGCCATGATCATGTCCTTTACTATCAGCCCGCGGCTGTCCAGCATTTACCTGGGCGCGGTGGCCTTCCTGGCGGTGGTGATCGCCCTGATGATGGGCAGGACCACCCGCTATTTCAAGCAGGTCTTCGAGCGCTACGATGACCTGAACGCCAGCGTCCAGGAGAACGTATCGGCCATCCGCGTGGTCAAGGCCTATGTCCGTGAGGACTATGAGATCGACAAGTTCCACCGGGCTGCCCGGAACATCTACGACATGTTCTGCAGGGCGGAGCTCAATATCGCCGTGATCGGACCCATCATGTCCACGGTGGTCTATTCCTGCATCCTCCTGATCAGCTGGTTCGGCGC
>DGGX01000031.1:0-3233 GCA_002392385.1 Lachnospiraceae bacterium UBA3863
TTGTAGTAGAACCCCAGAAGGTTGTAGACCACGAACATTTGAAAGGGCTCCAATAAAAAAGGCCGTCCAAGTAATGGATGGCCCTCCAGATCCTCGCCCTGGGCGTGGACCATGGTCTGCTGTATGATGTTGATCGCGATGTCCGGATCCCGGGTCCTCAGCTCAAGGTCGTCCCGGCCCAGATCTTTTTTATATCGTTTGCAGGCCGCCACGATCTCGGCGCCTGCCCTCTTTTCTTTTCCTTTGATCACGTCGTCGACGTACTTGTCGACGATCTTCTTATAGCTTTTACTCCTTCCCATAAAGCACGGCCCGGAGGAATTCTCTTTCGGCCCCCTCCGGTGGGTCGTCTAAGGAGTGTGTCGGCGACGGCGGGACTCGAACCCACGCCCTGGCGGTTTTGCTTACGCTTGCCTCCTGCTCTCCCTACTGAGCTACATCGCCATATAAAAAGGGACGCCTCTGTATGCAATCAAGCCCTGTGTTACAAAGCTAACAGCGCCCCTTGATTGACTATATCCCGATGCCGGACAGCAGCTCCTCGAAGGATCCGTCCTTCCTGTTCTTGGAGCTGGTGTCGTTCCCCAGCTTCTTGAAGCCCGCCGGGGTGAGCCCAAGGTCCCGCCAGTAGGCCAGGGCCTGCTGGTTGCACTCGTTCACGATCACCAGGGCCGGATTCTTGACCAGGTTGGTGTTCCCGCCCTTGTTGGTGTGCATGATCACCGGATGGGATCCGGAGGCCTTGTACTGCTCCTGCGCCTGGTCGCGGGTTGCCATGATACTCGCCAGCTGCTTGATCACCAGCTCGAAGAAGGGCTCATAGGTCCCGGCGTCCTTGCACGCCTTCCTGATGTACCTGACCCAGGTGTCTTTATTGGCCACGGCTTAATCTCCTTACTATCGCTCGCTCTCTCTCTGATAACGGCCACCGAGTGGCAGCGGCACGCTCGGCAGCGGCACGCTCGGCAGCGGCACGCTCGGCAGCGGCACGCTCGGACAACAGATAACCTTTTCCGAAGATGGACTTGCCGTCCATCTTCTGCGCATCCAGCGCAGAGCACGGTTCGCTCTCAGCGACCGTGACGGAAAAGTCTATCCCGTACTTACTCCACCGGGCGACCATGGCGGACGTGATCACCTCGTCGGGGTAGGAATACTTCGGCAGCTCCTTCTTGAGCCCCTTGGTCCATTCCTTGTTTGCTTCGTCCACAGCCTTGTACAGATCCGGAGCTGTCCGGACCCTCAGGCCCTTGTCCTCCAGACTGGTCAGGAAGGACGTGGACACGATCGCCCCGTTCTCATACGTCACAGGGACGCCTGTCGGGATCGCGCAAGAAGAAGAAGAAGAAGAAGAAGAAAACAGAGTTAACGTCGGACCGAACAGGAAGAAGTCGACCCCGTGCTCACTGTACCAGCTCAGGATCTCCGCCAGGATCGAGAACGGCGGGTTGTCAACCACGACCGCGTCCGGCTTGTACTTGAACTTCTGATAATCTCCTCCGGGATAGAACGGACGAACGAACCTGGTCCGATCTACTCCATATTCACAGGCGACCCACTCCGCCACCGCCTCATATACCAGCTCGGGTGTGTAGCAATCGTCGGTTGTCTTCTTTGCTTCAAACTTGTCCAGGAACTCATTGTACTCCTCGTTGTCTTCCTCCCGCTCGGTGTCGTGGTGATCCTCACGGTCGAAGAAGTCCGAACCGTCGGCCAGCTGGTCGGCGAAGGCGGCCATATCAAACCCGAAGGCCGCCATGTCGATGTCGTCGATCTCGAACAGCTCCTGGTCCAGCAGGTCGAAGTCCCAGCCCGCGAACTCAGCGGTCTTGTTATCCGCCAGGCGGTAGGCCCGGACCTGCTCAGGGCTCAGATCGTCGGCGACCAGGACCGGCACCTCGTCCAGGCCGAGCTTCTTCGCCGCCCTGTAGCGGGTGTGTCCTGCGATGATCACGCCATCGCAGTCGACCACGATCGGCTGCTTAAAACCGAACTCCCGGATCGACGCTGCGACCTTATCGACCGCCTCGTCGTTCTTCCTGGGGTTGTTCTCGTAGGGCCGGATCTGGTCCAGCCTCATCATACTCACGTTCATCCTTGTCCTCCTCGATACCCATGAGCATCACTTCTCCGTCGATGATGTCCAGCTTCTCCTGCAGGATCTTGGCCGCCTCCCGGGTGTCCATGATCTCCCACCTGTCCGGATCCGGAAACCTCGGATCATACGGCAGGACCTCGCAGCCCAGGATCTTCGCCTCAATGGCGGACCGACCGACCGCGTAGATCTTCTTATACTGCGCCATGGCCGCGAGCAGGTAGTCCCGCGGTATACCCTCCAGGATGTCGACACCTGCCGGCAGCTGGATCCCGTCCCGCTTGGCAGGACGTCCGGCGAAGGCAGCCTCCTTCGTTTTCTCCGGGAGCTTAAACCGCTCCACGTCTGCCACATCGACGGACAGCGGCAGATAGACCGGCTTGCCAAGGTGAGCCACCTTCTCGCAGGTCTCCGGGATCCCGCAGACCAGGATCAGGTCGCTAAACTCCCTCAGGTGGTCATAGGCGGACGCGTCCAGGTTGTTGTGAATGAAAACGATGGCGTGATCCCAGCACAGGTGCGGGATGTTCACCGTCACCCATGGACGATCCGTCTCCACCAGCGGGATCATGATCTCCGTGATCTCCCTGGAATAATAAAAAGCGCCGCTGTAGCGGTTTTCGCCCATGAGCCGGCGCCGGTTTTGATAAATTGGATGATTATGGTCTATTATCATGCTGTTTCACCGCAAATTAGTACCCTTTTTGCTCAAAAACACCGCATATATATAAAAAGTTGACCCCCGCCGGTCCCGGGAACGTTGAAATTTCAACGGAAGGGGGGGGCGTCTTCAAATCAGCAAATCAGTCCGGATTGATCCGGATCGGATCGCCGGTCCATTCGATCTTGCACCCCGCGACATCAAACCCGTTCATAGTCAGCCACCAATGCCGGCCGTTCATGTCGCAGCGCTTATGGATTAGGTATTGTTCCTTCTCGTCCACCCTGCAGCGGTACACGCCGCGCTTCTCAGGGAATCCCTGGTTCCACTTCGTCATAGCTCGATGCCTCTCAGTCTCGCCGCCCTCTCCATCAATGCCAGGCCCGCCTCGGTCAGCTGACCGGTCACCCGGTCGTGGAGCTTGTCGTGCTCCGCCCTGGACAGGCTGATCAGGTTCCACGGCTCCAGCTTATACGC
>DGGX01000031.1:3303-3482 GCA_002392385.1 Lachnospiraceae bacterium UBA3863
GGATAATCCAGCAGCGGGAAGATGTGGTGCACCGTGTCCGCAGGTACGTGCTTTCCGTACCTCCTGGAGATCTGGCACTCATACCCGTCGCGCCTCAGGATCTGCTCGCGCATCCGGATCCATTGTCTGGTTTTATAGAACGGTTTATTCATAACAATAAAAAAGGAACCGGTCCTCGG
>DGGX01000155.1:0-150 GCA_002392385.1 Lachnospiraceae bacterium UBA3863
ATCCTGAACGGGACCACGAATTATATCATGACCCGCATGGAGCACGAGGGAGTCTCCTTCGCGGACGCTCTCAGGCAGGCCCAGGAGAACGGCTACGCGGAGCGCAATCCGGAGGCGGATGTGGAAGGCCACGACACAGGCAGGAAGATT
>DGGX01000155.1:189-3737 GCA_002392385.1 Lachnospiraceae bacterium UBA3863
GACGCCTGCCGCAAGATCGCCATCCTGTCCTCCCTCATGTGCGGCCGTACTGTCCGCTATGAGGACATCCCCTGCGAGGGCATCAGCCGCATCACCACGGACGATTTCCTCTATGCCAGGGATATGGGCATGGCCATCAAGCTTCTGGGACTGTCCAGAAGGTCGGAGGACGGCAGCACCTTCTATGTGCGGACTGCGCCCTTCCTGGTGCCCGCCGCCCATCCTCTCCACAGTGTGGAGGACGTCTTCAACGCGGTCTTCGTACACGGCAATATGGTGGACGACCTTATGTTCTACGGCCGTGGCGCAGGCCACGCGCCCACGGCGAGCGCGGTCGTCTCCGACATCCTGGAAGAGGCCAGGACCCTGGGCAGGCACCTGCCTGTCTACTGGACAGACGAACCCATGACCCTGTCCGATCCCGCAGGCGAGTACTTCAAACATTTCGTCCGCGTAAGGGGTATGGACAAGGAAGCCGTCGAGGCGGTCTACGGGAGCGTGACCTTCGTGAATCCTGCGGTGGGACCCGCGGGAGAGACAGCCTTTGTGACAGAGAGCATGACAGAAGCGGACTACGCCGCGGCGGCAGCCCGCACGGACGGGCTGGTGAGCAGCATCCGTCTTCTTGCGTAAGACTCGTATCCGGAAAGCAGGTACCATGAAAAAAGTTGTAAAATTCGGAGGCAGTTCTCTGGCAGATGCCGGGCAGTTCAAGAAGGTCGGGGAGATCATCCGGGCGGACGCGTCCCGGGTCTATGTGGTCCCTTCGGCCCCCGGCAAGAGATTCGACGGAGATACCAAGGTGACGGATCTCCTCTACAGCCTCTATCACCAGGCGGCGGCAGGAGAGGACTTCTCCGGTGTTATGGGGACCATCCGCAGGCGTTATGAAGAGATTATCGAAGGCCTGGAACTGACCGATTTCACCCTGGAGCCCCAGTTCCGGGAGATCGAGCAGCACATGAAGGAGGACCCGCAGCCTGATTACGCGGCCTCCCGCGGCGAGTTCCTGAACGCCCACATCATGGCCCGCTACCTGGGCTATACCTTCGTGGACGCGGCGGAGGTCATCTTCTTCGATGACGACGGAAACCTCGAGGCCCGCAAGACCAAAAAGGCCATGGCTGCGCGTCTGGCCGACATTCCCAGAGCGGTGGTGCCAGGCTTCTACGGCATGGGCCACGACGGCAGGATCCGGACCTTCTCCCGCGGCGGCAGCGATATCACCGGTTCCATCGTGGCGGGCGCTGTCAGGGCGGATGTCTATGAGAACTGGACGGACGTCTCCGGCTTCATGGTGGCGGACCCCAGGATTATCAACAATCCGGTCAACATCGAGACCATCACATACCGTGAGCTCCGCGAGCTGTCCTACATGGGCGCCTCCGTCCTGCACGAGGACGCCATCTTCCCGGTGCGGGGAGAGGGGATTCCCATCAATATCCGCAACACCAACCGGCCGGAGGACGACGGGACCTGGATCGTGGAGAGCACCTGCCAGAAGTCCGGCTATGTCATCACCGGCATCGCCGGCAAGAAGGGCTTCTGCACCGTACTGATCTACAAGGCCCTCATGAACTCGGAGGTGGGCTTCGGACGCCGCGTCCTGCAGGCCTTCGAGGACAACGGCATTTCCTTCGAGCACATGCCCTCGGGCATCGACACCATGACGGTGGTGGTCCACGAGGACGAGTTCATCCACAAGGAACAGAAGGTGGTCTCCGCCATTCACCGCTATGTCCAGCCGGACGTGGTGGAGATCGAGTCGGACCTGGCCCTGATCGCCGTCGTCGGACGGGGCATGAAATCCATGCGGGGCACGGCGGGCCGGATCTTCTCCGCCCTGGCCCACGCCAAGGTCAATGTCAGGATGATCGACCAGGGATCCAGCGAACTGAATATCATCATCGGCGTCGCGAATGAGGATTTCGAGACGGCCATAAGGGCCATCTACGATATTTTCGTAGTCACGCAGCTCTGAAAAAAATGGGTGGATATTGCAGGCCAGGTTGGCTTGCAATATCCTTTTTTGTGTAGTATGATATCGAAAATAACTACCGAAGATTTTAGTATAGCGGAGGGACGATTATGAACGTCGAAACCGGCTGTCTTGAGATCATTGTGAGACGTAAGACAACAGCACTGCAGAAGGCCCTGAGAGTATGCTCAGTCGTTTTCACAGTGCTTTTTGTTTTGCTGATCTTCGTTTTCGGATGGCCCTTCCTCTTCGCGTCGGCGGCTATGGGCGTGGCGGCTTATTTCATCTGGCTGGAATGCGAGGTGGATTACGAGTACGACTACGTGGAGAAGGAACTGCGGATCTCCAAGATCCAGCGGAAGAGCAACCGCAAGGAGCTGGCAACCTACGACCTCAACCAGCTGGAGATCATGGCGCCGGCGCGGTCCCACGAGCTGGACAGCCGCCGCAGGGGCCAGGCCAAGGTCATCGATTACAGCAGCGGTGATCCGGAAGCCAAGGACCTCTATGCGCTCTATTTCGAGGACGGCACATGTCTGCATCTGAATCTCAGCGGCGATTATGCGGAACAGTTTATCCGCATTATGAAACAATACGCACCCCGCAAGGTTTTCACTTATTGAGCGGGAATCCGGAAACTTACTACAGACAAGGAGGAATACATGGCAACAATCATCGGTGAAGGCGTAACTTTTGACGATGTACTCCTGGTACCTGGTTATTCCACGGTCATCCCCAATGAAGTGGATCTGTCCACCTGGCTGACCAAGAAGATCAGGCTGAACATCCCCATGATGAGTGCGAGCATGGACACTGTCACAGAGCATCGCATGGCTATTGCCATGGCACGCCAGGGCGGTATCGGCATCATCCACAAGAACATGAGCATCGAGCGGCAGGCGGAAGAGGTCGACAAGGTGAAAAGGTCGGAGAACGGCGTTATCACGGATCCCTTCTCCCTGGGCCCCGACAACACCCTGGCGGACGCGGAGGAACTTATGCGCAAGTTCCGCATCTCAGGCGTGCCGATCACGGAGAGAGGCAAGCTCGTGGGCATCATCACCAACCGCGACATGAAGTTCCAGGAGGATTTCTCCCGGAAGATCCGTGAAGCCATGACCAGCGAGAACCTGGTCACCGCAAGGGAAGGCACCACCCTGGAAGAGGCCAAGCGCATCCTGGCCGCCTCCAAGAAGGAGAAGCTTCCCATCGTGGACGAGAATTACAATCTGGTGGGTCTGATCACCATCAAGGACATTGAGAAGACCATCAAATACCCTCATTCCGCCAAGGACAGCCAGGGCCGTCTTCTGTGCGGCGCGGGCGTGGGCATCACCGCCAACGTGCTGGACCGCGTCGCGGAGCTGATCCGCGCCAAGGTGGACGTGATCGTGCTGGATTCTTCCCACGGCCACTCCGAGAACGTGCTGCGCTGCCTGCGGATGATCCGTGACAAGTATCCGGATCTGCAGATCATCGCCGGCAATGTGGCCACCAAGGCAGGCGCCCAGGCCCTCATCGATGCCGGCGCGGACGCCGTCAAGGTCGGTATCGGCCCCGGTTCCATCTG
>DGGX01000189.1 GCA_002392385.1 Lachnospiraceae bacterium UBA3863
TTATACATATTATCAACGTTTCCTCTAATTCGACTGATATAGATTCCCGCTGTTGATAACAGTATATCACAAGTCCAGAATTCGAACAAGCGTTCTTTTTCGTAGATGTAGGAACAGAGGATCAGAAACAAACGCAATTCATCCCACCACCTTAGAGGATGGGGGAATTCTTGCTAAAGTATGTTAAAGGAATAATAACATTCCGTCCTCTCGTCCCGCCTGACGAACGCCATAAAGCTGTCTCCGCCGCTGATCACCGCCAGATCCGTATCCGGTTCGATCCTGAAGACATTCTCGTAAGAGACGTATCCGAACATCTCTTCCCTGCCGTCCAGGATCCATCCCCCTTCTGCCTTCTCGTATGTGACCCACTGCACATGGGCGATCCTGCATACAATATGCTCCGGCAGGAGCTGGCGCAGCTGCAGGGCGTAATGCTCCTCCTTCGCTTTCCGGAAGGCCCTGTCATCGATCAGCAAGTACAGGACCGGCAGAGATCCGCTGGCCAGGATCAGCCCCGCGCATCCCACACCGGCAAAAAGCCTGGGATGGGCCTTGATGAATCCGGGGCAGAGGACGCCCCAGAGGAACATAAGCAGTCCCATGAGGAGAGGCGGAATGAGCGCCTTGCCGAGAGAGACCCGATGTGTCTTCATGGCTCTGTAGGGATCGAACATGACCAGCTCCGGATTCTCCAGGAGGATATTTCTTTCTTCAGGTGTTATGGTATGCGGCATAGTATTTCCCTCAGCAGCGAAAGGCCCGGATCGGGGATGAATACGATACCTATTTATTCTAGCACAGTACCTGCTTCTGGTGTGAGTCTGCCTGTAGTCATGAGACCCGGATGGCAGGCGAGGAATTTCGCGGAGTTTTGCACGGTTCTTCTCATCGTGGGAGAGAGGTACCGCCCGTAACTCGCCGGCCGCTTCACGAACCGGCCGGCTCAGACACCCGGGCTCTCGGACGGCAGGAGCTGCCGTCCTCGCCCTCTCTCCCGCTCTGAAAGAACCGCGTAAAACTTACCGCTCATTCCAAAGCCATGCCCTCCGGGTCTCATGACTGCCGGCAGGTAACACCCCCTCACGCGGCAGACACTGTGAAACACATTCCGCAAAGGACTGTTCACTACCTGCCTTAACGCATAAGAATCCCCCGGAGGCCCTTCGGAAACGCCGGTACTTCATTTTTCCGAGCCTCTGGCGATGGAAAAATGTTATGTACCGCTGCGTTTACGACGGAGCGAGAGCGTGCCTCCGGGGGATTCATTATGCGTTTAAGGTTTGTTCAAACAGCTCCTATGCAGGCTTTCGTGTTTCAATAGGACCTGCCACAGGTATTTGGGGATCCGCCGTCAGTAGAAGATCCTGCGGATGGCGGCGATGGTCTGATGGTCGGCGGCGCCGATGGTGATGCCGAGTTGTTCGTTGGCCGCGTGCACGATCTTGCCGTCACCGATGTAGATGCCTACATGGCCGTAGTAGCAGATCAGGTCTCCGGGTCTGGCCTCTGCCAGAGAGGAGATGCCGATGCCGGCGGAGCGCTGTGCGGCGTCGAAGTGAGCCAGGCCCACGCCGAAGTGTGCGTACACAGACATCGTGAATCCGCTGCAGTCGGTGCCGTGAGTGAGGCTGCTCCCTCCCCACACATAGGGATTGCCCAGGAACTGCATGGCGTAATCCACGACAGCCTGTCCCATTTCCGCGCCGGACTCGTCCACGGCCACCTGTGCGGCCTCGACCTGTACCTGCGCGTTGTCCGCCGCGCTCTGTGCAGCCTCCGCGGCTGACTGGGCGGCTTCCAGTTCCTCCGGCTTCTCTTCGCCGGCCTTCTCGGCCTTTTCGGCCTGTTCCTGCGCAGCCCTGGCGATGCGGTCAGCCTCCTCAGCCTTCTCCTTCTCGTGGTCGAGCAGGTCCTGTACGTTGGACGCCTCCAGGCGCTCGGCCTCTTCCTCTGAGGATTCCGCCGTGGGCAGCACCTTGGCCACATCTGTATCGTCAGCAGGGATGTAGCCCTCACCGGACTCTGTGCTGACCTTGACCCATCCGTCCTCTTCTCCCTGGACAGTGAACTGCTCGCCGCTGTCCGCGGGGCGGAGAACTCCGGATGTCTTGTCCTTACCATAATAGACGGCTGCCTCGTCCGTGCCTACCGTCGCCACGTCCTTGGCAATGATATCTGTCAGCATCTTGGACTCTCTGTCGCTGAGCAGATAATCTCCCATGACGTAGCCGGTCACATTGCCGGACCGGATGCGGACCCAGCCGCTGCCGTCGTCCTGCAGGACCGTCGCGACATCGTTGCTGTAGAGCTTGCCTACGATCTCGCTGCCGATTTCCGGTCCCATATGAACGTTCAGATAGCCATTGGTCGCAGCGACCACCATCTTGGGCTTCTGCTGCTCCGTCGTCATGTGACTGTTGCCGACGACCGTCTTAACGCTCTCCATGTTGCTGCGCTCCAGCTGTGCCTGGGCGCCGTCCTTCCTGACTGTCTCCACAGATTCAGCCACCAGATTGCTCCTGGCTGCCTGAAGCGGATCCTCTGCTCCTCCCTTGCTGAAATACTCCGATGCTCCTGCAGTGTTCTGTGCTTCCTGTCCGGGATCCTCAGTATCTGTCCCGGGGGCAGCCTGGTCTGTGACTTCCGCGGCCCCGGTTTCCGGTTCCGCCTGTGCATAGGCCGGCATGGCCGTCATGCACATCACAGTACAGAAAACAGTCAGTGTTGTCAGAAATCCAGATCTTGATAAAACCATGAAACCTCCTGTTATCTATTCCGCTTACGGACCTCTCTTGCAGGTCCGCCGGGAGCGTTTCTGCTCCCCACAGCAGCGGAAGTACCTTTTGCCACTTTGCCAAGGTACCAGATAAAGGGGGTCATGTCAATTTAAAAAGCAAAATATTGATTATCTTTATAAAGTTTTTATTAACGCGTAATACAATTTCTTTAAATAATCTGTAATATTATGTCACTATTTTGCAATATCTAGGGGGTCATTCCAGTATGCCGATATGGTCCGTCGGCCAGTAGCGCAGCCAGGCTTTGCCCAGGATCTCCTGCCGCTGGACGTAGACGAGGGACTTAGCTTCCGCGTCCGTGATCTCCCTGCCGGCCTCCGCGAAGCTCTCGCGGGCCGCCTCTTCCCAGAGGCGGGCGTCCTCGGAGGAATTGCGGTTGTCCCCCAACATAAGGTAGGCATTCTCCGGCACCTCGAAGACATAGTCGCCGGTCCTGACAGTCCATTCCTCCTTGAGGTAAGGCTCCTCCAGGGGCACAGGATTGCCGTTTATGTAGATCTTGGCGTTCCGGATGACCACACGCTCTCCCGGCAGGCCGATGATCCTCTTAATGTAGAGGGTGTCCTCTCCCAGCACCAGGGCCGTGGGATAGTGGAAGATCACCACGTCTCCGCGCTGGGGATCCTCGTTCCAGTAGGCCAGGCGCAGGCCGAACAGGCGGTCGCCCGTCATGATCGTGTTCTCCATGGAGCCGGTGGGCACCTTGGCGTTGACCAGAACGAAACGGTTCAGTATCAGGGCGATCAGCACAGCATAAAAAATGCAGCGGATGAAGCTGAAGATCTCTCCCGCCACGGATCTTTTCTGTTTCCTGTTTTTCTTCTCTTTAGCCATATCAATAATCCTGATCTGTAGAAAAAACCGCGGACACAGCCGCGGTTCACTTCCAGAAGTTCACCATCAGCAGAAGGACGATACCGATTCCCACGGCATAGACCGCTCCGATCAGCAGCGCCGCGGACAGGGCGCCCATCATGGCGGACAGCTTCTCTCCCTGTGTAAATCGCGGCTCCTCCTCCCAGGGCCGGAAGCTGTCGTCTTCCGGCCCCTGCTGAGGTTCTTCCGCATCGGGCCTGCCGAAAGGACCTGCGTCCGTGCGGATCCCGTACCGCTGTGTACGGGCGTCTTCATTTTCATAAGGGATATGATCGTTCAAACTGATGTTTCCCCTCTGTTACTCGTAATTGTGGCACACCACGAAATGGCCGGGTTCCACTTCCTTCTGTACCGGCGCCACTTCCTTGCACTTCTGTGTGCACATCCGGCAGCGGGTGTGGAATTTGCATCCCTTGGGCGGATTGGCCGGGGAAGGGATGGAGCCCTCCAGGACGATCCTGTTCATCTTGGCCGTGGGATCCGGGATCGGAATGGCCGAGAACAGAGCCTGGGTGTAGGGGTGGAGCGGATTGCGGAAGATATCCTCCTTGGAGCCGTACTCCACAAGATTGCCCAGATACATGACGCCGATCGTATCCGAGATATGTTCCACGACCGACAGGTCATGGGAGATGAACAGATAGGTCAGCTTGTACTTCTCCTGCAGCTCGCTGAGCAGGTTGATGATCTGCGCCTGGATGGAAACATCCAGAGCGGAGACCGGCTCGTCGCAGACCACGAACTCCGGGTTCAGGGCCAGGGCTCTGGCAATGCAGATCCTCTGTCTCTGGCCGCCGCTGAACTCGTGCGGATATCTGTCCTTATGGAAGGGCTGCAGACCGCAGTTGTCCATGACCTGGTCGATGTAATCGTTGAATTCCGCCTTGGGGACCAGATTATGCTCCCGCACGGCCTCTCCGATGATCTCACCCACGGGCAGTCTGGGGGACAGACTGGAGAAGGGATCCTGGAAGATGATCTGCATCTTGGTGCGCAGGTCCCGCATCTCCTTGTGGGACAGATCGTAGACTTCCCTACCGTTGAAGAGGACCTGTCCGTCGGTCTTCTCTCCCGCCAGGCGCAGGATCGTGCGGCCTGTGGTCGTCTTGCCGCAGCCGGACTCTCCCACCAGACCCATGGTGGTACCTCTCTTGAGGTTGAAGGTGACGCCGTCGACGGCCTTCACCTGTCCCACCACACGGTTGAGCATGCCGCCCTTGATGGGGAAATATTTCTTCAGGCCATTGACCATCAGAATATACTGATCGTCGTAGACGACCGGCGTGTAATCTCCTTTTTTGCCTTTATTATCTGCCATTGTCGTCCTCCCTTATCCCTCTGTCTCCGCGGCGATCTGCGCGCTGGCCTTCAGCTGCTCACGGATCTCCTCGGGTACTTCCACCTGTGCCGCCTCGGCCTTGTGCTCTTCATAGAAGCGGTAGCAGCTCACCTGGTGGGTGGGCGACAGGCTGATCATGCAGGGATACTCTCCGTCGCAGCAGGGAAGCTTCATCTCGCAGCGGTCGCGGAAGTAGCAGTAATCCGGCATATTGATGGGATTCGGCACCTTGCCGGGGATCGAATAGAGCTTGTCCACCTTACGGCCGACCACCGGCTTGGAGGCCATCAGGCCGATCGTATAGGGATGGGCGGGATGTGCGAAGATCTCCTCGGCCGTTCCCTTCTCGATGACCCTGCCCGCGTACATGACCACGACATAATCCGCCATCTCCGCGATGACGCCCAGGTCGTGGGTGATCAGCATGATGGA
>DGGX01000123.1 GCA_002392385.1 Lachnospiraceae bacterium UBA3863
AGGCCGCCGGTCTCCCTGACGATGGGCAGGGTGCCGTACTTGAGGGACATGAGCTGGCTCAGGCCGCAGGGCTCGAAGAGGGAGGGCATCAGGAAGGCGTCGGAGGCGGCGTAGATCTTGTGGGACAGCTCATCCGAATAGTAGATGTTGGCCGAGATCTTGTCGCTGTACTTCCAGTCGAAGTAGCGGAACATGTTCTCGTAACGCTCCTCGCCCGTTCCCAGAAGCACGATCTGGATCGCGTCCAGAGACAGCATCTCATCCAGGACGCAGGCGATCAGGTCGAAGCCCTTCTGGTCTGTCAGACGGGATACGATACCGATCATCATGCACTTGGGATCTTCCTTGAGACCCAGCTCTCTCTGCAGGGCCACCTTGTTCTTGACCTTCTCCTTGCGGAAATTGGTCACCGTATAGGTGTGGAAGATCTTCTTGTCGGTCTCAGGATTGAAGTCCGTGTAGTCGATGCCGTTGAGAATGCCGCGCAGGTCATTGCTGCGGGCGTTCATCAGGCCGTCCAGACCCTCTCCGAAGAACTGGGTCTTGATCTCATCCGCATAGGTAGGGCTGACGGTGGTGATGGCATCCGCATAGACGAGACCGCCCTTGAGCAGGTTGGCGTCCTTGTAGGCCTCCAGCTTGTCAGGTGTGAAGTAGTAGCCGGACAGACCGGTGATATCCTCCACATCCCTGACATTCCACTTGCCCTGGAACTTCAGGTTGTGGATGGTCATGACCGTCTTGATGCCGTGGTAGAATTCATTGGCCTGGAAGCGCTCCTTCAGATAGACGGGCACCAGACCTGTCTGCCAGTCGTGGCAGTGAATGAGGTCAGGCCTGAAGCCGAGTACCGGCAGAGCAGAGAGGCAGGCCTTGGAGAAATAGGCAAAACGGGTGATCTCGAAGAGCGGATCATCCGTATAAGGCCTGTCACTGGTGAAGAACCCTTCATTATCGATAAAATAGAAGGTGATGCCGGCCTCTTCTGCCTTGAGGATGCCGACATACTCGCTGTTCCAGTGATAATCCATATAGAAATGGGTCACATACTCCAGACGGTCCTTCATATCCTGCTTCATGCAGGAATATTTGGGAAGCATGACTCTCACATCATAATATTCCGGATCGATATCCTTGGGGAGCGATCCGACGACATCCGCCAGACCACCCGTCTTGATGAAAGGTACGCCTTCTGATGCCACAAACAAGATCTTTTTCTTATCCATTCTGAGTCCCCCTGTTTCTTGTATTACGTCTGCGGGGTGTCTTCCTGCGCGGAGACATGCTCTGTACAGTGCGGACTGTCCCTTCTATTGCATTATAACCCAATATGACGGCCCTGTGCATCCTTTTTGCGCAAACTGCTAAAAAACTGCCGCAAATATACGCATAATATATGGAAAACGGCAGAGATCGCTCTCTGCCGTTTCAAAATCATTCCTTGCTGCTGTGATCATCCTGCAGATCGTCTGGTATCTGCAGGCGGATCATTTAGCATAATCCGTTACACGCGACTCTCGGATCACGCTGACTTTGATCTGCCCGGGGTATTCCATTTCCGCTTCGATCTTCTTGGAAATCTCCCTGGCCAACAGGACCATGTCTGCGTCACCGATCTGCTCGGGAACTACGAGAACACGAACTTCTCTGCCTGCCTGAATGGCATAAGAATTGCTGACCCCTTTAAAACTGCTTGTGATCTCCTCCAGCTGTTTCAGCCGGGTGGTATATGTCTGCAGCGTCTCCCGTCTGGCTCCGGGTCTGGCCGCGGAAATGGCATCCGCAGCCTGTACGAGACAGGCGATCAGACTGGTAGGCTCCACGTCACCGTGGTGGGCCTCCACTGCGTTGATGATAACGGCCGATTCCTTATATTTGCGGCACAGGTCCGCGCCGAGCTGGACGTGGGAGCCTTCCATCTCGTGGTCCACCGCCTTGCCGATATCGTGCAGGAGACCTGCCCGCTTGGCGGTGCGGATATCCAGTCCCAGTTCTCCGGCCAGAAGACCGGCGATCTGCGCCACCTCGATCGAATGCTTGAGGGCATTCTGACCGTAGCTGGTACGGAAATGCATCTTGCCTAGGAGACGTACGAGTTCCGGATGGATCCCGTGAACGCCCACCTCCAGAGTGGCCGCCTCGCCTTCTTCCTTGATGCGGGCCTCCACATCCTTCTGGGCCTTTGTGACCATCTCTTCGATCCTGGCAGGGTGGATCCTGCCGTCCACGATCAGACGCTCAAGGGCTATACGGGCCACTTCCCGTCTGATAGGATCAAATCCCGAAATGACCACCGCTTCGGGTGTGTCATCAATGATCAGGTCAACACCGGTCATGGTCTCGAGGGTGCGGATATTCCTTCCCTCACGGCCTATGATCCGGCCCTTCATCTCATCGCCGGGGAGCTGCACAACGCTGATCGTGGCTTCCGCCACATGATCCGCGGCACATCTCTGAATGGCGCCGACCACGTACTCTCTGGCACGCTTGTCGGCCTCTTCCTTCGCCTCCGTTTCGACCTCTTTGATCATCACGGCGGCGTCGTGCTTTACTTCATCTTCAACCAGTTTTAAAAGGTATTCTTTTGCCTGTTCGGAGGTTAATCCGGAAATCCGTTCGAGTTCCTGCAGACGCTGTGCACCGAGTTTTTCTACTTCTTCTTTCCTCTTGTGCAGTGATTCCTCTCTGGAAGCCAGACTCTGTTCTCTGCGCTCAAGTGCGTCGGTCTTTCGATCGAGAGACTCCTCTTTCTGCTGGATCCTGCGCTCGTTGCGCTGCACTTCATTTCTGCGGTCCCGGATCTCCTTCTCCAGATCATTTCTGGTCCGGATGGATTCCTCCTTGACCTCCAGCAGTGCTTCGCGCTTCTGCGTCTCTGCAGCCGTCAGAGCCTCGTCGATGATCTCCCTTGCCTTTTCCTGCGCATTGCCGATGGTCTCCTCCACCTGTTTCTTCCGATAGTTGGAAGTCAGGATGTAGGTGACCGGCACAGAGACAGCCAGAGCGATGATCACTGCGATAATCGTGACCACGCTCATACAGGAGCACCTCCTTATCAAGTTGTCATTGACGGCCGGCCTTCCTTCCGCAGGTCAGCAGCGCATCCGGTGCCTTCCGTCATACATTGTATTTAAGTATGCAGAATGCGTCCGCATGTTCCAGACTTAAACATACCGCCCACATTCCATTCACATAAACCACAACAAAAATATTCTATACGCGGGAAAGTGAATTGTCAACCTCAGACGTCCTCCTCGGGCAGGTCCCGGTCCTGCATGGCCATGCGCACAGCCTCGCTGCTGTAGCCCTTGCGGAAGAGCCTGTCGCGGAGCTTCATCTCCTCCCGGAAGCTCCCGGCTCTCTGCCAGTCCTTCCTGTCCAGAAGGTGTCTGATCTGGGCGGCCTCCTGGGCCAGGGCCTCCTCAGCGTCTTCCTGACCCATGACCCTTTCGATCACGTCCGCGGGCACGCCCCGTTCCCGCAGGTCCCTGCGGATCCTGGCCCGGCTCCTGTCCCCGGCGTGGACCTGCAGATAGTAGGCGGCATACCTCTCTTCGTTCAGGTAGCCTGCCTCCCGCAGCTCCTCCACCGCCCGGTCTATGATGTCCGCCGGATAGTCATCGTCCTCCAGCTTCTCCCGCAGACGGGCCTCCGTATAGTCCCTGCCCGACAGCAGGCTCCCGCAGCGCTGCATGCAGTCGCTCCTGACCTGCTTCCTGATCTGGTCCAGGGTATCATCGTCGATGTCCGCCTCCTCCCTCAGGGAGAAGAGGCGGACATCTCTGACCGACAGGGGATAGCGATCCCCGTTATCCAGTGTAATCAAGCGCCGGCGCCTGTCGGTCTCCGAGATGGTCAGGACCTTCATTCAGCCTCGCTGTCCTTTCCGTTATCGGCAGCGGGAAGCTCCGTGGGAAGTCCGTAGTGGGCTCTCACCTTCTGGTCGATCTCATGCAGCACCTCGGGATGGTCCTCCAGATACTTCCTGGCGTTCTCCCTGCCCTGCCCGATCCGGTTGCCTTCATAGGCATACCAGGAGCCGCTCTTGTTGACGATATCCACCTTGGCGGCCAGATCCAGCACGTCGCCGGCGTAGGAGATGCCCTTGCCGAACAGGATATCGAACTCCGCCTCCTTGAAGGGCGGGGCGATCTTGTTCTTGACGACGCGGATGCGGGTGTGGTTGCCGATCACCTCTCCGCTCTGCTTAAGCGACTCGATCCTTCTGACATCCATGCGCACGGAGGAATAGAACTTCAGTGCGCGTCCGCCTGTGGTGGTCTCGGGGTTGCCGAACATGACGCCCACCTTCTCACGCAGCTGGTTGATGAAGACGACGACGCAGTTGGACTTGCTGATGACGGCCGTGAGCTTGCGCAGGGCCTGGGACATGAGTCTGGCGTGCAGGCCGACGTGGGACTCGCCCATGTCGCCGTCGATCTCCGCCTTGGGGACCAGGGCCGCCACGGAGTCCACCACGACGATGTCCATGGCGCCGGACCGGACCATGGTCTCCGTGATCTCCAGGGCCTGCTCACCGCTGTCGGGCTGGGAGATGTAAAGGTTGTCGATATCCACGCCGATGTTGCGGGCGTAGACAGGGTCCAGCGCGTGCTCCGCGTCGATGAAGCCGGCGATGCCGCCCCGCTTCTGGACCTCCGCGATCATATGAAGGGTGACGGTCGTCTTACCGGAGGATTCGGGACCGTAGATCTCCACGATCCTGCCCTTGGGGATGCCGCCCAGTCCCAGAGCGATGTCCAGGCTCAGGGATCCTGTGGGGATGGTCTCCACGTTCATCTGCACGGAAGGGTCGCCCAGCTTCATGACCGTGCCCTTGCCGTAGGCCTTTTCGATCTGTACCAGCGCAGCGTCGAGCGCTTTCTTCTTCTCTTCTGTATTTAAAGAATTCATTCTCTTATTCTCCATTCTGTCGGAATGCGAACATTTGTTCTGCCAGTTTCACAGTATAGCACTGCCTGCCGTCTTCTGCAAGCGCTTTGTGCGATTTTTTCGAACTGGTGTTTTGTCAGGCAGGCTGTTCCCGGATCCCGGCATGGAAAGCGGAGAGCGGACCGCTCCTTCATTATGGAGTCGTGTCCGCTCTTCTGTCAACCGCGCGGGCGGCTTTACATGGTGAATTCCCGCAGCTTCCTTCTGGGGATCTGCAGCTCGCTCAGCCGGAAGCTGAGCCTCTCCTTCTCGGCCGGAGGCACGGAGGCCAGCTCCGCGGCCGTCACGATGGATTCTTTATAGAGGATCTCCTGTTTCCCGGTCAGCGTCCTGTGGAGCCGGGGAGCCGTCATGCGGACCCTGGCGTCCAGGCCCGTGAAGACGGCATATTCAGGGGATTCCGGGCTCAGATAATAGAGATGGCTCTCCAGGGTGGTCTCCGGCGACACTCTGGGCAGGATGTACTGCCGGATCAGGGCCTTGAAGCGGGGCGGGATCTCCTCGTCCTGCAGCAGGCCGGCGTAGCTGGAGCACACGCCGAAATAATAACGGTAGAGGTCGCTCAGAAAGTATCTGCGGTCTGTGTACTGATTCTCTTTCATGATCTGTCCTGCTCCCCGAAGGCCTCGATGCCGCGGCCGGTCAGACGCATGGCCTCGTCGATCTCCTCCCGGGTCACCTCTCCTTCCCGGATCAGCTCCTCCCGGGTGATCTTGCGTCCCAGAAGGTCGGAGAGCTGCTGAGCCTTGTCGGCCACCTTGTTGACCAGTTCCTCCATCTCTCTGTCCGCAGACCGTCTGTCCAGATTCTCCGCCACCAGGTCCTCCATGGCGCCCATGATCCTGGAGACCAGGAAGCTGTCCACCTCGTCCGGCCCTTCCAGCGGGGCCAGCAGGGTGACGGCTATGGTCAGGGCCTCATTGCCCGCGCTCACCAGCTCCTCCGCGCTGACGCCCTGGCTCACGTAGAGCCTGGCCACGTCCAGGACCTTGGACAGGGAGTACTGGGCCAGGTCCCGCTGGGCCTGCCTTTCTCCCGCCATGGCTGAGAGCCGGAGGGCGTCCATGACGCCGTCCGAAGGGATGGACATGGACCGGACCATTTCCTCATACTCGCGCAGGTAGGCGTCTCCTTCCGGTGTCAGCGCATCCTCCGGAAAGCTTCCGGGCATGCCCGCGGCAGGGGACACGGGGGCCGCGCCGCTCTCTGTCACATCGGCCTCTGCCGGCTCCCCGGAAGGCTCTGCCTGTGCCGTATCCGCCGCGTCCGTGATCCGGATCCCGCTCTGGCCCAGGTAAGCGCGCACCTGCGCCATCTGTTCCTTGCCGAGCCCCAGTTCCTCCCGGAAGCTGTCGAGGGCCGTCTCCGTGACGACTCCGCCCTGGGTCCGTCCTTCTCTTACAAGCGCCTGCAGGTGCTGCAGGAAACGCTGTTCTTCTCTGATCGTACTCAATGCTGTTCCTCCTCGTACAGATGGGGTCTCTCGCCCGCCCGGATGTGCACGTGGGTGAAAAGATGGTCGCTGCAGTATTCCACGCCGCCCTCACAGCGGGAGCAGTAGCGGAACTCCATGTCCGGATACAGGAGGCTGGTCCTGCCGCAGATGGCACACTTGTGCATAGGCATGTTCCCGGCCTGGGTCTGTCCCCGTCCGGCGCCGGCCCAGGTCTTCCTGCCCGCTTCGGAGGTCCCCCTTTCCACGGCCCGCCGGAAATTGTTCCTGCGCCGGATCTGGGCGGGGGAGACCTGCATCCATCCGCCGCTGCGCAGCCACAGGATCAGCACGTTGAGCAGAGAGGCGGCGATCACGAAGCGGGAGGGTCCGCCGTAGCGGATCATCTCGTAGATCAGGAAGGCCGCGTCCAGAATGCCCAGGTACTTGACCTTGATGGGGATGATGAACATGAGCAGGACCTGGGCCTCCGGGAAGGTCAGGGCATAGGCCAGGAAAATACTCATGTTTATATAATAGGTTGAAAAGGCGCCGGAATAGGCCCGCATATAGGCGGCCGTGGTGAGTCCGTAGGTCTCGATGCCCGCCGTGCCCAGGGTCAGAAGGGTGAAGCCCATCCACAGGAAGGCGCTCAGGATGGTCAGGAGGATACCGGTGAAGATGAAGACGTTATACTTCCAGGTCCCCCAGACTCTCTCCAGCGAGGTGCCGATACTGTAATAGAAGAAAAGCATGATCGCCACGAAGAAGAGATTGTCCGTCATGGGCGGGATCAGGAGCCAGGACACCAGTCTCCACACCTGTCCGTGGATCACCGCCCAGGGATCCAGGGTCAGCATGCTCAGGCTCTGCGGCAGGATCGTCTGCAGGACGTAGCCGATCAGATAGAGGACCACCAGCTTGAGGGACAGGTCCCTCAGCGCGTATCTCCCGAATTTTCTTTCCATATCTTGCATGGTTCAAACTCCCGTTTTTTTATTGAGATTGTATCATCGGCCCCGGTAAAAGTCCACACGGACGGTCCTCCATGCCCGGTTGCATTTTAAAAACCAGCTTTGTATAATGTTCTTTAACGGTTTGAAAAGGAGGAAAGTCTTGATCTCCAGAGATTATACATTTGGTATAGATATCGGATCCACCACTGTCAAGGTGGCCCTTCTGGACCCATCCCATAAGATCTGTTTTGCCGACTATCGGCGGCACCATGCCGATATCCGGGGCACACTGCGCGCGCTGGCGGATGAGGCCAGGGCCAGTGTGGGCGAGTGCGTCATCCACCCCGTCATCACCGGCTCCGGCGGCCTGACCCTGGCCAACCACCTGCAGATCCCCTTCGTGCAGGAGGTCGTGGCCGTATCCACCGCCCTGGAGGAGGTGGCTCCCCAGACAGATGTGGCCATTGAACTGGGCGGCGAGGACGCCAAGATCATATATTTCGAAAACGGCAATGTGGAGCAGCGCATGAACGGCATCTGTGCCGGCGGCACCGGCTCCTTCATCGACCAGATGGCCTCGCTGCTGCAGACGGACGCGGCGGGGCTGGATGCCTATGCCCGCAATTATCGCTCCCTCTATACCATCGCCGCCAGATGCGGCGTTTTTGCCAAGTCTGATATCCAGCCCCTGATCAATGAGGGCGCCACCAGAGAGGATCTGGCCGCCTCCATTTTCCAGGCGGTGGTCAACCAGACCATCAGCGGTCTCGCCTGCGGCAAGCCCATCCGGGGCCATGTCGCCTTCCTGGGCGGCCCGCTTCATTTCCTGCCCCAGCTCAAGGCGGCCTTCGTCCGCACCCTGAAGCTGGATGCGGAGCATACCATCGACGTGGAGAATTCCCATCTTTTTGCCGCCATGGGCAGTGCCATGAACGCGCAGGAAGAGGTCTCGATGCCTCTGTCGGAGATGATCAGCCGTCTGTCGGCCGACTTCCACATGCAGTTCGAGATCGGCCGTATGGAGCCCCTCTTCTCCTCCCTGGAGGACTATGAGGACTTCTCCCTCCGGCACGACAAGGCCAGGGTGACCCGCGGCAATCTGATGAATTATAAGGGAGACTGCTTCCTGGGCATCGACGCCGGCTCGACCACGACCAAGCTGGCCCTTGTAGGTGCCGACGGCTCTCTCCTCTATTCCTTCTACAGCAACAATAACGGCAGCCCCATCGATACGGCCAGACGGGCCATCCGGGAGATCCGCGATCTCCTGCCCCAGGGCGCCCGCATCGTCCGCAGCTGCTCCACCGGCTACGGAGAGGCCCTGCTCAAGGCCGCCTTCCTGCTGGATGAGGGCGAGGTGGAGACCATCGCCCACTACTATGCCGCCGCCTTCTTCGATCCGGATGTGGACTGCATCCTGGACATCGGCG
>DGGX01000059.1 GCA_002392385.1 Lachnospiraceae bacterium UBA3863
CACGGTCAGCACCGTCATGATCCGGTTCATCTTGATATCTGTCTGGGTGGAGAAGAGCTCCTGGAGCTGCACCGTGTAGTCCCACAGGGTCCGCACATGGTCCAGCAGACGGTCGATCCGGTCTGTGAAGAGTCGGAAATAGCGGAGGTTCTTCTCCTTGAAGAAGCCGTTCTCATTCTCCTCCAGCTCGTGACCGAAATCCTGCAGCTGCTCATAATGGATCCTCAGTTCCATGAGAAAACTGCGGATCTCACTCAGGCGCTGGGGATACTCATCCAGGGTCTGGGCCAGGATCTCCTCCTCCAGCTCGCGGAGCTCCTGTTCCGCCTCAACGAAGAACCGCAGGTCCCTGTCGATCAGCAGTTCCATGAAATCATAGAGAAACCGTTCCAGCGAAGGGTACTTCCACTTGCGGGTCTCGCTGATCTTCCTGACCAGACTCCCTGCGAATTCACCGTTCTCGATAAAGATGATGCCCCGCTCGGTCAGGGCGAAGGCACTGCGGTGAGGGGGCTTGTCCCTGAGCTTGCGCCGGGGCACATAGAAGGTGCCGGTCAGGGTGGTCATATTGACCGTGGCCTTGGTCTCCAGCACATCGGAAGGATCCAGCGGAATATCGATGATCATGTTGAACCGGTCTTTATTGGCCTTCCAGGTGTCCAGATTCATCACCAGCACATACTGGGGATCTCCGTCCTTCCGGTTTATGATATCTCCCCTATCACAGGGAGTGAGCGTCTCCTTGATCAGATAATACATGTGCAGTTTCCTCAATGTAGTTCAAGGCACAGCATGGTCAGGTCATCAAACTGCTCCGCCTCTCCCACGAAGGTATCCACAGCCTGCCGCACATGCCCCAGGGTCCGCTGCGGTGTCTCCTCCTGCGCCTGATTGAGTGTCTCCAGAAGTCTGGGTACGCCGAACATCTTCTCCTGCCCGTCCGTCGCCTCAGGCACGCCGTCCGTGTACACAAAGAGTCTGGATCCGGGTGTCAGTGTCAGTTCATAGTCCTTGAATCTGATCCCCTCCATGGCGCCCAGGGCCATGCAGTGCTTGTCCCGGATCTCCTCATAGGGGCCGCTCCCCTGTTTGAGGATGGGATATTCATGCCCCGCGTTGGCAGCGGTCAGTCTGCCCGTGGAGATCTCCAGGATGCCCAGCCACACCGTGATGAACATCTGGTCCGGATTGTTGGAGCAGATCAGGGCGTTCAGCCTCTCCATGGCTTCAGAAGGCGAGCATCCCTGCCGCATGTCCTCCTCCAGGAAGTTCTTGGCGACCATCATAAAGAGGGCCGCCGGCACACCCTTGCCCGAGACGTCCGCGATCGCCAGACACAGATGGTCCTCGTCGATCAGGAAGAAATCGTAGAAATCGCCGCCCACCTCTCTCGCGGGATCCATCACGGCATAGATATCGAATTCCTTCCTGTCCGGAAAGGCGGGAAAAACATCCGGCAACATATGTGCCTGGATCCTGGCCGCCATGGACATCTCCGTGCTGATCCTCTCCTTCTCTGCCGTGGCCCGTGTCAGATCCTCCACATAGGTCTGGATCTTGGCTTCCATATTGTCAATGGAGTCCGCCAGCAGCCCGATCTCATCCTCGTTGGAGATGGAATCTCTGAGCTTCTTGCCTGTATGGACATTCTCGCGGGCGAACCGGCTGGCTTCCCGGGTGATGACCCTGACCGGATCCAGAAGCATCCTGCGCAGGTACACGCTCTGCCCGTAGCAGACGATGATGGCCAGCATGATCATGGTCACGATGACCTTGTTGACATAGCCCCTGCGGGCGGCGCTCAGGCCCTCCATCTGGCGCTGCACGCACAGGATGCCCTGTGTCTGCCCGGCGCTGTCTCTCAGGGGGATCATGGCCGTGATGTGATGGTCAGTCTCGATATAGCCCTTGTCGCGGATCACCAGCTCCCGGTCCGACCGGCCCTCATAGAGCGCCCGGTACTTGTCCCGGTAGTCCTGGTTGGTGGTCTCCCTCACATAGCCGAATTCGTAATGTTCATAGGGGGTGCCGTCAAGAATGGTGGAGTAGAGAAAAGTGATGTGGCCATAGTCACTCAGATCCGGCCGGATCACATAGATGAAGGTGGCGCCCGTCAGGTTGCACACCCTGTCCAGTTCCTGCCAGGTGGTCCGGTAGACCTCGGCCTTCTCTCCCTCTGCCTCCACAAGGTCCAGCGATTCAGGATCCACATACATGGCCGACGTCTCCGCCGCAATAAAAGCGCCGTCTGCGTACTGGTCCAGGAGTTCCTCCGTGAACTCCCGGTAGCCGATTACGCAGACGATCAGCGAGAAGACGATCAGCATCAGAATGATTCCTGAAATACTCTTGAGAACGATGCTGGACCTGAGTTTCTTCATGTCACCGCGCCTTAATCAGAGAATGGTCAGAATATCCGAGAAGCCGGTCACCTCGAAGATCTCCATGATCTCAGAGGAGACGTGGGACAGTTCCATCTTGCCCTGCTTGTTCATGACCTTCTGCGTCGCCAGCAGGACGCGGAGGCCGGCAGAGGAGATGTACTCCAGCTTGGAGCAGTCAATGGCCAGCTCCTGCACGCCGTTCAGGTTCTCCATCAGGCTCTTCTCAAGCTCCGGGGCCGTGAGCGTATCCAGTCTGCCCTCCAGACCGATCTCCAGCTTCGCGCCTTCTGCCTTCTTAGTAATATTCAGCATTATTCTGTCTCCCTGTAACTAATAAACCTATTGGCCAACGTTACTATTGTAATTCCCGCCGGTTCTCCATTGCAAGACTTAATCCTGTCCCGCCGCGAGGTATCCTCTCAGCACCAGGTCACCGTCTCCTCCAGCGGCTTGCGGCTCCCATGGTTGGGCAGCGGACCGGCTCCCTCCGCAGCATAGCCCAGATCCAGCAGCATGAGGATCTCCTCGTTCTCGGGAAGTCCCATGATCTGTGCCAGCTTGTCGGGATCGAAGAAATTGATCCAGCAGCTGTCCACGCCCTCATCCGCGGCGGCCAGGATCATATGGGTCGCCACGATGGCGGCGTCCTCAATGCCGGAATCCCTCTTGTCTCCGGGATAAGTAAAGACATTGTTCTTGTCAAAAGCCACCACCAGAGCCACGGGCGCTCCATAACGGCAGGGCGTCACAGCATCCATCTGCGCCAGGGCCTCTTCCGACTGCAGCACGTAGATACGCTGCTCCTGCCTGTTCTGGGCTGTCGGCGCCAGTCTTCCCGCCTCCAGGATCGCACGAATCTTGTCCTCCGGCACCTTCCTGTCGCTGTACTTCTTGCAAGAGTAACGATTCTTTACGACTTCCTTAAACTCCACGCTGTACTCCTTTCCGTCCCGGCCGTCGGCCGCATTGACCGATTCTCTATGTCTTATTTTATCCTTATCCGGAGTCTCCCGCAAGAAGCAGGCACCGGCTTCATGCCGGTCTGTCAGTCTCTCCTGAACAGGTCTCTGGAATACACCTTATCCTCCACATCGTCCAGGACGGCCTCGTAACGGTTGGCTATGATGGCGTCGCAGCTTCTCTTGAAGCGCTCGATGTCATTGACGACCAGAGAGCCGAAGAAGGTGGACCCGTCCGGCAGGGTCGGCTCATAGACGATGACGGTCGCTCCCTTGGCCTTGATCCTTTTCATCACGCCCTGGATACTGCTCTGGCGGAAGTTGTCCGAATTGGCCTTCATGGTCAGGCGATAGACGCCGACGGTAATGGGCCGTTCCTTCTCGGCGTTCCACATGGAATTGGCGGTATAGTAGCCGGCCCGCTCCAGGACGCGGTCAGCAATGAAATCCTTGCGGGTCCGGTTGGACTCGACGATGGCCTGGATCAGGTTCTCGGGCACATCCTGATAGTTGGCCAGGAGCTGCTTGGTG
>DGGX01000168.1:0-546 GCA_002392385.1 Lachnospiraceae bacterium UBA3863
TCCTGCCCCGGTCCATCTACCTGCTCAGAGAGCGGAGCACCGCTGTGTTCACCCTCTTCCATCAGCCGGACCAGGGATAGGCGGACCGGGAACCCCTGTATAGGGAGGAAGTGAAATGGATAGAAAGAAGATATTGCTGGCGGACGATGAGCCCCGTCTTCGCAGACTGATCAGCGATTATCTCACCAGAAGCGGTTATGAGACTGTCTGTGCGGGAGACGGGACGGAGGCCATGGCTCTTCTGCGGTCGGAAGAGGATATCGCCCTGGCCATCCTGGACGTGATGATGCCCGGCGCGGACGGCTATGCGGTCTGCCGGGACCTGCGCACCTTCTCCGGTATCCCCGTCATCATGCTGACGGCCCGGAGCACGGAGAGAGATGAGCTGGAAGGCTTCTATGCCGGCGCAGACGAATATGTGACCAAACCTTTCAGTCCCAGGACACTGGTGGCCAGGGTGGATGCCCTGCTGCGCAGGGCGGCGCCTCCCAAGGAGAGCGTGCTCAGCTACGGCGGGATCGAGCTCAACGACAAGGCGCATACGGT
>DGGX01000168.1:703-7247 GCA_002392385.1 Lachnospiraceae bacterium UBA3863
TCCTCAACAATGTCTGGAATTATGACTATATAGGCGACGCGAGGACGGTCGACACACATATCAAAAAGCTCCGCAGCAAGCTGGGCGCCTGCGGGAGGCTGATCCATACCGTCTGGGGCGTCGGCTACAAGTTCGGTGATCACGCATGAAGGCTAAGGGAAGATACAGGATCGGTACCCTGTTCACCGCCGCTTTTGTCATACTGATGCTTGGCGCGCTCGTGCTCTGCTGGCTGCTCAATTCTCAGTTCCTCGAGACCTATTACCGGAGCAGGCAGAAGCAGATGCTGGTGCGCCTCTATAATGTGGTAAGCTCCGCCGCGGAGGAGGAGGGTCTCGCTTCGGAAGACCTGGAAGTGACACTGCAGCAGGCGGTGGCCTCCGACAATGTCGGCATCGTCATCATAAACAGCAACGCGGACGCGGTCATGACCTACGCCACAGACCGGGAGGCCATCAATCGGCGTCTCTGGGACAACATTCTCGAACAGACACCCCTGGTGGCAGAATGGGATCCGGACAGGGACTACAGCCAGCCCGGCCAGAGACAGTATCGTTTCTTCCTGCGCAGTACGGAGACACTGACAGACCAGTCTGTCCTGCAGACTGTATGGGACGCGCGGACCGACACGGATTCCATGGAACTCTACGGCACCCTGCCGGACGGGAGCTTCGTGCTCATCCGTACGCCGCTGGAGAGCATAGCCAGAAGCAGTGCGGCCGCCAACCGTTTCCTTGCCTACACAGGACTTCTCACCATCCTCATCGGCGCCGCGGCTGCTTATTATGTGGCCGGAAAGCTGACCCGTCCCATCCGTGAGCTGACTATGATCTCCAGGCACATGAAGGAGCTTGATTTCTCCGATTCCTTCAGCGGCAGCCTGACGCGGGAGCTCTCGGACCTGGGAAATGATCTGCAGGGACTGGGACGCTCTCTGGAGCAGACCCTGTCGGAACTGAAGACGGCCAACAGTGAGCTGCAGAGAGACCTGGCCCACAAGGAAGAAGTAGAGGAGATGCGGCGGGACTTCCTCTCCAACGTGACCCATGAGCTCAAGACGCCCCTGGCCCTGATCCGCGGCTACGCCGAGGGCCTGTCCGAGGGGATCATGGACGATCCGGAGGGCCGCGAGGAGTACTGCGGTGTTATACTGGATGAAGCGGACAAAATGAACCGCATGGTGGCGGGACTGCTGAGCCTGAATGAGCTGGAGTTCGGCCAGCGCAAGGCCGAGATGGAGCATTTCGATCTGGCGGCCCTCCTGCGCGGCCGTATGGACAATATCCGTCTCCTGGCCGATAAGGAGGATATCCGAATCCGCCAGGATATTCCGGACAGCCTGATGGTCTGGGGAGACCCCCTCCTGATCGAGGAAGTGGTGGACAATTATCTGTCCAATGCCCTCCATCACGCCGCCGGAGACAAGGTGATCGAGGTCTCCGCCAGGAAGACAGACAGACTCGTGCGGGTCACCGTCTTTAATACCGGCGCGAAGATCCCGGAGGATGCCTTACCCCATATCTGGGAGAAGTTCTACAAGGTGGACAAGGCCCGGACGAGGGCCTATGGCGGAAGCGGCGTGGGCCTTTCCGTCGTCAAGGCAGTGATGGACCTGCACGGACGCGAGAGCGGAGCCATCAATTATGAGAACGGCGTTGCTTTCTGGTTTGAATTGGAGACAGACGCATGACAGTCATCATTGATTACGGAGCGGGCAATATCCTGAGTGTTGCCAACGCCCTGCATTATCTGGGCGAGGAGATCACCCTTTCCTCGGACCCTGCGGTGATCAGCACAGCGCAGAGACTGATCCTTCCCGGCGTCGGCGCCTTCGGGGATGCCATGGACAGGATCCGCCGGAAGGGACTGGAGGAGCCCATCCGGGACGCGGTCCGGCGCGGTGTGCCCCTGTTGGGCATCTGCCTGGGCCTGCAGCTCCTCTTTGAGGAGAGTGAGGAGAGCCCCGGCGTCAGAGGGCTGGGTCTTCTGCCGGGCGTGATCCGCAGGATCCCCGAATGCGATCCCCCTTCGACGGAGCCCGTGCGCAAGGTGCCCCAGATCGGATGGAATGATCTCACCTATCCCGACCATAAGGGCGGCAGGCTCTTCCGGGGCATTCCGGAACATAGCTATGTCTACTTTGTGCATTCATATTACTTGCAGGCCGGAGACCCCTCCATCGTCACGGCGGTGACGGATTACGGGGTTGAGATCCATGCGGCTGTCGAGAGCGGCAACCTGTTCGCCTGCCAGTTCCATCCGGAGAAAAGCGAGCGCTGCGGCCTGCAGATCCTCCGCAATTATCTGGACTGCACGGAAGGAGTGTCCGTATGCTGACTAAAAGGATTATTCCCTGTCTGGATGTCAAGGACGGAAGAGTCGTCAAGGGCATCAATTTCGTACAGCTGAGAGATGCCGGGGATCCTGTGGAGACAGGCGCTGCCTACTCCGCGGCCGGGGCGGACGAGCTGGTCTTCCTGGATATCACGGCCACCAGTGACGCGCGGGACACCGTGGCGGACATGGTGCGGCGCGTGGCGGAGAGAGTCTTCATCCCCTTTACGGTGGGCGGAGGCATTCGGACCGTGGAGGATATGAAGATGATCCTGCGGGCCGGCGCGGACAAGGTCTCCGTCAATTCCGCGGCCATCCTGCGGCCGGAGCTGATCGCCGAAGGGGCGGCCCGTTTCGGCAGCCAGTGTATAGTGCTGGCCGTGGATGCCAGGCGCAGGCCGGACGGAGAGGGATGGACGATCTACCGCAGCGGCGGGAGGATCGACACAGGGATCGACGTCCTGGACTGGGTCCGGGAGGCGGAGCGGCTGGGCGCCGGCGAGATCCTGCTGACCAGCATGGACGGGGACGGCACCCGCGCGGGCTATGATATCGCCCTTACCCGGGCAGTGGCGGACACGGTCAACATCCCCGTGATCGCATCCGGCGGCGCCGGCGCGCCGGAACATTTTTATGAGGTCCTTACGGAGGGCGGTGCCGACGCGGCTCTGGCCGCCTCCCTGTTTCACTACAAAGAGCTGGAGATCAGTGCACTGAAGGAATATCTGCGGGAAAAGGGACTTCCCGTCAGAATCTGACACAAGGCGCCGGAGACGGCGCAGACAGGAGGAAACAGCATGTCCGGTTTTGTATCGAGACTTGGCAGACCCAGAAAGAAGAATCCCCTCGGCTTCAAGAAGAGCCGGGTGAGAGCGGCGGAAGGCGCGGAGGCGGAGCTGCAGGAGGAGCCTACGGCACTCGAAGAGGCAACGGCAACTGAAGAAGCAGCGGTAACTGAGGAGGCAGCAGCCCCCGAAGAGTCGCCTGTGACGGAAGAGACGGCAGAGCCCGCGGAGCCTGAGACCGAACCCGCAGAGACGGAAGTGAGGGCGGAAGAGACGGAAACAGCAGAACCTGAGAAACAGGAAGAGAATTCCAACGAAGAACCCGCGGAGGAGGAAGCCTCCGTGGTGCTCCGCTATTTCCGGGAAGTCACCGCCATACCCCGCGGCAGCGGCAATGTCACGGCCATCGGGGATTACCTTGTGCGTTTTGCCGAGGAGAGAGGACTCTGGTATCGCAGGGACGAGGCCGGCAATGTCCTGATCCGCAAGCCGGGACATGGATGCGCGGAGAACGCCCCTGGCATCGTCCTGCAGGGGCATATGGATATTGTCTGTGAGCAGGAAGAGGGCCGGGATATCGACATGACGGTGACACCGCCCAGGATCATCCAGGAGGGCGACTGGCTCACCGCCGACGGCACCACCCTGGGAGCCGACAACGGCATTGCCCTGGCCATGATGCTGGCCCTGCTGAACGATACAGACTTTGTACACCCTCCGCTGGAATGCATCTTCACGGTGGATGAAGAGGTCGGCATGCTGGGCGCCCAGGCCATGGATCTGTCTGACCTGCAGGGCCGGATGATGCTGAACATGGATTCCGAGGAAGAGGGTGTCCTGACAGCCGGCTGCGCCGGCGGCGCGGAGGTGCACTGCGTCTTCGAGGCCAGGACCAGGCACAGAAAGGGTACCGTGCTGACTGTCCGGGTGACCGGCCTGCTGGGCGGACACTCCGGTGACGCCATCAACCGCGGCCGGGCCAATGCGGACCTGGTCGTCGCAAGGCTCCTGTACAGGCTCTACAGAGAGGAGCCCTTCCGTCTCATTGAGATCCGGGGAGGCAATAAGGACAACGCCATCCCGCGCTCCGCTTACGCCAGCATCCTGCTGCCGGCGGAGACAGATACAGAAGCCCTTCTCAAAGTCCTCGAGGAGACGGCTGAGACCATCCGAAGCGAGTACAGGCTGACTGACCGGGGCATGCAGGTGCAGTTTGAGCTGGGCGGCTCTTCGGAGGAGGCAGAAGAAGAGAAAGGAAAGGCCGAGGAGGCCATGGCCTTCAGCAGACGGGACACCCGGAGGTTCCTCCGTTTTCTCGCTCTCGTTCCCAACGGTGTGCAGGAGTATGATCCCTCCTTCCCCGGACTCCCCCAGACCTCTCTGAATCTGGGCATCCTGCGGACGGACCACCACGGCATGGAAGCCATCTTCCTCCTGCGCAGCAGCATCAATTCTCAGCGGGAATGGCTGGAGAACAAGATCCGCAGCCTGGTGAGACTCCTGGACGGCAAGGTCACCAAACAGGGAGAATACCCGGCATGGGAGTATAAGGACGATTCGCCCTTCCGCGACAGACTGGTCCGGACTTACCGGGATATGACAGGCAGGGAGCCGGAGATCGCCATGATCCACGGCGGACTGGAATGCGGTCTTCTGGCCGCCAAGGTGCCGGGACTTGACTGCGTCTCCATGGGACCCGACATGCAGGACGTGCACACGCCGGCAGAGAGACTGAGCCTTTCCTCCACGGAGAGGACCTGGAACTTCCTTCTGCAGGCCCTGGCCGACCTGTCGGAATAAATCGATCATAAGAAGACAGAGAAAACTATGGCACAGATCAGCGGTGAATGGCAGCAGGTGCTGGCGCCGGAATTTGCCCGGCCTTATTATCGTGATTTATATACCTTTGTGAGACAGGAGTACCAGACCCAGGTGGTCTACCCGCCCGCAGGGGATATTTTCAATGCCCTGCACCTGACGCCCCTGTCGGAGGTCAAGGTCGTCATCCTGGGACAGGATCCCTATCACAACGTGCACCAGGCCCATGGGCTGTGTTTCTCCGTGCCGGAGGACCAGACCCAGATCCCGCCCTCCCTGCAGAATATCTTCAGGGAGCTGCACGACGATGTGGGCTGCAGGATGCCTGATCACGGCTGCCTGACCAAATGGGCCAGACAGGGCGTGCTGCTCCTGAATACCGTTCTGACTGTGCGCGCCCATCAGCCCAATTCCCACAGGGGAAGGGGCTGGGAGCAGTTCACGGACGCCATCCTGCAGGCGGTCAACCGGCAGGACCGTCCCATCGTTTATATGCTCTGGGGCACACCGGCCCAGTCCAAGGCGCCGATGCTGACCAATCCGCGCCACCTGATCCTGCGTGCCCCTCATCCAAGTCCATTGTCCGCCTACCGGGGGTTCTTCGGCTGCGGTCATTTCAGTAAATGCAATGCGTTTCTCACGGCTCATGGAGAAGCACCCATTGACTGGCAGCTGTGAGAGAAGGGAGGCAGTATGAGCAAAAAAGCATTTCTGACCCGGGAACAGGCGGAGAAGATCACCGCTGTATACCCTACCCCCTTTCACATCTATGATGAAAAGGGCATTCGCGACAACGCGGAGGCAGTCCGCGAGGCTTTTGCCTGGAACAAGGGCTTCCGGGAATATTTCGCGGTGAAAGCCACCCCCAATCCCTATCTGATGGAGATCTTCAAGGAGTACGATTTCGGTTTTGACTGCTCGTCCAAAACGGAACTCATGCTGGCTGACGCGGTGGGCGCGTCGGGCGATCACATCATGTTCTCCTCCAACGATACGCCCGCGGAGGAGTATGCCCTCTGTGCCCGGATGAATGGCATCATCAACCTCGACGATATCACCCATATCCCTTATGTGGAGCAGATCCTGGGCGGCTTCCCGGAGACCATGAGCTGCCGCTACAATCCGGGCGGCGTCTTCATCATGAGCAACGGGATCATGGACAACCCCGGTGATTCCAAGTACGGCATGACCAAGGCTCAGCTCTACGAGGCCTACAGGCAGCTCAGGGACAAGGGCGTCAGGCATTTCGGCCTGCACGCTTTCCTGGCCAGCAATACCGTGACCAATGATTATTATCCGGAGCTGGCCGGCCAGCTCTTCACCCTGGCCAGGGATATCCATGAGGAGCTGGGCATCCACTTCACCTTCATCAACCTCTCCGGCGGCGTCGGGATCCCTTATCGTCCCGAGCAGGAGGGCAATGATATCCGCAAGATCGGCGAGGGTGTCCGCAGGGTCTATGAACAGATCCTGGAGCCCGCCGGCATGGGCGATGTGGCCATCTATACGGAGATGGGCCGCTTCATGCTGGGCCCCTACGGCGCCCTGCTGACCCGGGCCATCCACGAGAAGCACATCTACAAGGAGTACATCGGCGTGGATGCCTG
>DGGX01000235.1 GCA_002392385.1 Lachnospiraceae bacterium UBA3863
TGTTGGTGAAGGTGATGGCCAGGATATTCCAGGGGTCCGCGTCGCACTCCTCAAGGAGATAGGCGATCCTGTGGGTGATGACGCGGGTCTTGCCGCTGCCGGCGCCGGCCAGGATCAGGACCGGACCCTCTGTCTGAAATACTGCTTTCTTCTGTTCACGGTTGAGTGTATCGTAAATGCTCAAACTGCTGATTTCCTCCTCTATGACCTGTCGATGATCTTCTCGATGCAGCGCTGGCGCACGTAGATGTCGGCGCTGAGACGGATCAGCAGGTCAAAACGCTGCAGCATCTCCCGGTCGCTCTCCGGCGCCCCGGCAAAAGATGCCTCTGCCTTCTCGATCTCCTCTTTCAATTCTTCGCGGAAGATGTCCACGGCTTCCTGCACGTCGTCCGCCACCTCCTGGTAGATATCCGCAAGGCGATAGGATCTGGAGGGATCCTCCGCCTCCTGGGTGGTGGGCCGGGCATAGGCGTCCGACACGGGCCCGATCACCCGCGAGATATCACTGATGGAGAGGAAGCTCTTCATGTAGTAGATGAAGACCAGGAGCCGCAGGTGGTCCGAGCTGTATTTCTTGCGCACAGGCGGCAGCAGGACCCCGTTCTTGACATAATTGTTGACCATGGTCTTGGTCAGGGCCTTCTCCTTCTCCCCGTTTCTGGAATCCGGCTTGAGATGGTCCTCCATGAATGTGGTGAGCTGGTCCATGTAGAGGTCGATCCGGGGGATGTCCTCCCGCTCCACTACAGGGAGCTGGTCCAGGAGCTCCTCCAGCTCCTTCTCCAGTTCGGGGAGAGCGGCGGCTCTGCGCCTGTGTTCGATATTGCTTTCCGCACTGCGATGTGCCATCGGTCTCCTCCCGCCGGCAGCCGGTCTTTCCGAACTGCCTTCAGTCTCCGCTTCTGTTCCTCTTGGCCTCCCGGGCCATCTGTTTCATGTCGCCGGCGTTCTGCATGGCCGCTTCCGTCAGCACGTCGCTCCCCAGAAGCCTTGCCAGCTCCTGACAGCTCTCGTTCTCCGACAGGCGGCGGATGTGGGTCTCGGTTCGGCCCTCTCCGCTGGTCTTCTCGATGAGATAGTGGCTGTCCTCCATGGCGGCGATCTGCGGCAGATGGGTGATGCAGAGGATCTGGTGGCTGCCCGCCAGCTGTCCCAGCCGCTGGGAGACCTTCCAGGCTGTCCGGCCGCTGATGCCGGTGTCGATCTCGTCAAAAATAAAGGTGTGGATCCCCTCCTTGCCGGCAAAGACGGTCTTCTGGGCCAGCATGATGCGGGACAGCTCGCCGCCGCTGGCGATCTGCTCCAGGGGGCGCACAGGCTCCCCGGGGTTGAGGGAGATCATGAAGTTCGCGCGGTCATAGCCGCCCGCGCCGAGCAGGGCCTCCCCGCTCTCCCAGGAGAGCTCGAAGCCGATGGCCGGGAAGTTGAGCTCGGCCAGTTCCTCCCGCATCCTGCGGGCATACTCCTCGCCCGCCTGCCGGCGCACCTCGGAGAGCTGTCCGGCGGCCTTCAGGACCTCGGCATAGGCCGCGTCCCTGCGGGCCATGAGCTGGCGGCGCTCGTTCTCATAGTCCTCCAGCCAGGCCAGGCGGTCTTCCGATTCCTTAAGGGCTTTCTGCACCGCTTCAATGGAGCCGCCGTGCTTGTCCTCCAGACGGCGGATCAGGTCCAGACGTTCCTCGATCTCGGCCAGCTCCGCGGGATCATAGGTGAGGTCAGCCATATAGGCGGACAGGGCTCTCCCGAAGTCGGACAGGAGGCTGTCGATCTCGGAGAGCTGGGAGGCCAGGGCGTCCAGCTGGTCGTCGCAGCCCGCGGCGTCCGAAAGAGCCCGCAGGGCCCGGTCCACCTGGTCGGCGGCGTTGCCCTCCATCTCCATGACATGGCGGTCCGCCTCCGCGGCCGCTTCCTGGATCTTCTTGAAGGAGGCCAGCTTCTTTCTGCGCTGCTCCAGCTCTGTGTCCTCGCCGGGCACCAGGGCGGCTGCCGTGATCTCGTCGATCTCATAGCGGAGCAGGTCAGCCTCGCGCCGTCTGGCGTTCTCGTCCAGGTCGCCGCTCTCCCACTCTCTGCAGAGGTCCCGGTATTCCCTGTAGCCGGCCGCGATCCTTCTCTTCAGGGCCTCGGCCTCCGGGCCCGCGTAGGCGTCCACGGCCTCCAGCTGGGCTTCCTTCTTGAGAAGCTTCTGGTTCTCTCTCTGGCCGCAGATGTCGATCAGGAGCTCCGCGATCTCCCTGAGCTGGCGGAGGGTGACGGTCTCGCCGGCCACCGTGCAGATGCTGCGGGAGGGCAGGATCCGCCTTTTGACCAGGATCACGCCCTCCTCGTCGGGCTCAAGGCCCATGTCCCTGAGGGCATTGATCTGGCCCTCGTTATCGGCCTGGAAGGTCATCTCGATGAGGGCGCTCTCGGCCCCCGTCCGGATCAGGCCTTTATCGGCCTTGGCGCCCAGGACCAGGCCCACCGATCCGATGAGGATGGACTTGCCCGCCCCGGTCTCGCCGGTCAGTATGTTCAGACCGTCTGTGAAATCTATCTGTTCTTCTCTGATGAGCGCGAGATTCTTCACATGAAGGCTCAGCAGCATCCAAACGCCTCCTTATATTCGTAGATCAATGGTCCTTTTCAGCCCTCCAGCAGGCTGCGGAGCCGGTCCATGACGGCCTCGGTCTCCTCCGCGCTGCGGATGGCCGCGAAGATGGTGTCGTCGCCCGCAATGCAGCCCACCACGTCCGGCAGGTGCAGGGCGTCAAGGGCGGCCGCGGCCGCCATGGCCATGCCCGCCGAGGTCTTGATGACCAGGATGTTCTGGGCCTTGTCCATGTGGAGATAGCTGTCCCGGAGAAGGCGGATGTACTTCTCGGCCCCTACTCTGTCCGCTGACCCGGCCTGCACGTATTTCTGCCTGCCGTCGGGTGTCTGGATCTTGGAGAGCCGCATCTCGCGGATGTCCCGGGATACCGTGGCCTGGGTCACGTGCGCGCCGGATTCCCGCAGGATCTCAGCCAGCTCCTCCTGGGTCTCGATCTCCATTCTCTCGATGATCTGCAGGATCTTCTCCTGTCTCTTTCTCTTACTGCTGTCCATGTTCCTCCGCCTCCCTTGCTGTTGTCAGGACTGCATCTTTTCATGAACGGTCTGTATAAAGCTTCTTTTCTCGAGGCGGAGGAGCTGTACTGTCTGCTCTGCTCTGGAAACTTCGAGTCTGTCTCCCCTGAGGACCAGGCCATCTGAGATGCCGTCGTAGTATATTTCCGCGCCGCCTTCTTCCCCGGCCCGGCCCGCCTGGATCTCGATCGCGATGTGGTCCTCCGCCGAGAGCACGATGCTCTTGGTGCTGATGGTATGGGGACATATGGGCGTGATCAGGATCAGCTGGGCCGTGGGCTGTACGATGGGCCCGCCGGCGGAATAGTTGTACGCTGTGGAACCTGTGGGCGTGGACAGAACGATGCCGTCCGCGCTCACGCTGTAGAGCAGCTGATCGTCCACGGTGATTCTGAAATCAATGACGCGCAGAGCGCCGCTGCGGATCAGCACGATATCGTTGAGCGCGTAACGCTGGCCCCTGACGCCGGCGGCCGTGGTCCCCGCGGCGCCGGTGAAGGTACAGCCTGCCAGGAGCATGCGCTCTTCTCTGAAACAGTCACCGGACAGGACCTTCTGCAGGGCTGCCTGCCAGGTGCTCGTGTCCACCTCGGTGAGGAATCCGGTGTGGCCCAGGTTGATGCCCAGGATGGGAATGCCGGTGCCCTGCACGGCGTGGGAGGCCCGCAGGACCGTGCCGTCGCCGCCGCAGACCAGGAGGCAGGCGCTCTCCGGGTCCGCCGCCTCCCGCAGGAGGTCGGTATCCTCCGGCAGCCGCACCCGGCGTCCCTGCACGCCGCGGCTTCCCAGGTAGGACAGGATCTGCGCGGCAAAAGTATCAGAGGGGTCCTTGTCTTCGTTGATCACGATAAAGAATTCACGGATCATCTGTCCAGCTCCTCATGTGAGGCCCTGACGACCTCTGAGACCAGTGTATCGGTTACTCTCACAGCGGCTGCCTCTTCCGTCTCCTCTGCCGGATCGGAGGGCGCCGGTTTGCGCAGATATAACAGGTATTCGATATTGCCCTCCGGTCCGCGGATGGGGGACCAGGAGAGATCCAGGCACTGAAAGCCCAGGGACCGGGCCGTCTCCAGGACCGCCGCGATCACTTCCCTGTGGACCGAGGGGTCGCGGACGACGCCCTTCTTGCCTACCTTGTCGCGGCCCGCCTCGAACTGGGGCTTGACCAGGCAGACCATCTCGCCGCCTTCCGCCAGGATCTCCATGGCCGGCGGCAGAATCTTGGACAGAGAGATGAAGGACACATCCACCGAGGCAAAATCCGGTCTCGCCCATCCCTCCTGCTGCAGGTCCTCGGGCTTCACATAGCGGAAGTTGGTCTTCTCCATGCAGACCACCCGCGGATCATTGCGCAGCTTCCAGTCC
>DGGX01000107.1 GCA_002392385.1 Lachnospiraceae bacterium UBA3863
CAGTGTATTTACGATATAATCCATATACTGCCTCCGGTACTCTGAAGACCTCTGTTACAGGGGACAGAGATCATCCGATCGTTGCCAGAAGAGCACCGGCTTCCACAGGATCGCCCACCTGGCAGTCAATGCTGGCGACGGTGCCGTCAGCGGGAGCCACCATGGGGATCTCCATCTTCATGGCCTCGAGAATGATAACGGCATCGCCCTTCTTGACGGCGTCGCCGACCTTCTTCTCGATCTTGAAGACCTTACCGGCCGCGCCGGCTTCCAGCTTGTGAGCGCCGGCTGCTGCAGCCTTGGCGGGAGCGGGAGCGGGGGCAGGTGCGGGGGCGGGAGCAGGCGCGGGTGCTGCGGGAGCAGCCGGGGCGGGCGCTGCGGGAGCGGCGCTGCGGATCACGGGAGCGGCTGCGGCCGCGCCGGTCTCTTCCACGGTCACATCGTAAGCAACACCATTAACAGTGATCGTATAAGTCTTCATTTCTTTCCTCCTTAAACAGACAGCCTTCTCAGGCTTTTCAAATAACAGACGGGCGGATATCAGGCCACGTGTTTCCTGGACTTCCTGATCTTCCTGACCACATAGCCGCTGCTGCCTTCATAGGCGGCCACGGCGGCGGCGATGACGGCGGCGATCTCCGGCGACATCGTGTCGCTCTCAAAGGCGGCCACAGCCGCGGCGAGAACCGCCATCAGGTCACCGTCCCCTGCGGGAGCAGGGGCGGCCGGAGCCGGCACTTCCCTGACTTCCTGCGGGGCAGACTCTTTCAATTCTTTCTTCCGGTCGGATGCGGCTTTGTTCTGGAAGGCGGTGATGGCCCTTCCGAACATGGTAATAATGCCTGAGAGCAGGATCAGTACCAGGAAGGTCATACCCATTCCGAGGATGGTATTCAGTCCCGCCTCCTTCATTAACTCCATCATATGCTCTTCACCCCCTTAGCAGTGGCTGATGTGTTTGCCGGCAGGGGTATCCACCCGTTTGGTATAAAGGACCTCCAGAGCGCCGATCAGGTACCTGCGGAGATCCGCGGGCTCCACGACGCTGTCCACAAGGCCTCTCGCGGCCGCGCCGGCGAGACTGCACTGGGTCTCCGCGTAGCGCTGCCTGGTCTCCTCAAAGGTCAGCTTGTCCGCGCCGGGCACCATCACGCGTGCCGCCATGGCGGCGTCCATGATCCCGATCACAGCGCCGGGGAAGGCGAAGGTCAGGTCGGCGCCGGTGGCCTTGGCGTTCATGACCGCGTAGGCGCTTCCCATGGACTGTTTGGTGATCACATTGATCTTGGGTACGGAAGCCCTGGCCAGTGCCATGGTGAGAGCCGCTGCGGCACTGCCTTCCCGGTTCTCCTCACCGATCGCGGCGGCAAAACCTGTCGCGTTGGTCAGGGAGATCACCGGAATGCCGAAGGCGTCGCAGAACCTGACAAGGTCAGCGGCCTTGGTGCAGCCGTCCGCTGTGAGCAGGGGGCTGCGGTTGCCGATCACGCCGACTGTCGTGCCGCCGAGTCTTGCCAGACCCGCGGTCATATCCGGCGCGAAGGCGCTCCTGATCTCTACGAATACGCCGTCATCCGCCGCTTCCTTCATGATCGCTGCCGGGTCAGCCCCTGCCGCGATGCCTGTGCAGCCGCGGTTCAGATCGTCTTCGCTCTCGCCCTCGGCGATGTCCTCATAGTTGCAGGGAAGAATGTCTACCAGTTCCCGGATCTTGCCGAGCACCTCGTCTTCCGTGCCGGTATAGTCCGCGACACCGGCTGCCGCCCTGCTGGATGCGGAGGAGGTATCGTTGCTCTCCTCACGGTTGCCCGCAAGTGTGTTGGGCGCGTTCACGAACAGATGAGCACCAGACTCCATCAACGTGAAATCGCACATGGAAGCCGCCACGGCGAGACCGCCGCCGCAGCGTCCGAAGACGGCGCTGATCTGGGGGATCAGGCCGGAGGCTGCTGCCTGTCTGGCGTAGATCCCGGCGACCGCATCGAGCGCGTCCATGCCTTCCTGCAGACGCAGGCCGGCACTGTCGATCAGACCGATCACCGGAGCACCGGTCTTGATGGCCATATCATAGATCCTGATGATCTTCCGGGCGTGCATCTCTCCGATGCTGCCGCCCAGAACAGAAGCATCCTGGCTGTATACATAGACCAGGCTGTCTTCGATGAGACCATAACCGGTGATGACTCCGTCCGAGGACGCTTCCGCCGGACGGGGATTGAAATCGGTCGCGCGGGCGTGAACGCCCGCCCCGATCTCCACGAAGCTGTTGGCATCGAGAAGTTTTTCGATCCTCTGTCTTGCTGCAGAAGAATTACTCATAGTCTTCACCTCATATTTCTGCTTTGACACGGTTCAGCTGAGGGCAAGAACATCCGCGAATGCCTGAAGCGCTGTCCTGGCCTGGCCGAAATCGCGCATCTGCTGGTCGATGCCGAGCTTGATGTGAGGAATGTTCTGCGCATCGAGTTCCTTCTTGAGGTAAGGATACTCCATCTCCTCAGGATCGCAGAACTGCTGCATGAAGAGGACAAGGCCGTCCGCGCCGCTGTCCTTCACGAGCTGAGCCACATACTCCGCACGGCGGTTCTTCGCGGAAGCGGGATCATAGAGCAGTACGTCATGATCACGGTTCGCGAACTGTCTGGCGAGAGCCATCATGGGATCCGCGTCGTCCGGGATATCCGTCTTGAAGGTGCGGCTCTCGTGGGCAACATCATCCGCCACGATCGCGATCTGATAGTCGTCGAAGATCTGCAGCAGGACCGGGTTGTCGAAGATAATGCCGGAGACGACGACCTTGGTGCCGGGCCATGCGACCTTGGGCAGAGCTTCCAGTTCGTCGTTCAGTTCCTTCAGCATCTTGGTGTACTCATCCTTGAGAGTGAACCAGCCCGCCTTCAGGACTGCGGATCTCTTCACGGCGGAGACTGCCTCGGGATGCTCGCCGGCGAGCTTGACGAAGCGGCGCTGCTCGACGTGGCAGGCATTGTAGACCTTGATCGCCTCGCGGATGTCGTCATCGGTGATCGGGTGGCCCGCGATCTCCTCGAGTCTCTTCCGGATGTTGGTGTACTGGCTGACGGTGAAGCGCAGGCCGTTCTCATCGAAGCGGTTCTGCGGATGCGCCAGGAAGATGACCGGCATCTTGTCGGACATGGAGATACGGATGTTCTGGCTCATGGGACGGAGGGTATCGCAGATCGTAGGGGTGATCACGCCGCTCAGGCCGTCCATGGTGCCGTCCAGCAGCATTTCCACGGCCAGCTGTGCGATCGTGCAGTAGAAGGTCGCGCAGTATTCCTTGGCTCTGCTGATGGTCTTCTTGTTGGATCCCCACATGCCGAAGGGGACCATGCCCGCCGCATAGACGAGCTCTTCCGGTGCGTAATAGGGAAGAACGCCGATGGCCTTCTTGCCCTGTGCCTTGTAAGCCGCCAGCTGTCCCGCGGGAGAAGAAGCGGCCTGTTCAAATTTATTAAAGAGATTATCCAAATTACTCATTTGCCTCTGCCTCCTCTCTCTCACGCCTCTTTGGCCAGACGGGCCGCCTCCATGGCTTCCACCAGGCCCTGTACGCGGGTCTCATACTGCGCTTCGTTGAAGTTTCTGGGATCGGCCTGGTCGCCGTCGAAACCTGCGCAGGGGATGCCGAGGTCCGCGGTGAAGCGGCGCTGCATCTCTGCCATGTATCCGCTCCAGGGCTTGCAGCTGCGGTTGTAGTGGACCAGCACGCCGTCGACCTTGTTGTCGCGGCAGATGCCCTCTCTCCAGTCAACGCCCTGCTCCAGACATACGGAGTTGGGAGCCTTGCAGTAAGCCTTGACCATCTCGTCCAGTCCGTTGTAGACAAAACCGAAGGCGGGAGCGTACACGACAGCCGTGACGTTGATGCCGTTCTTCTTGAGGGGACGGAAGAGTGCGGGAAGCTTGGGCCAGCAGGGGATGCCTTCGAACATGATCCGGTAGTCCTCCGGGAAAGGAAGGGTGCTCTTGCCGGTCTTCACGTTCTCTTCCAGCTCGGTGGCCAGAAGCTCGAAAGCCTCGGCGGCTGCCACGCGGCCGCGGGCGGTGACGACGTCCGCCATGTGGTTGAACAGGTCAAATCCGCTCATCGGGGCGGGCTTGTACTGCAGATAGTCGCAGACCTTCAGCCATGCCTTGGCGGTGCGGTTGGCGTTGGCGCAGGCCTCCTCGAACTTCTTCTCGTCGAACTTCTTGCCGCTGATCTCCTCCAGCTGATGGATGGCCTTGTCGAACTGGCCGCGGATGTAAGCCACATAGGTGTCATCCACTTCCACGGTGTTGTTGTAGGGGATATCGATCATGACCAGCGGAATATTGTGCATGCGCGCGATATTCTCATACCATTTGGTCATGCAGTTGCAGATATTGTTGCAGCAGAGAACGAAATCGGGCATGGGCATCTGCATCTGACGATAAGGCTTGATGGCCGCCAGCCTCTTCTCCTTCTCCTCTCCCTCGGGCATAGCCCAGATCTCGTTGATGTCAACGAGCTCAGTGTAGGGCTTCTCCGTCTCGGGGTTGATCACGACCTCGAGGGTCTCGGGATCCAGCTTCTTCGCAGCTCTCTTGCCCGCGGCGTACGCAAGGCTGATACGGGCATAACCGCAGATGTCGTTGTCATAGGCCAGATCCTCGGCTGCCTGGCACATCACCTCGCCGTCTCTGTTGGCGGCGATACCGGCTGCCTGGTTCTCAGGATAGACAACATGCAGACCGAAGGCTTCCGCCAGTTCGCAGGGGAACTTGGAAGAAGACCAGCCCACAGGCTCTCCTCTCTTCTTGGCTTCTCTGGCTTCCGCGTAGACATCCTCGACTACCTGCCGCAGCGCTTTTACGCCGGGGCTCACTTCTTTTGCCATAATCCTCTCCTTTCCTTAAAAACGGTGCTCTTCCGCCCTCATCTGCATTTTTCGGAAGACGCGCCGAATTTCACGCTTTTGCTGCCGCTTTCTTCTTCGCGATCTGATACGCGAAAAGCGATGCGCCGAGCGCACCGTTGTACTGTGTCAGCGGCGATGTCTGGATCTTACATCCGAGTTCATCCTGCAGGGCGCCGACGATGCCCTGGTTCTGGGCGACGCCGCCGGTCATGACGACCTGGTCCTGAACGCCGATCCGGCGCGCCAGACCGGTGACCCGGTGGGCGACGCTGCGGTGGATGCCGGCGATGATATCCTTCCGGTCCGTTCCGTTGGCCAGCTGGCTGATGACCTCACTCTCGGCAAAAACCGTACAGGTGGAACTGATCTCCACCCTCTTCTGGGACTGTGCGCCCAGCTCGCCCAGCTCGTCGACATTGACCTCCAGGACCCGTGCCATGACATCCAGGAAACGGCCCGTTCCGGCGGCGCACTTGTCATTCATCTGGAAGTTGGTCATGGCGCCGTTCTCGATCCGCATGACCTTGACGTCCTGACCGCCGATATCGATGACCGTGTGGACCTGGGGGAACAGGAAATAAGCGCCTCTGGCGTGGCAGCTGAGCTCGCTCATCTGCTTGTCCGCCAGTCCCATCAGGGAGTTGCGTCCGTATCCTGTCGCGAGGGTGTAGTCAATGTCGTGTTCCTCCATGCCGGCCCTGGCCAGCACGTTCTCGATGGCTCTCTGGGGACCGCTGGTGCCCGCTCCCACATCTACCAGGGACTTGGCGACGATCTCCTCCCCGTTCTTCAGTATGATACATTTGGAAGCGGTAGATCCCACGTCGATTCCCAGTGTATAGATATCGCCCATTTCTGTCTCCATTTGTATGATTTCTGTATCAGGAGCATAAACCGGAAATGATCCGCGGATCCCCTCTTCTGCGGACCCGCGGATCCTTCCGATTCTTCAGCTTATCGCTTTATTTATGTGTGTGATCGTAGTCACGGATGATGCGGGGCAGGATCATCTGGTGCACAGGGCAGATGGCCTTGGGATTCTGATAGGCGGCATCCGTGAAGGCCTGCACGTACTTGCGGAGCTTGGGCATATCGACGATCTCGTCGACCATACCGGCCTTGGCGCAGTAGGCGGGGCTGGAGTGATCCGCGTATTCCTGGATCAGCTTGTTCATCTTGTCGATGGTGCCCTGCAGATCCTTGCCTGTATCCTGATCCTTGACCAGACGGCGGCTGTACATGGCGCCTGCCGCGGTCTTGCCGTACATGACGTTGATCTCCGTCGCGGCTGTGCCCAGGGAGAAGACATTGTTGTCATTGCCCTGCGGTCCGCCCAGAACGTAGTGCGCGGCAGCCGTGCCCTTGCGGAGGGTGATCTCCAGCATCTTGAGGCCGCTGTTCTGGATGGAGTAGATCAGGCTCTGGCCGAGGCCGAGGAGCTCTGCCTTCTCCGCTTCGTTGTCGACGTCGATACCGGTGGTATCCTGCACCCAGATCATCGGGATCTTGTCTCTGGAGCAGAGGGTCACGAACTCATTCATCTTGATCAGGCCCTGACGGTAGAGCTTGCCGCCCATACCCATGGCGCCCTTGCCGCGGTACTCAGGATAATCCTTGAAGCCCTCCATGAACAGAGGTCCCTGGCGGTTCGCCACGACGCCGACGAGCAGGCCGTCGACCTTGGCAAGGCCGGTGATCATCTCCGGGCCGTAGTCCTTCTTGAACTCCATGAACTCGGCACCGTCCACGAGCGCGGCGATGACCTTGTACATATCATAGAACTGACGGGTGTTTCTCGGAACGAGATCATAGAGCTTCTCGCCCTCGAGGCCTGCCTCCTTGGGCTCATCCACGCGGAAGAACTCCGGATTGTAGGAGGGCAGATAATCCATATACTTCTTGATCGCGTCGATGACGCCGGTCTCCTCGTCGTAGACCTCGCGGAAGAAGCCGGTCTCACCGTGATGGATCGAGACAGATCCCGGGGGATCCACGCGGAGCTTCCTGGTGGATTCGATCATATCCAGGGCGCCCTGCATGTCGACCAGCGGATTGGAATCCATACCGCCGACGATACCCGCGCCGCCGACAGCCATGTTGCCGTCCTTATGGGCGATCAGGATCGTGGGGCTGATGCTGTGATAGCCGCCGCCGGCGGGGTTCGTGCCGTAGATGCCGACGATGACCGGGATGCCCAGCTGGTTCAGCTCCGCATTGCGGAAGAAAGGTGTGCCGCCGCCCCTGCGGTTGGGATAGACCTTCTCCTGCTCGTCCAGCTTGACGCCGGAGCAGTTCAGCAGATAGATCAGCGGGATGCCCAGGAGCTTGGCGGTGTCGCTGCCGCGCAGCAGGTTGTCCGCCTGTCCGGCGACCCATGCGCCGGCCAGCTTCTTGTTGTCAGACGCGATGATCACGGCCCACTTGCCATTGACCCTGCCGAGGCCCTTGATGATGCCGGTGCTGATGACGCCGATCTTCTCCTGGTTGTTATCCTGGGGGTTGTAGATGCTGTTCAGAGGGAGGAAGGTTCCCTCGTCCACCAGATAGTGCACACGCTCGATGGCGGTCATCTGGCCCTTTTTATGGATGGCAGCGTCCGGCGTGCCGGCGTCCTGCATCTTCTGTGCCTGCTCATGGATCTGCTGCTCAATTGCCTTGAGTTCTTCAGCGTTGGCGGCATTCTCGGTGATACCGCCGGTCCAGATCTTATGCATGAAACGGAAGTATCTGGGCATGGAATAATCGTGATTGGACATGAATACTCCTCCTTACTTGTATTCGGTCAGACGGGATCAGGCGTTCTTCGGGACCTTGATGAAAGCCTGGCCGGGATCGATCTCTTCGCGGATCATCTTGATGATCTCGGGACCGGGGCCTTCCATGAGCTGGGCTCTGGAGACATCCACATCGAATCCTGTGTTCTCAAGCACCATCTCAGGCGTCGAGAAAGGATAATAGTAGGCCAGATACATTCTCTTGGTCTCTTCGTCGAACTTCATGATGCCCAGGTCGGTAACGACCATCTGCGGGCCTCTGTTGCCGGGAAGGCCTGCTCTCTCACGTCCGCCGGGGCCGTCCATCCAGCCGCAGCTGGTGATGTAGTCGACCTTCTCGATGAAGCGGCGCTTCTGGTGCTGCATCATGATGATGGTGTTGCAGTAGGTAGCGATGCCGTTGGCGCCGCCGGAGCCCGTGAAACGGGTGACCGGGTGATGATAATCGCCGATGCTGGTGGAGTTGACGTTGCCGAAGGGGTCGATCTGGGCGCCGCCGATGAAGGCGACCAGTCTGTCCTCGTCGTGAAGCCACTCATTGGCCTCGAAGCCGACGAAACGGACGTTGGGCCACTGCACCGCGCAGTG
>DGGX01000193.1:0-4600 GCA_002392385.1 Lachnospiraceae bacterium UBA3863
TGTAAACAATGTCGCTCACGCTCCTCTCTTTTACGGAATTTCCGCTGGTCGTCGGATTGTTGACGACCTCCCCCTGATACACCATGGTGGAGGAGCCGCCGCCGTCCAGGTTATAGGCGGTTTCGACGCCCAAAGTCCGCATGTAGGAGGCCAGCTCGTATAGGCTGAGGCCCTCGCTCTCGTCCGTGCGGCCGTCCGAGACCACCAGTACGTAGTGCAGGGTATCGATGACACCGATCGCCGTGCGGGGGTTGTCTGCCATGGCTTTGCCGACCTCCGTGCCTTCCGTGACAGCGAGCTCGCCGTTCTCCACCAGGGCGGGCCCGAAGGAAAAAGCCTGCCAGACGCCCTTGTCTGCCAGCTCCTGGGCGGTGACCGCGGCGGGATCGACCACCTCCATGGAGCCGTCCGGGTAGATGCAGAGCACCTCATTGCTGCCCGCCGTCTCGCGGTAGACCACGCCGTTGCGGATGACATAGCCGGTCTCCTGCGCGCCGTAGTAGTCGCTGTTGACGGCCAGGACCGCATCCTTGGCCTCGGCCATGTCGGAGGTCGTCTCCGTGATGTTCCTGCCATAGGTATCCTCGGCAAAAGCCGTCTTCAGGTACTGGGCGGAGGAGAGCCTGACGTCGGCTGTGTAGACCTCCGTATCCGCGACGGTGCAGCGGGTGACGGTGATCGTCATGTTCTCGTCTTCGTAGGTGCCGATGACCTCCGCGTTCTCAGCGGCGGTGATGTCGGCACTCTGCGAGCCGGCGCTGTCTGTGTTTCCGCTGCTGTCTTCGCTGCCGCTGTCTTTGCTGTCACGGCTGCTGTCTGTGTCTTCGCTGCCGCTTTTCTCCGAGCCGGCGCTGCTGTCCGAGCTGCGTCCCTTTTTGCGGCGCTTTTTCTCAGAAGAGGAGGACGACGAGGCCTCATCGTCCGCAACGGATGTGTCCTTAGAGGCATCATCCTTCGCAGAGGACGTGCCCTTAGAGGTATCATCGTCCGCAGAGGATGTGTCCTCAGAGAAGTCTGATCCCGAGGGTGCGGGAGAGGTCTGCGCTGTGGTCTCCGCCTCGAAAACGGCCATGTTCATCTCTGTCGCGTTCGTCTGCAGAGGGGTGGTGAGGACGAAGGTGTCCAGTGCCATATAGACGGTAAAAGCTGTGAGGCAGGCCGTGAAGGCGGCCGGCCATAGATGTTTTTTCATAGGAACCTCCTTATCATTGATCTATGCGCGGAGCCCGGTGCGGAAGACCCAGGACCGCTGCAGGGAGAAACTGACCGCGAACATGACCAGCTCGACGGCGATCTTGGCCAGGTAGCCGCTGACGCCGAGCAGGGACAGACCCTTCAGCAGGATGGTGCCGCTGACCAGGATGAGGGCCGCCAGCAGGGCATAGGCCGGAGCGAAATCGGCGACGGACGCCTGACTGCGGAAGACCAGCCGCCGGTTCAGCGTATAGTTGAATGCCGCGCTGATGAGGCGCGCCGCGACATTGGACAGGAGAAGCCTGCCCGAGACGGCCAGAAAAACGCAGAAGAGCAGGTAATCCAGGCAGAAGCTGAGCAGGGAGGCGCCGGAGAAATGCAGGATCTCCCTGTAGATCCGGAAGGAGTCCCGGACGGTGTCAAAATGGGACGAAGCATTGCCGTCCAGGTAGACGGTCTCGATCCGGACCTCCCGGAGGGGTATCCCGCTGCGCGCGGCGGACAGCAGCACCTGCATCTCGTATTCGTATCTCTCCCCGGACACGGTGAGCATCCACGGCACAAGCTCATCGGAGAAGGCCCGCAGGCCGGTCTGCGTGTCATAGACCTTCACCCCGCTGGTGAGCCGGAAGACGGTCCTGGTGATCGTGTTGCCGATCCGGCTGCGGAGCGGGACCTTCCCGTCGAACCGCCGGCTCCCCAGGACCAGAGCCTCGGGACAGGCCTCCGCCTCCCGACAGACCCTGTAGATGTCCCCTTCCCTGTGCTGCCCGTCCGCATCCGCGGTGACCACCGTATAGGGCAGAGGACAATGACTCGATATATGCTGCAGACCCGTCTTCAGGGCCGCTCCTTTGCCCCGGTTCACCGCGTGCCTCAGCACAGTGACACCCTCCATATCGGAGAGCTTCTCGAAGACATCCCCACAGCCCGCGCTCGAACCGTCATCCACGACGACAGCCCTAAATCCCGCGCCGACAAGCCCTTCCGTAAAGGGAACCAATGTATTGTCCGGCTCATAGGCCGGGATCAGAACGATACGCCTCGGTGTATCCATACCTTACCTCCTTCTCCGCCGCCATCAGAGGCCAGCGGTATCCGTTTGATAAGCTGAGGATACAGCCCCTGGCTTAGAAGAAGCTTAGAGCTCTCAGCTCTCACAGGGGACGGTTCTGTCTCACAGGGGACGGTTCTGTGTGTGTCTCACAGGGGACGGTTCTGTGTGTGAATGACGCGATAAAACGGCAAAAAATCCAGATAATATGCGGGCCGCACAGGGGGACAGTCCTCTGTGCGGTCCTTTTTATGTATGCCAGACCGCACAGGGAACCGTCCCATGCGGCCGGGATTGGGAAACAGGGACCTTGATGCAGGATCAGGTTAACTGAAGACTGCAACTCTCATCCCAGAAGAATTTCTATAGCTGAGCGGGGTGACAAAATGGACTGTTTTCAACCCGGGAAGTTTCCAGAGGCCGGGTGGGGTGACTTAGCGGATTGGAGTTCAACCCAGGAAGCTTCCAGCGGGCATGCGGGATGAATTAACGGACCAGAATTCAACCCGGGAAGCATTCTGTGAACAGGCGGGGTGACTAAACGGGCTTGGAACTCAACCCGGGAAGCTTCCAGCGGCTGGGCGGGGTAACTTAACGGGATGGAATTCATCCCGCGAAGCTTCCTGTGGACGAGTGGGGTGACTTAACGGGAGTGGAACTCAACCCGGGAAGCTTCCAGCGGCCGTGAGGGGTAACTTAACGAACCGAATTCATCCCAGGAAGCTTTCTGCATACGTACGGGGTGATCTGCCAGGACGTCCCTCATCCTGGGATGGCTGTTCATTTGCGGCAGTGCGTGGCAGGGCTCACACAAGGAACCGTCCCCTGTGAGAGCCCCTGTGAGAGCCTCACACAGAGAACCGTCCCCTGTGAGAGCCCCTGTGAGAGCCTCACACAGAGAACCGTCCCCTGTGAGACCCTGTGAGACCCTGTGTGAGACCCTGTGTGAGGTCAGGTCCGCGTCTCCTCCTCCACGATGCGGATGAGGTCGCTGAGGCGCAGGCCGAGGGCCTCGGAGATGCGCCAGAGGGTATCTACTGTCGGGCTGATGCGGCCGCTCTCGATCATGGCCAGATGGCTGCGGGGTATACATGAAAGACCTGACACAACCTCCTGTGTCAGGCCTTTTCTGTTTCTGAGCTCGCGAATGATCTTTCCGGTCACCTGATTGTCGTATGGCATGACATTCCTCCTTTCTGTGATCACTGTGTCTGCCATAACAGACATTGTTATTTTCGCGGAGCGGGAGGTCATTCTTGTCTAATGGGTCAGACATCGGGCTGAATCTTCCATGCTATGCTTAAATTCCCGGAGGTGCCGGAGAAGGGAGGCTGTGCTATGAGAGGAAAGAGACATTTCGGCTGCGGAACCATTGTGTGGATCATCGTGCTGCTTTTTATCATTTCGACCGTGTCAGGCATGTTCAGACGGAGCGGGAGAAGGGAGGAGCCGGAACCGGATACTTCCGCGTCCCAGGAGGCGTCCGTAGAGGCGGAAGCCGAGGAGGAAGAAGCGGAAGAGGCCGTGGAAGAGGAGGCGTCCCAGGAAGCGGCGGAAGAGCAGGAAGCGGCAGAGGAGCCGGAAGAGGAGCCTGCGGAGCAGGAAGAAGCGCAGGAGCCTGAAAAGGAGGAGCCCGCGCAGGAAGAGGAGGAGAAGCCTGTGGGCGTGACGCCGGAATTCAAGGAGGCGATGGACAGCTACGAGGCTTTCTTTGACGAGTACATTGCCTTTATGGAAAAATACAAGGAGTCGGGCAATGATGCTTCCATGATGTCGGATTATCTGGAATATATGAAACACTACACAGAATATATGCAGGAGATCGCGGATATCGGAGAGGAAGAGCTGTCCGACGCGGATGCCCTGTATTACCTGGAAGTGCAGACACGGATCTCGGAGAAGCTGCTGAAGGTCAGCTACTGAGACAGGAGGGCGGAAGGCCCCCTGAAAAAGTGGTGCCCGGGGCATAGAAGCCGGAGCGCAATCAAAAAAGCCTGACAGCCGGGCGTCATCGGAGAGGATGACAGGGACTGTCAGGCTTTGTTTTTATGGCTGCGGCACGTCTATCTGTGCCGGCGTGGTCCGCTGCCCTGTACGGGCGCGGATCTGCTCAGATCAACCGAGAAAACGGCGCATGATGAAGAGTGTCGCGATCATGAGGATGATGGCCACGGGCAGGGCGATGAAGGCGCTGGGGAAGAAGCCCGCGATGATGTAGGCCACGAAGCTGACCGCGGCCACGGTGATGGCGTAGGGGAGCTGGGTGGAGACGTGGGTCACGTGGTCACACTGGGCGCCGGCACTGGCCATGATGGTCGTGTCGGAGATGGGGGAGCAGTGGTCGCCGCAGAC
>DGGX01000193.1:4734-5564 GCA_002392385.1 Lachnospiraceae bacterium UBA3863
ATCAGGATGCCGAAGGTGCCCCAGCTCGTGCCGGTGGCAAAGGACAGGAAGCAGGCGATCAGGAAAATGATGGCCGGCAGGAAGGCCGCGAAGCCGCCCGCGCTTCCTTTGACCACGGCCTCCACGAATTCTTTCGCGCCGAGGGAATCGGTCATGGCCTTCAGGCTCCAGGCGAAGGTCAGGATCAGGATCGCCGGCACCATGGCCTTGAAGCCCTCGGGAATGCTGTCTGTGATCTGCTTAAAGGTCAGGACCCGACGGACCAGGTAGAGGATGACCGTCACGACCAGCGCCACCGCGCTGCCCAGCATCAGGCCCACGGAAGCGTCGGAGTTGGAGAAAGCCTCGACAAAACCGGTCCCCTCGAAGAAACCGCCCGAGTAGATCATGCCGACGACGCAGGAGACGATCAGTACGGCGATGGGCAGGACCAGGTCGATGACACGGCCTTTTTCATTGCCCGCGTCGTCCGCCGATGCGTCAGCCAGTTTTCTCCCTGAAAAGAGATCGCCATTGTCCCTGGCGTTTTTCTCATGGACGGCCATGGGACCGTACTCCATGCCTGTGAGCGCCAGGAAGATCATCATCACGATGGTGAGGATGGCGTAGAAATTGTAGGGGATCGCCCGGATGAAGAGATAGAGGCCGTTCCCGTCCTCCACATAGGAGGACACCGCTGCCGCCCAGGAAGAGACCGGGGCGATGATGCAGACCGGCGCGGCCGTGGCATCGATCAGATAAGCCAGCTTGGCCCTGGAGATCCGGCTTTTGTCCGTGACGGGCCGCATGACGCTGCCGACCGTCAGACAGTTGAAATAGTCGTCGATGAA
>DGGX01000193.1:5602-12277 GCA_002392385.1 Lachnospiraceae bacterium UBA3863
GTCGATGAAGATCAGGACGCCCAGGGCGATCGTCGCCAGCTGCGCGCCGGCCCGGGACTTGATCTTCTCAGAAGCCCAGCGGCCGAACGCGGCCGAGCCGCCCGCCTTGTTCATCATGGCCACCAGGATGCCCAGCACCACCAGAAAGACCAGGATGCCTACATTATAAGGATCAGACAGCGACGCGACGATGCCGTCGTTGAAGGCGTGCGTCAGCGTGCCCTCAAAGCTGAACCCGGAATACAGAAGGCCGCCGACGATAATACCTACGAACAGCGACGAATACACTTCCTTGGTGATCAGGGCCAGCGCAATGGCAATGACCGGCGGCAGCAGCGCCCAGGGCGTCATATAAAACGGACTCATGTTCTCCCTCCTCAGATAAAACACAACGAGAAACCTCAAAGCGCCTGCATATGTATACAATGATACAGACGCTTTGAGGTTGATTATACGTTGATTATGAATTCTTTTCAAGATTATGTGCATATATAATCACATCAGGGCCACATCCGGGGAAGGAGATCCTTCCTGAAACGACACGCCTGTCCTTCGGACGGGAAGAAATGAATGAATTTGATATATAATACTAAAAAAATCAATTTTACAGATAAAACACTCACGGGCTATACTGACATTATAAGAAGATGCATGTTGGGTCCGCAGGGACCAGAAAGGAGCGTGGCAGGCCATGCAGACATTCACACTCAATGACGGCAACAAGATCCCCCAGCTCGGACTGGGCTTCTATCTTTCTGAAAGCGGGGAAGCTACTGTCGAATATGTAAAGAACGGCCTTAAGGCCGGCTACCGCCTTCTGGACACAGCGGCGGCCTATATGAACGAGCGCAGCATCGCCCAGGGCATCCGGGAATCCGGCGTGCCCAGAGAGGAGATCTTCCTCACCACCAAGCTCTGGGTCCAGGATTACGGCTATGAGAATGCCACGCGGGCCATCGACGGCGCCCTTCGCCGTCTGGACACCGATTACCTGGATCTCCTCCTTCTGCACAGGCCGGCCGGCGACAATGTCGGCGCCTATAAAGCCATGGAGGACGCACAGAAGGCCGGCAAGATCCGCTCCATCGGCGTCTGCAACCACACCGTGCCCCAGCTGACCGCCCTCATGGAGCAGACCACCGTGGTGCCTGCCGTGAACCAGATGGAGTGCCATCCCCTCCAGCAGCAGAAGGAACTCCGCAAGCTTCTGGCCCAGCATGACATCCGCCTCGAATCCTGGTTCCCCCTCGGCCACGGCTCCAAGAGACTCCGCTTCAACGAGGCCCTCAACGCCATCGCCGAGAAGAACAACAAGACCATCGGCCAGGTCATCCTCCGCTGGCACCTGCAGGAAGGCTTCATCGCCATCCCCAAGTCCGCCAACCCCGACCACCAGAAGGAGAACCTCGATATCTTCGACTTCCGGCTCTCCGAAGAGGACATGAACACCATCCGCTCCCTCGACGCCGGCCGCTACCTCGGCGGCGACCCCGAGAGCCCCGAACTCTTCAAGAAGTGGCAGGAGCTCCGCTTCGAGCTTGACTGACGCACACAGTGGCCTCCCACAGAGCCTCACACAGAGAACCGTCCCCTGTGTGAGGCTTTTTACAATATGATTGTGCACAATGGAAGCGTATGGTATAGTATCAGAGTACCGGTCTGTGCCGGGAGGAAGTCCATATACTCAAGGTTGTAAAGGAGTATGCGTTATGGAATTTACCATGGTTGAAACGGGGTGGCTCTCGATCCTGCCGCCGATCATTGCGATCGTGCTGGCGCTGGTGACCAAGGAAGTGTATTCTTCGCTGTTCATCGGTATCGTGTCGGGAATGCTGATCTATGCCTTCGCGACGGGCGGGACGATCGTCTCGGCGGCGGCGATGACGTTTGATATGATGAGTTCGAAGATCTCGGACAATGCCTATATGATCATCTTTCTGGCCCTGCTGTGGGCGGTGGTCAGTCTGGTGTCCAGGTCCGGCGGCAGTCAGGCCTACGGCAAGTGGGTGGAAAAGAGGCTGAAGAGCAAGAGGGCGGCGGCCTTTGCCACGTCGCTGCTGGGGGTCCTGATCTTCATCGATGACGGCTTCAACTGTCTGACCGTGGGAACGGTCATGCGGCCGATCACGGACCGGCTGCATATCTCGAGGGAGAAGCTGGCTTATATCATCGACGCGACGGCGGCGCCGGTCTGTATCATCGCGCCGGTGTCCAGCTGGGCGGTGGCTGTGGCCAGTGAAGTGAGCGCGACGGACGGCTTCCACGTCTTCCTGTCGACGATCCCTTACAATTTCTATGCCCTGCTGACCATCCTCATGGTCATTTTCATCTCGTACAGCGGCAGGGACTTCGGTCCTATGAAGAAAGCGGAAGAGGCGGCCCTGCGGAAGACACCGGAAGAGGAGCAGGACACCTTCCGTGAGAAAACAAATGGCCGCGTGTATGATCTCGTGCTGCCCATTCTGGTGCTGATCATCTGCGCGATCCTGGGCATGGCCTACGTGGGCGGTTTCTTCGAGGGCGTGAGCTTCTCGGAGGCGATCGGTTACAATCCGACGGCGGGCCTGTCCCTGGGTGCTTTTGCCGGACTTCTTACGGCGATGGTGCTGTATCTGCCCCGGAAGCTGATGACGCCCAAGGGCTTCATCGACTGCATCGTCAGCGGCATCAGCAATATCGTGCCGCCCATGCTGATCCTGATCCTGTCCTGGAGCCTCGGCGGCGTATGCCGTCAGCTCATCGGCACCGGCCTGTTCATCTCCGGTTTCGTGAGCTCCTCCAACCTGCCGCTCGGCTTCCTGCCGGTGCTGATCTTCGTGATCGCCGCGCTGATGAGCTTCTCCATGGGCACCTCCTGGGGCACCTTCGGCATGCTGATCCCGATCATCACCATGATCTGTGAGACGGAAGGCGCGGGCATCTTCCTGATCCCCGCCCTGGGCGCAACGCTGGCCGGTTCGGTCTACGGCGACCACTGCTCCCCCATTTCGGATACGACGATCCTGGCCTCCACCGGCGCGGACTGCGTCCACATCCGTCATGTGGAGACGCAGCTTCCTTACGCTACCCTGGTGGCGGTGGTGTGCGCGGTCGGCTATCTGATCGCCGGATTCCTCCTGTCGCCCTGGGTACCGCTGCTGGTCTCCGCGGCGCTTCTCGTCGGCGCCATCTTCCTGCTGAACAGGCGGGAGGAGGGAAAAGGACACGCATAAAACCTGCCGGGGATCATGGGATCAGTTATCCCCCGTCACAGTGGGAAGGAGGAGGTCATAACGCTGCCTGAAAAAATCATCCATCCGCGCAAGTTCCATGTACCATTGAACCTGCCAGTCACCGAACCTTTTGTAGTAGTCGGGCATTAAGGGCTCCCATACTTTCAGATAAGAAGTCAGGATCTCCTGTACCCTTTCATAATTACAGTCTACACTTCCGATACTGCGGAGAGCTTCCAGAAACGCTTCGCGAAAGGCCTCGTTCTTCAAGGCCGCCGCGAGAAGAGGGTAGTTCCTGAGAGCGGCCGAGTAATGATCGTAGGAGGCGGCAGTCTGTTCAGAACCGTACAGGCCAGTGCTGTATTCCACGTCATAGAGAATGTACTGCCACCGGCCGTCATTATAGGAGGTGTCCCTGGTCCGCCACAGCACGTCGTTCTTGTCGGGCCGCCAGTCAGCATCGCCGTAATAGACCCTGGCCGCGCAATACTCCGCCATGGACTGTGTGTCCATGATGGCGCTGAATTCCTGCCAGAGAACGGGGTCTGACAGGTCGGCATCGGCGTAGGCCATCAGGTCCTGATAGAGGGCCATGTCGTCGTCCACACCCTCCTCCAGTTCGCCTTCCTTGACCAGGATGACCTGGTCCGGGTCGACACCGTAGTGGTCGTGGAGCATCTGGTCCGAGAGCTTCTCGGTCAACAGATAAGGCCCCCAATATTCCCCGTTCAGGAACAGGACGGCGGGCCGGCTCTCTGTGGTAGTGAAGCGGCGGTCGGCGACCAGGTCCTGCAGGAAGGCATCCCGGAACTTGAGGAGGTTGGCATTATTACCGCCCGACCGGAGGCGGAAGCTTTTATAGCGGGGGACATCCTCGAAGAGCGGGTACTCGAGATATTGTGTTCCGTAGGTGTCCCGGAAATAAAGATTGAAGGATTTCTGATTGGCACCGCGGGAGAACCCCCCCGTGATCCGGATGCCGGCGTCCGCGCGGACAGCAGGAGAGCCGGAGCCGTCGTAGATCTGCAGAGTGCAGGGCCTCTCCCAGGCTTTTCCATGCTGCGTTATATTGGATTCAACCAAACCCAATTCTCCGCCCGCTATACACTCAATTCCCTCAGGGGTCTCTTTCCACTGGTCATAGATGGCCCCCGGCGTCAGGATGCCTGTCTCATAATCCAGCAGGTCAGAGGGGTCCGCAATGATGGAGATGACCAGACATCCCGGGAAGCGGATTCCGGGATCCAGATCCGGAAAGTATACTTCCGTTTCTACAGGGCCGACCTCACCAGACGGAGAGACGACGGCTGCGCGGACCACGCAGCCTCCGGGAAGGGAAGGGTCTTCCAGGATACAGGAACGGGGAAATTCAGAATAGACCATGAGGTCGCGGTGGCGGATCAGATAGCCGGGCTCCATGTTCTCCACAGAGACCTCCGCAGTCTGCAGGCCGCTGTCATCCGCGATCGTCGGAAGACGGCCGTCCTCCGTGAAGGCCACTGTACAGCCGTCCGGTGCCGAAATGGAAACAGTCAGCTGCTCCTCTTCATAACAGCCGGAAGGCAGGGAAAAGGAGACCCGCTGTTCATCGGGCCCGGGAGGAGCCGGATCCGTATGGGAAGTACCGGACTGGCAGCCCGCTGCTGCAAGAAGTAAGAGCAGGAGGCATAAGAGGGCAGGAAGAGGATGGCATCTTTTTGCCGCACGACAGAGCATAGTGGGGACTCCTTTTGACCGGAAAAGAACTACATTATAATTATAGTCTCCCGGAGCGGAAAATGATATATTGAATGGGACGACCGGCAGAGAGTATCAGGAAAGCCGATACAGGAAGGAGCTGCTTTATGAAGTTGAAAGATATGGTGCGCGCCAACAGAAGCTACCGCGGATATGATCACAGCGTGAAGGTGAGCCGGGACCAGCTGACCGAGCTGGTGGACCTGGCCAGACTGTGCCCGTCCAGCGTGAATATGCAGCCGCTGCGCTTCCGTCTTGTCTGCGAAGAGGCAGAGGTGGAACGCCTGCAGAAGGAGACCCACTGGGCCAGGGGACTGCCGGATCTGCAGCTGCCGCATCCGGGCAAGGAGCCGACGGCCTTCATCGTGATCTGCCAGGATGACCGTATCAATGACAATCTCTCCCGTTTCCAGAAGGATGTGGGCATCGTGGCGCAGACCATGCTGCTGGGCGCCGTGGAAATGGGCCTGGGCGGCTGCATGATCGGCAATTTTGCCGCCGGGTCTGTAAGGGAGACCCTGGGCATAGACGCCCACCTCCATCCCCTGCTGATCGTGGCGGTAGGCAGGCCGGACGAGGAGATCATTCTCACGGAAGTCGGAGAAGACGGCAGGACCAATTATTACCGGGATGACCAGGACAGACACTATGTGCCCAAGCGGCGCCTGCAGGATCTGGTCCTCTGAAAAGCGGCAGGGTGACAGCCTGATGAAAGACAGATGTGTGATCGTCGGAGGCGCCGGGATCGGGGAGTATTCCGCGGTCCGGCAGGCCCTTCGAAACGAAGATTATATGATCTACTGTGACAGCGGCCTGCGTCACAGGGAGGGTCTTCAGGCGGAACCGGACCTGATCGTGGGGGATTTTGATTCCCACGAGAACCCGCATCTGCCGGTGGAGACAATTGTCCTCCCCAGAGAAAAAGATGACACGGATACCGTGTACGCTGTGAAAGAGGGCGTCAGGCGGGGCTTTAAGGACTTCCTCCTGGTCGGTGTGATCGGCGGACGTCTGGACCATTCCCTGGGCAACGTGTCCATCCTCCTGTATCTGGATTCCCTGGGCCTGCGCGGCAGGATCCTGGACGACTGGTCCGAGATGGAGATCATATCCCGGGCGCCGGCAGAGATCAGTGATGACTGGGCCTTCTTCTCCCTCCTCAATATCACGGGCACGGCCAGGGGCATTACCGTTCGCGGGGCCAAATATCCCCTGGAGGACGCGGAGATCACCTGCGAATACCAGTACGGGATCAGCAACGAGGTTCTGCCGGGAGAGAAGGCTATGGTCTCGGTCCGGGAGGGACGGCTCCTGCTGATTCGTGTGCGCGCTTAAAGTCGTGCTTGTGCATGGACCGGCTTTCCGCTAAAATGGACCCACAGAAAATACTACTTTACATGCCCAGAAAGGAAGGTACCCATGGTCTACGACAGACGACCGGATAATATGGAAAGAATCACAACGCCCGCCCTCGCGCAGGCTTTCATTGATGAGCAGGTCGAGGCGCTCCGCGCCCAGATCGGCAGCGACAAGGTCCTGCTGGCCCTGTCCGGCGGTGTGGACAGCTCCGTCGTGGCGGCCCTTCTCCTCAAGGCTGTCGGACAGCAGCTCATCTCTGTCCACGTCAACCACGGCCTCCTCCGCAAGGGAGAGCCCGAGCAGGTCATCAAGGTCTTCCGTGACGAGATGCATGCCAACCTGATCTATGTGGACGCGGTGGACCGCT
>DGGX01000193.1:12335-12676 GCA_002392385.1 Lachnospiraceae bacterium UBA3863
GACCGCTTCCTCGACAAGCTGGCCGGCGTGTCCGATCCCGAGACCAAGCGCCATATCATCGGCGAGGAGTTCATCGATGTTTTTGCCGAAGAGGCGAGAAAACTGGACGGCGTGAAGTTCCTGGGACAGGGAACCATCTGGCCGGACATCCTGGAGAGTGAAGCCGGCGTCAAGGCCCATCACAACGCGGGCGGCCTGCCGGCCGATATCGCGGAACGCTTCGAACTCGTCGAGCCCGTGAAGATCCTCTTCAAGGATGAAGTGCGCATGGTCGGCAAGCAGCTGGGCCTGCCCGACAACATGGTCTACAGACAGCCCTTCCCCGGCCCGGGCCTGGGCGT
>DGGX01000128.1 GCA_002392385.1 Lachnospiraceae bacterium UBA3863
AGGTGCCGGATATTTACAACTAGGGGCGGCCAAGGCGCGAAGCGCCTCCGGCCGCCGCTCCTGGACATTCAAGGCACCCGAGCCACCGTCAAACCGTCAGAATCTGCCTTTGCGATACAGTTGTGTGTTCAATAAAGGCAACCACAAGATATTGTCAGTCTCTTTTATGACACAACGGGTTGTATCAGATAGTTCACGAAAACACAACATCTGGACATTGTCAATTAAAAATTTATAAAACAGACGTCTAAAAGGTGTAAAAAATATACGGGCAGATAGGGGATATTTTTGTGAACTTTTATTTGGGGCGTTGGCCCAAAATCTGGGTTATATGTGCTAAGATAATACAAGATATAGTCTGGAGTAGAAGGATCATCCGGGAGTATCGGGCTTAAAATGAACGAAATGATGGACATGATGGACATCGCATTTCCGCATCTGGGAATCTATCTGAGCAATGTCCCGAAAACTATATATATCGGAGGTTTTGGAATTGCTGTCTATGGGATCATTGTGGCTTCGGCCATGCTGATCGGACTGACGATGGCGGCGCATATTGCCAAGAAGACAGGCAATGATCCGGACGATATCTGGGATATTTCGATCTGGCTCATCATTGTGGCGATCCTCGGGGCGCGGATCTATTATGTGATCTTCATGTGGGATTTTTATAAGGATAATCCGATGGAGGTCCTGAATCTGCGGGGCGGCGGGCTGGCCATCTACGGCGGCGTGATCGCCGTGGTCCTGATGATGGTGGTCTGGTGCCGGGTCAAGAAGAAGAGTCTGCCGCTGCTCCTGGACCATTGTGTGTATGGTCTGGTGCTGGGACAGATCATCGGACGGTGGGGCAATTTCTTCAACCGGGAGGTGTTCGGAGAGTATACGGACAGTCTCCTGGCTATGCGGATACCTGTCGCCATGGTGCGGGAGAGGGATATCTCGCCCCTGATCGCCGCGCATATGACGGAGGGAACCAATTATATTCAGGTCCATCCCACCTTCCTGTATGAGGGTCTGTGGAATCTGGGACTGCTTCTGATCATGCTTTTCTTCCTTAATAAGAAGCGGTTCAACGGAGAGATGGCACTGCTCTATTTCGGCGGCTATGGTCTGGGCAGGGCCTGGATCGAGGCGATCCGCACGGACCAGCTCTACATCACCGGAACGAAGATCCCGGTCTCGCTGGTGCTGGGACTGATGATGACAGCCGTGAGTCTGGCGATCTGGCTGGTGCAGAATGCCCGCATGAAGAAGGCTGTCAGCGTGTCAGAGGGGCAGGCTGCCGGCGCGATGGAAGAGAAAACTGTCAGCGTGACGGAAGAGAAGGCGGTCTCCGCGGCGGGAGTAGTCCCTTCTGCAAGTAAGGAATCGAAGGAACAGGCGCCTGCGGAGTGAGGATGCATAGGGTGTCTCCATGCGGGGAACATACATTCCCGTTGCCATTTGGCCTCGAAATTGGTATTATAGACCATACAGTGGAGCAAAGTGGAGGGAAGTGGAGATGTTTCTGGGCGAATACGATCACTCGCTGGACGCTAAGGGCCGGCTGATCATACCATCCAGGTTCAGAGAGGCACTGGGAGACCGGTGCGTATTGACACGCGGCTTTGACGGGTGTCTGTGTCTGTACAGGTGGGAGATGTGGGAAGATTTTGCCGCGAAGCTGGAGGAACTCCCTCAGAATGAAGCCCGTTACAGGAAGCTGAAGAGATATTTTATGGCCCAGGCCTGCGAGGCGGAACCGGACAGGCAGGGAAGGATCGTCCTGCCGGCAAGGCTCCGGGAGGCGGCCGGTATAGAGAAGGATGTGGTCACGGTCGGCATGGGAAGCCGGATCGAGATCTGGAGCAGGGAGAAATGGGAGGACGACATGTCCTCTGACGAACTGGATGAGATAGCGCACGAGATGCTGGAGAGAGGTCTCCGGATCTGAACGGGAGAGGCGGTTTGGAATTTGCGCATGTACCCGTCATGTGGCGGGAGGTCATTGAAAATCTGCGGATCCGTCCGGACGGGATCTATGCGGACGGAACGCTGGGCGGCGGCGGACACGCCTCGCTGGTGGCGGAGCGGCTGTCGGACAGAGGCCGGCTGATCGGTGTGGATCAGGACGCGGACGCCATACAGGCGGCGGGCGCCAGGCTGGCGCCTTACGGGGACCGGGTGACGATCGTCCGGGCCAATTATGAGGAGCTGCCGGACATACTGGCAGAATGCGGTGCACCGCAGGTGGACGGGATCCTTCTGGACCTGGGCGTCTCCTCCTATCAGCTGGACAACCCGGAGAGAGGGTTCTCCTATCATACCGATGCGCCGCTGGATATGCGTATGAATCAGGACGATCCGCTGAGCGCGGCGGTCATTCTGAATACCTGGGACCGGGAGGAGCTGATCCGGATCCTCAGGGACTACGGCGAGGAGAAGTGCGCGGTGCGGATCGCCGACGGCATCCTGCGCAGGCGGGAGGAGAAACCGCTGGAGACCACGGGAGAGCTGGCGGATATCGTGTACGCGGCCATTCCGGCCAAAATGCGGCGGAAGGGCGGCAATCCCTGTAAGAGAACTTTTCAGGCGGTGCGGATCGCCTGCAACAGAGAACTGGAAGTGCTGGAGAATTCGGTGGAGCGTCTGGCGGGATGTCTGGCGCCGGGCGGAAGGCTGTGTATCATCACCTTCCACTCGCTGGAGGACCGGATCGTGAAGAATGCCTTCCGCAAGCTGGAGAATCCCTGCATCTGTCCGCCGGAGTTTCCGGTCTGTGTGTGCGGAAGGGTCTCCATGGGACGGGCGGTCACCCGCAAGGCGATCCTGCCCTCCGAGGAGGAGCTGGCGGAGAATCATCGGGCGGCCAGCGCCAAGCTGCGCGTCTTCGAACGGGCGGCGGAATAAGAGCAGAGAAGAAAAAAAGAGAAGAGCGGAACAGAGGCAGGAGAAGGAACCGGAAGACAGCTGCAGACTGACGATTATAAACGGAGATCAGAGAGATGATCAGAGCATCGGGTAAGAGCAGAACATACAGAGCGGCACAGACGCCGGCAGGAAGCGGCGGCGGGCGCAGGCGCGCAGCGTCGGTGAAGAGTGCTCCCTATGTGCACGGCAGCGCGGCGCCGGCCCGGGATTTCTGGGAGGAGTCGGTGCCTGTACAGGACAATATTCCGGTGGAGACGAGGATCGCGGTGCGGAGCAACCGGGAGTCCTTCATGCATATGACCCCCAGACTGGTCCTGTATTTTCTCGGGATGACCATCCTTATGGCCTCCATGCTGGTGTGGTATATTAAGCTGAGAAGTGATATAACGACCTCCACCAATGAGATCGTGGCCCTGGAGACACAGCTGTCCGAGATGCGGTCGGACAACGACGAGGAACTCAAGGCGATCGAGCAGTCCATCGATCTGGAGGCGATCCGGGAGAAGGCCGTCAAGGAAATGGGCATGAAATATGCCACCAGAGACCAGATCGTGGAGTATACCGACTGGCAGGAGGAGACCGTACATCAGGTGGCGGACATTGAGAGGTAGCGGATTTGAGCAGTCGTAAGCCTAATGAACGCAGGATTCTGTGCGGCCGGAGAAGACCGGCCGTGCAGAAGCGTTTTACCATCAGCATGCAGAGAAAGCTGGTAGTACTGTTCCTGTTGGTACTGCTGGCTTTTGTGGGCCTCGGGGTCAGGCTCTTCCTGATCGGCAGGGACCAGGGCCAGGCCTATTCCATGAAGGTCCTGTCTCAGCAGGCCTATGATAATCAGACGATTCCCTACAAACGGGGACAGATCCTGGACAGCAAGGGGACGGTGCTGGCGGACAGCCAGCTGGTCTACAGCGTCATCGTGGATGCCTACCAGATCCTGGACAAGGAGTATTATCTGGAGCCCACGCTGGACGAGCTGCAGCGTCTGGGTATCGACAGGGAGGAGATCGCCCGCTATATCCGCGAGCAGCCCGCCTCCCGCTATTATATTGCCCTCAAGAATCTGCCCTACCAGAAGAGAAAAGAGTTCCTGGACCGGATCGAAGCCGGCGCAGCGCAGGAGGAAGAGAACGATGTCCCGCAGAGGGAGAGACATTACGACAATGTCCGCGGCATCTGGTTCGATCCCAGCTATATCCGCACCTATCCTCTGGGAGAGCTGGCCTGCGACGTGATCGGATTCGCCAACAATAATAATGTGGGCATGGCCGGCCTGGAGGAGTATTATAATGATACTTTGAACGGCGTGGCGGGCCGGCAGTACGGTTATCTGGACGATTCCCTGAACATGGACTGGATCACCCATGACGCCAGAGACGGCAATACGCTGCAGCTGACCATCGATGCCAATATCCAGCGGATCGTGGAGAAGCATCTCAAGGCCTTCAACGAAGAGCATAAGAACGATTACCGCAAGCACAGCAACGGTGCCTATGATCTGGGCTGCATCATCATGGATGTCAATACCGGCGCCGTCAAGGCTATGGCCGGCTATCCCTTCTATGATCTCAACAATCCCTATGACACCGATGCCCTCATCGGCGCCCAGGTGCTCAATGAGAAGGACGAGCCTACCAGCAAGTCCCTGACGGCCGAGGACCTCGAGACCATGCCGGACGAGGAGAAGGCCAGGTATCTGAACTATCTGTGGAAGAATTTCTGTATCGCCTATCCCTTCGAGCCCGGATCCACGGGCAAGCTGATCACGGTCGCCGCAGGTCTGGAGACAGGTAAGATCAAGGAAGACGACGAGTATTACTGCAACGGCTTCATGCAGGTGGCAGATGCCAAGATCTACTGCCATAACGTCAATGGCCACCGTTTCCTCAATCTGGGAGAGGCTGTGGAGAGGTCCTGCAACGTCTATATGATGAATATCATCACCAAGATCGGGGCCGAGACCTTCGCGGAGTATCAGAATGTTTTCAACCTGGGCCTGAAGACCAATATCGATCTGGCCGGCGAGGCGAGGACGGACGCCCTCCTGCAGCCTGCCGATCAGATGGGACCGGTGGATCTGGCCACCAACTCCTTCGGCCAGAACTACGAGATCACCATGATCCAGTTCATGAGCGCCTTCTGCTCCATCGTCAACGGCGGCTATTATTATCAGCCCTACGTGGTTGACAAGATCATCAGCGAGAACGGCGCCGTGATCTCCAAGACGGAGCCTAAGGTGATCAAGCGCACGATCTCCGAGGCGACCAGCGCCAAGATGCGCAAATACTGCGAGATGGTCGTCATGACCGGTCTGGGAACCGGCGAGTACGGCCGGCCTTACGGCTACGCCATCGGCGGCAAGACGGGCACGGCGGAGACCCTGCCCCGCGGCAATGACGAGTATATCTCGTCCTTTATGGCTTTTGCCCCGGTGGATGACCCCCAGGTGGCCATCTACGTGGTGGTGAACAGGGCCAATGCCAAGAAGCAGGGCAACCACAGACTGCCCTGCGAGATCTGCCGGGATATCCTGCAGGAGGTCCTTCCCTATATGGGGATCTACATGGACCAGCCGGTGACACAGGAGGAGGCGGAGATCCTTAAGAAGAAGGGTCTTGAGATCACCTACCAGAAGGGGAACTGACCGGGCCCCTCAGATACAGGAGAGAAGAGTATGTATAAGATACTGACGGAATATCTTCCGGTACTGGCGGCCTCCATGGCCGTCAGCGCCGTGGCGGGACATTACCTGATCCCTTTTCTCAGGCAGCTCAAAGCCCAGCAGACCGAGAGGGAGGAAGGACCGGAGAGCCATAAGAGCAAGACGGGCACACCCAATATGGGTGGCCTCATGTTCCTGTTTTCCTTCCTGGTCCTCTGCGCTGTCTGTGCGGTGCGCCACAGTCAGGTGGTGCCGGTGATGATCCTCACCGCCGGATTCGGGATGGTGGGCTTTCTGGATGACTATATCAAGGTTACGCATAAACAGTCGGAGGGATTGACGGTCTGGCAGAAGTTCCTGCTGCAGATCGTGATCGCCCTGATTTTCTGCGTTTATGTGCGCAATGTCCATTTCATCCCTCTGTCCATGAAGATCCCCTTCATGAAGGGACACTTCCTGGATCTGGGGATCCTGAATATCCCGGCCATGATCTTCGTGTCGGTGGCGACCGTCAACGGGACCAACTTCACGGACGGCGTGGATGCCCTCGCGGCCAGCGTGACGGTGGCGGTGGCTGCCTTCTTCCTGGCGGCCGGCATCATGATCGGCGGCGGCACGGGAGAGGGCGTGGCCGTGGCCTGTGCGGCCATGATCGGCGGTCTCCTGGGCTTCCTGATCTATAACCGGCACCCGGCGAGGGTCTTCATGGGTGACACCGGGTCCCTGGCCCTGGGCGGCTTCGTGGCGGGCTGCGCCTACATGCTGCAGCTCCCCCTCTGGATCCCGGTCGTGGGCTTCATCTATATGATCGAGGTCATCTCGGTCATGCTGCAGGTGGGTTATTTCAAGATGACCCACGGAAAGAGATTGTTCAGGATGTCTCCGATCCACCATCATTTCGAACTGGGCGGATGGTCGGAGGTCAAGGTTGTGGCGGTGTTTACGAGCGTGACCGTGCTTCTGGGCCTGCTGATGCTGCCGGCTGTCTGGTAAGAGAAGGAAAGGAGCAGGTCATCCCTCGGGAAAGAGGTCACTGACCGGATACAGGATATGAGCGAGACAAGATCGAATCAAGGCACAGTATCGCTGGTGATCGGCGCGGGACGGAGCGGCGTCGGCGCCGTGCATCTGCTGCACACCCTGGGCAGGCAGATGATCCTGCTGGAGCAGAACAGCAAGTCTTCGGAAGAAAAGGTCCGGGCCGGCCTGAAGCCGGAGGACAGAGACTGGCCGGAGGTCGTGATCGGCGACTTCCCGGAGGAGAGGCTGGCGGACATCTGTGAAGTCATTCCCTCCCCCTCTGTGCCCGCGGACGCGCAGATCCTGCTGCAGGCGGAGCGCAAGGGCATCCCGGTCCTGTCGGAGGTGGAACTGGCCTTCCGGCATGACAAGGGACGTGTGATCGCCATCACAGGCACCAACGGCAAGACTACCACGACCTCCCTGATCGGGGCGATCATGAGCTCCTTCAGCGACAAGGTCCATGTGGTGGGCAATATCGGCAACTCCTATGCCCTCGCCGCCCCGGAGACGGCGGAGGATTCCTGGAGCGTCGGAGAGATCAGCAGCTTCCAGCTGGAGCATGTCTCCACCTTCCACCCGGAGGTGGCGGTGATCCTCAATATCACGCCGGACCATCTCAACCGTCACCACACCATGCAGTGCTACGCTTCCGTCAAGGAGAGGATCACTCGCTTCCAGACGGCGGAGGACGTCTGCGTCCTCAATTACAATGATCCCTGGCTGCGCGCTTTCGGCGAGTACCTGTGTCCTTCACAGGTCATCTGGTTCTCCTCCGCGGACCTGCCGGCTGCCGGCTGCAGGAAGGGCTACATCCTGCGGGAGGGCCGGATCTACCGCGTGGAGGAGGGAAGAGAGCAATTCCTCCTCTCCATGGATGAAGTGATGCTGGTGGGCGTCTGCAACGCGGAGAATATCATGGCTTCCATCGCGGCGGCTGAGGCCGCGGGCGTGCCGACGGAGACCATCCTGGAGGCCATCCGCAAATTCCCGCCCGTGGAGCACAGGATCGAATTTGTGGCGGAGAAAAAGGGTGTCCGCTACTACAACGATTCCAAGGCCACCAATCCGGACGCGGCGATTCAGGGGATCCGCGCCATGGACCGGCCCACGGTCCTCATCGGCGGCGGCTATGACAAGAACAATACCTATGAGGAATGGATCGACAGCTTCGACGGCAAGGTCAGAGAGCTGGTCCTGATCGGCAAGACCGCGGCGGCGATCGCGGAGGCCGCCAGGGCGAAAGGGTTTGAGAATATCACCTTCTGCGACACCTTCGACGAGTGTCTCAGGCACTGCACAGAGGCAGCCCGGCCCGGAGACGCGGTCCTGCTGTCGCCGGCCTGCGCCAGCTGGGGCATGTTCGACAATTATGAGCAGAGAGGCGATGTCTTCAAGGCTTATGTGAGAGAACTGAAGGATTGAAGAGATTCAGAGCGGCTGTAAACAGGCACCGGAAGGAGAAGACGATTGGCAGACAGCGGAAACAACAATAAGATCATGCGTTTTCCGGGAAAGGCGGGCAGGCGCGAGGGCCTTCGGGAACTGGTGCGCACCATGGTGGGATCAGGATTCCACGATTACAGTCTCCTGTTTATCGTCCTCTTCCTGCTGGGCTTCGGTCTTGTCATGCTCTATTCCACCAGCTCCTATACGGGCATCGTGGAGAACGGGGACAGTGCCTTCTATTTCCGTAAGCAGCTGAAGTTCACCCTGATGGGGATCGGGTTGATGTTCGGCGTCTCGCTGTTCCCCTATCGGTGGCTGCACAAGCTGTCCTGGGCTGCCTATGCCTTCGCGACAGGCCTGATCCTCCTGATCATCCCCTTCGGCAACGAGGGCGGCGGCGCCAAGCGTTGGCTGGAGTTCATGGGCTTCAACCTGCAGCCGGCGGAGGTCGCCAAGGTGGCGGTCATCATCCTGACGGCTTCCATTATCGAGAGAGAAGGGCGCAAGGAGCTGGCCTCCATGCAGGGCCTGATCCGTCCGCTGATCCCCACGCTGGTATCCGCCCTTATGATCTGGCAGATCACGGATAACCTGAGCAGCGCCATCATCGTGGTGGCGATCACCATGGGCATGCTCTTCGTGGCCTGCCCGGATTACAAGCGGTTCGCCATCATGGCGGCGGCTGTGGGCGTGGTCGCTTTCCTCACAGTGGCCTATATACTGAATACGGCGGACAGGGGCAGCATGGGATTCCGCGGCCGGCGTATCCTGGCCTGGCTGGACCCCATGGCCTACGCGGACTCCATCGCCTACCAGACCGTGCAGGCGCTCTACGCCATCGGCTCTGGCGGCCTGATGGGCAAGGGACTGGGACAGAGCATGCAGAAGATGGTCGTGCCGGAAGCGCAGAACGACATGATCTTCTCCATTATCTGTGAGGAGCTGGGACTTTTCGGCGCCATCGGCATCATGCTCATGTTCATCCTGCTGATCTGGCGTTTCATGGTGATCGCCAATAACGCGGAGGACCTGTACGGAGCCATGCTGGTGGTCGGCGTGATCACCCACATCGCGGTCCAGGTCATCCTCAACATCGCGGTCGTGACCAATTCCATGCCCAATACCGGCGTGACACTGCCCTTTATCAGTTACGGAGGTTCATCGATCTTCTTCCTGATGGCGGAGATCGGCATCGTTCTGAGCGTTTCCCGCGGGATCCGCTTCAGAAAGACGACTTCCGACGGCGGAGCGGGAGGCGTGCAATTATGAGTGAAAAGGACAAGACGGGCATGGCCCGGGCCGGTATACCGGCAGCCATAGACGAGAGTCCGCCGGGAAGGCGCGGCGGATGGCTGACCCCTCTGCGGGTCCTTCTGGCGGTGTGCGTGCTGACGGCCGCCTTCCTGATCACGGCCTACTATACCTTTGATATCAAGGAGGTGGAGATCAGCGGCTGTACCCTCTACACCGAGGACCAGGTCAAGCGTGTGGTCCTGGTGGGGGACGGTTCCATGCAGAGCCTGCGCGGCAACGCCTTCTACCTGCCCCTTCTCTACAGGAACCGGAAGATCACCAATGTGCCCTTTATCGACACGATCTCCGTGAGAATGAAGGACACATCCTCTGTGGAGATCCAGGTGACGGAGAAGAAGTACCACGCCTATGTGCGGGCCAACGGTACGAACTATTATATCGATGACAAGGGGATCGTCGTGCAGGCCTCCGACAAGGTCCTGCCCGACACGCCCAGGATCACCAGGATGCAGGTCACCTCAGCCAAGGTGGGAGAGCCCCTGGAGACGGAGAGGACCTTCGCGGTGGAGCAGGCCCTGGAGGCCCTCCGCATGCTGGAGAAGTACGACCTCAGCGCCTCCTCCATCAGGAGCGAGGAGAACGGAGGCGTTTCCTTCAAGATCAACAAGATCCGCTTCTATCTGGGAGAGGACGGCTACGATTATAAGGTAGAAAAGATCCGTCAGCTCATGCCTTCCCTGGAAGGACGCAAGGGAAGCATCGATCTGCGCAACTATGAACCGGACGGCAGAGACATTATTCTGCAGCCGTAAAAGAATTGTTGAAAATCGTAACGAATATGTAACGACCGACCCGGACAATAAATTTTAAAAACAGTGTTGATTATTTGAATTGGGGGCGTTATATTAAAAGCACGAGGACTTTTTTCAACTATATTAAGAAGTTATTAAGGAGGAGCCACTGTGCTGGAGATTAGGACGAACGATACAGAGACGGCATGCAAGATCATTGTCGTCGGAGTTGGCGGTGCCGGAAACAATGCCGTCAACAGAATGGTAGATGTGGATATCACCGGTGTTGAATTCATCGGCGTGAATACGGATGTGCAGGCTCTGCAGCTGTGCAGAGCGCCCAGACTCCTGCAGATCGGCGAGAAGCTGACCAAGGGGCTCGGCGCCGGCGCGGATCCCGAGGTCGGCCAGAAGGCTGCCGAGGAGAGCGCGGACGAGATCTCCCAGGCCATCAAGGGCGCTGACATGGTCTTTGTCACCTGCGGCATGGGCGGCGGTACCGGTACCGGTGCGGCACCTGTGGTCGCCAAGCTCGCCAAGGAGCAGGGCATCCTGACCGTCGGCGTTGTCACCAAGCCTTTCAGCTTCGAGGCCAAGAGCCGCATGAGCCGCGCTATCGTCGGCATCGAGAATCTGAAGGAGAACGTGGACACCATGATCGTGATCCCCAACGACAGACTGCTGGAGATCATGGACAGACGGACCACCCTTCCCGAGGCGCTGAAGAAGGCCGATGAGGTCCTGCAGCAGTCTGTGCAGGGTATCACGGACCTGATCAATGTCCCGGCCATCATCAATCTGGACTTCGCGGATGTGCAGACCGTTATGCGCGACAAGGGCGTTGCCCACATCGGCATCGGCTACGGCAAGGGCGAGACCAAGGCTATCGACGCCGTCAAGATGGCGGTGGAGAGCCCGCTGCTGGAGACCACGGTGAACGGCGCTACCGACGTCATCATCAATATTTCCGGCGATATCTCCCTGGCAGACGCCAACGACGCAGCCAGCTATGTCCAGGATCAGGCAGGCTCCGATGTCAACATCATCTTCGGTGCCATGTATGACGACAGCAACACCGACGCCTGCGATGTCACCGTTATCGCAACGGGCATCGGCACGAGAGGCCCGGCTGACAGACCTTCTATGGGCAGCTACGGCGGCTACACCAGCCAGTCCTACAATCCTGCTCCTGCACCTGTCAGAACTCAGAGACCCGCGAAGAGCGACAGACGCCCTGCCAACAGCGGCAGCAGACCGGTCCGTCCGGCCCAGCCGAGAACGCAGAGCCCTGAACTTCCTTCTTTCCTGAACAATCGTCCGAAGAAGTAAGTCAGCACAGCTGAAAACGGCTCCTCGTACATCGAAGATCACAGCATAATAAATACCGGCCGCAGGCCCCGGAACGGGGCGGAGCGGCCGGTATTATTTTCGTAATAATTAAATCAGACAGAGAATGGATACGAGTCCGGCGGAGCGGAAGAGATGAGTTGACCGATGCGGTCAATAATAGCCGATCCGCCGCTTTGGACCCGTTTCAGAGCTTGAGGATGACACCGACGACGGCCGACAGGGCGATGAAGACGACGGGGCTCCACTTCAGTTTCCTCATGGCGATGAAGAGGATGACGGCCATGAGGATCGGTATGGGCAGGAAGAAACCGACCAGATCGCCGGCTGCGTAAGCGGCGGTATTCACAAGAGCGACCTTGGCGACGTTGATGCCCGCGGCTGTGATCATGGCGATGGAAGCAGGCCGCAGTCCGTAGAAAGCACCCTCCACGTAAGGGTTGTTGCGGAAGCGGTTGAGGAAAGCAGCGATGATCAGGATGACGATCACACTGGGCGCTGCCAGCGACAGGCTGGCAAGGAGCGCGCCGGGTATGCCGGCTGTCTTGAAGCCCGCATAGGTCGACATATTGATGCCGATGGCGCCGGGGGTGGATTCCGATACGGCGATCATGTCCGCGATATCGGCGTGAGAGAACCAGCCCGTCTTGTCGGACATCTCATAAAGGAAGGGAAGAGTGGCCAGACCGCCGCCCACAGAGAAGAGGCCGGTCTTGAAGAATTCGTACATAAGCCGCAGGATGGTCATGACGCGCTGCCCTCCTTTCCGCTGTTCTTTCCATTATTCTTACCTGTGGCTCTGATCCTCTGCATGGAGAGCAGGATGCCCGCCGCGCCGGCCATGAGGACCAGGACGGCCGCCGGGATCTTGACCGGCATGAGGCCTCCGAAGGCGTGCAGGATGAAGACGATCAGGTAGAGAATGAGAGCGCGAAGGTCCACCACGGAGCTCTTCCACAGCCGCAGGACAGCCTGTACGATCAGCACACAGACACAGACGCGGATGCCCGCGAAGGCGTGCCTGACCAGGGGCTCCTCGGCAAAATTCTGGAGGAAGGAGGCGATGATCAGGATGATGATCACCGGTCCGGTCAGAAAGCCGGTGGTGGCGCAGAGAGCGCCGGGAATGCCCTTGCGCTTCTCACCGATGAAGGTGGAGACGTTCAGGGCGATAATGCCCGGTGTACACTGGCCGATGGAGAAATAGTCCCGGAGGTCGTCCATGGTGGTCCAGTTCCTCTTGACGGTGAGTTCCCGCTCAAGGATGGGCAGCATGGCGTATCCTCCGCCGAAGGTGATACAGCCGATCCGGGCAAAGGTCAGATAGATGTCCAGATATTCTTGCATAATTAACCTTTCTATGCAGAAGTGGCCCGTCCGTTGACGGGCAGCCGCAGGCAACATTGTCATCATAATGCCTGCCGGCAGGAAATGTAAAGTGCATAAGGAACGCGGGGTGTCCTGCCCGGTGCAAATGTGTATAATGGAAGCAGGTCTCAGAGAGACTTGGCGGGGCATGGACAGGCAGGGACGGATAAGGCCGTCCTGACAGGGCCGCCACAGACGGACAGGAGAGTTTATATGGGAATTGTGGTCATTGGCGCGACGATGATGGATATCAAGGGATATCCGGAGGCGCAGTATATCCCCGCGGGACGCAACGTCGGCAGGGTGGTGCAGGTGCACGGCGGGGTCTCAAGAAATGTGGCCGAGGACATCGGCAATGTGGAGCTGCGGCCTGTTTTCATCACGGTCCTGGATGACACAGGCTCCAGTACCGATATTTTAAAGAAGCTGAAGCGTCACAAGGTGAACATGGACTACATCCGGCGGGTGCCGGACGGCCTGGGCACCTGGCTGGCCGTATTCGACAACGGCGGGGACGTGACGGCCTCTATTTCCAAGCGTCCCGACCTGATGCCCATTCTGGATATTCTGGAGGAGAGCGGGGATGAGATCTTCCGTGAGGCCGACAGCATCACAGTGGAGATCGACATGGACGCGGAGGTGCTCAAAAAGGTCTTCCGCCTGGCCGACCGCTACCATAAGGATGTCTACGCGGTGGTCTCCAACATGTCGGTGGCCATTGAGCGCAGGGACCTGATCAAGCGCACCTCCTGTCTGGTCTGCAACGAGCAGGAGGCCGACATGCTGTTCTCCGAGGACATGCAGGGCATGCCCGTGGACCGGCTGGACAAGCTGCTCTCCGAGAAACTGGCCCAGTCCCGGATCCCGGCCATGGTGGTCACCCTGGGCGAGCGCGGTGCCGTTTATGCCGAGCTGGACGGCCCGTCCGGCTACTGCCCGGCCAGAAAGGTAGATGTGGTGGATACCACCGGGGCCGGCGATTCCTTTTTCGCCGGCGTGGTCATCGGCCTGACTTACGGCAAGACCCTGAAGGAGGCCTGCGAGATCGGAGCCCGTCTCTCGGCCTCAGTGATCGCCACCAAGGAAAATGTGTGTCCCCGTTTCCTCCCCAGGGAGCTGGGCATCGACCCGCAGGAAGCGGGAGAGCGAAGGAACAGGAAGAAGAAGTGACGGGAGGAGCGCTCCTCCCTCGGCGTTCGATCTCCCTATGGAGCATAAAAAATAACGACCCACAGTAGACTGTGGGTCGTTATTTTATGGAGCATAGGGGGATCGAACCCCTGACCTCCAGATTGCGAACCTGGCGCTCTCCCAGCTGAGCTAATACCCCTCGACAAGATGCTAGTCTACCAAAAAGAAGACCAAAAATCAAGTGTATTTTTAAAATCTCAATGATGAATTATAGGGACTGATACTGTATAATCAGATCGCGCGCCATTATATTGCGAAGGAGTTATATGGAAAGATACAGTGTCAAGAAACCTTTTACCGTTCTGGTGGCTGTGATCGCGGCGATCGCGCTCGGTTTTGTCGCGATGACGTCCATGGCAACGGATCTGCTGCCGCAGATGAGTCTGCCTTATCTGATGGTCATCACCACCTATCCCGGCGCCAGTCCGGAGAAGGTGGAACTGGAAGTGTCCGGCCCCATGGAGAGGGCCCTGGGAACCGTGTCCCATGTGAAGGAAGTGATGTCGGTCAGCGCCGAGAACTATTCCATGGTACAGCTGGAGTTCGAGGACGGCACGGATATGGACAGTGCCATGGTCAAGGTCTCCAGCGCTGTGCAGGATACGGCCTCTGCGCTGCCCTCCGGCTGCGGGACCCCCAATATCATGGAAATCAGCATGGATATGGTGGCCACCATGTACGTGGCCGTGAGCCGGGAGGGCTACGATATCTATGCTCTGTCCGACTATGTCCGGGATGAGCTGCAGCCCATGGTGGAGCGGCAGGACGGCGTGGCCAGTGTCACCTCCATCGGTCTTGTGGACCGCACGGTCCAGGTGGAGCTGAACCGGGCCAAGATCAGAAAGCTCAATGACCGGATCCTGGAAGTGACCAATTATAAGCTGGATGACGCGGGAAGAGAGCTGGAGGAGGCCAGGGAGCAGGTGGAGGCCGGCCAGCGCGAGCTGGAGAAGCAGGAGTCTTCCTTCGGCAAGACCCTCTCTAGCGCCATCTTCGGACAGCTGGACGGCGGCGTCGAGGGAACGGCCCAGAACCTGAAATCAGAGATCAACAGCCTGCGCAAGCAGCTCCAGTCCCTGGAAAAGGCCCTGGCCGGCATGTCCAATCCCGGACAGAGCAGCGGCGGCACGGTGGATATCCAGCCCTATATCGATGCCCAGAGGGCGGCCCAGGAGAAGGTCCAGTCCGCCCAACAGGATGTGGAAGCCAAGCAGGCGGCCTGGGAGCAGGCCAAACAGGCCCTGGACGAGGCCGGCGAGGAACCGCCGGAGGAGCTGGTCCAGGCGGAGGCGGAAGCGGCCCAGGCCCTGGCGGATGCCCAGCAGGCCCTGGAGCAGGCCAATCAGGAGCTGACGAAAGCTACGGATGACCTCGAGGCGGCCAGGAAGAAGCAGCAGGAGCAGGCGGCCTCCGCCGGTCCCATTATCGATACCTCCGGTCTGCGGGCCAGTATCGAACAGCTGATGAAGGACCTGGAGAACGCCTCTTCCATGGCTGACGGGACGACCATTTCCAGCCTGATGCGGGTGGTCTCCGAGCTGAGCGCCATCATTCCCCAGGTGAATGCCCTGATGCAGCAGATCTCCCAGATCGACGCCACGGGGGCCCTCAGGGGCGGGATCGACAATGTCGAGGATACTCTGGACAGGATGAGCGGCCTCATGGACGCGGTGCCCGGTCTTCTGGACGCCATGCAGGGCGCCCTGGCCGGGCTGGCCCAGGGACAGCTGGACGCGGCGGTGGGATTCTCCACGGCGGCCACGCAGCTGACCCAGGCCCAGCAGCAGCTGGAGGCGGCCCAGGAGCAGTATGAGACGGCCAGGGAGCAGGCCCTCAAGCAGGCCAATCTGGATTCCCTGGTGAATGCCTCCACCCTGTCCCAGCTGATCTACGCTCAGAATTTTGCCATGCCGGCGGGCTACATCGATGATAAGCTGGACAACAGCTGGCTGCTCAAGGTGGGCGACGAGTACGGCGACTCTGACGATATCGCGGGCGCCCTCCTGTGCAGGATCGATGAGATCGGGTCTGTGCGGCTGGAGGACGTGGCGGATATCACGGTGATCGACACCGCGGGCAGCAGCTATGCCAAGCTCAGCGGCGAGGACGCCATCGTCCTGGCCATCTATAAGAGCCCCACGGCGGGCACCAACGAGGTGTCCAGGGGCGTCAACGAGGCGCTGGCGGACCTTATGGAGCTGCATGAGGGTCTGCGGACAGTCAACCTCATGGACCAGGGATCCTATATCACCCTGATCATCTCAGACCTGCTCCGGAGCATGCTCACGGGCGCCCTGCTGGCCATCATTATCCTGGCCATCTTCCTCAGAGACGTACGTCCGACCCTGGTGGTGGGCATCAGCATTCCGCTGTCGGTCCTTTTCACCATGGTGCTCATGTACTTCACCGGGCTGACCCTGAATATCATGACTCTTTCCGGTCTGTCACTGGGTATCGGCATGCTGGTGGACAACTCCATCGTGGTCATGGAGAACATCTTCCGTCTGCGGGGCCGGGGCGTGGCCTCCGCCCGCGCGGCGGTCCAGGGTACCCGGCAGGTGTCGGGCGCCATCATCGCCTCCACCCTGACCACGGTCTGCGTCTTCCTGCCCATGGCCTTCTCGGAGGGCACGGTCAGGGAACTTCTGGTGCCGATGGGTCTGTCGATCGGCTACTGCCTGCTGGCCTCCCTGGTGACGGCCATGACGGTGGTCCCGGCCTCCGCCAGCACCATCCTGAAGAAAGTACGGCCCAAGGAGCAGGGCGTTTTCGACAGGATCCAGGAGGCCTACGGCAAGTCCCTTCTCTGGTGCCTGGCTCATAAGGCGGCGGTCCTGGGAATGGCGGCTGCGCTGCTGGCGGTGTGTATATGGCGGCTGGTCACCATGGGCATCGTCATCCTGCCGGAGATGAACGGCGACAGTGTCCAGGTATCGATCTACACGCCAGAGGAGGACACGAGAGAAGAGTCTTACGCCAAGGTGGACCAGGTGATGGAAAGGATCCTGGAGCTGGATAACGTCAGGGACGTGGGTATCATGGACGCTTCCTCCACCGGCGCCCTTTTCGGGGCCGGCGGCAGCAGTGATTCCTACGGCGGATATGTCTGTTACGTGACGCCGGAGAACGGGGCCTACAGCGATTCCCTGGAGCAGCTCTGCGAGGCCATCGAAAAGGCCACGGAGGATGTGGACTGCGAGGTCTATGCCTCCACCGGCGGTATGAGCGACACCTCGGCCCTCATGGCCAGCGGCCTGACCATCAATGTTTATGGCCAGGACCTGGAACAGCTTCAGGCGCTGGCTGCCCGCGTCGCGGAGACGGTGGGCACCGTGAAGGGCTTCACGGATATCTCTGACGGTTCGGAGAACAGTGAGCAGACCCTGCATCTGGTCATCGACAAGGACAAGGCCATGAGCTACGGCCTGACGGTGGCGCAGATCTACGGGGAGATCGCCCAGAGGCTGACGACGTCGGTCAATTCCACCACCATCACCGTAAACGGCACCACGCTGGACGTGGTGATCCTGGATGAGACGGATCCCCTCCTGCGGGAGAACCTGCTGGAGATGGTCTTCGAGCCGGCCGCCGTGGGCGGTGCCCAGAGCATGGCGGGCGCCCAGAGCATGGCGGGCGCCCAGGGCATGCAGGGCATGAGCGGCGCCGCGGCTGCCCTGACAGGCGGGGACAGCGGGGACGACGATGACGATACGGATTCTCACCAGCTCAGCGAGTTCGCGCATCTGGAGGAGGAGACCGCCCCGTCATCCATCCGCCACGGCAACCTGACCCGGTATATCTCGGTCACCGCCGCCGCGGACGAGGGCTACAACACCACCCTGCTGAGCCGGTCCCTGCAGACTAAACTGGACCGTATGGACATCCCGCGGGGCTACCGCATCGAGGTGGAGGGCGAGTCCAGCGAAGTCAACAAGATGGTGCAGCAGATGCTCAAGCTGACGGCCCTGGCCCTGCTCTTCATCTACCTGGTCATGGTGGCCCAGTTCCAGAGCCTGCTGTCACCCTTCATCGTGCTCTTCACGATCCCGCTGGCCTTCACCGGCGGCATGATCGGCCTGATCATGAGCGGGCAGCAGCTGTCCATGCTGGCCTTGATGGGATTCCTGATCCTGATGGGCACCGTCGTCAACAACGGTATCGTGTTCGTGGACTATGCCAACCAGCTCCGTCAGGGCGGTCTGGAGAGACATGCCGCCCTGGTGGCCACGGGCCAGACCCGTATGCGGCCGATCCTGATGACCGCACTCACCACCATCCTGGCCATGTCCCAGCTGATCTTCGGCAGCGGCATGGGCAGTCAGATGGGAAGCGGCATGGCCATCGTCATCGCCGGCGGTCTGACCTACGCGACCCTCATGACCCTCTACGTGATCCCCATCATGTATGATATCCTGTTCAAGCGTCAGCCTCTGACCGTGGACGTGGGAGACGACATCGACGACACGCCGGACGACGCGGCGGAGTTCCTGGCCAGACGGGCCAGACAGCAGGCGGAGGCGGAAGCCCGGGCGGCGGAGCCGGACCAGACGGAGGCACCGGAACAAACAGCACCGGAACAGGCGGAAACGGAAGCGGAAGAGCAGCCGGCGGAACCGGAGCAGTCCGCAGAGACTGCCGCTTCGGAAGAAACGATCCAGCCGGAAGAAGAAAATAAGACGGAAGAGACATGAACCGGATGAAAGAGAGGGCCTGCGGGCCCTCTTTTTTGCGCGGATAGTGAATAACAGGATGACTGTAAACCAAATATGTGATATATTTAACACAGAATGGACCGGTCCAGGCAAATGTTGCTTTTTACATATTTGAGATCCGGTTTGAACAGTTTCTCAGGTGACCAGAAAGACAGGAGTGAATGCCTATGAGCAGACTGAGTATTGACACACAAAACACTGCCGAGAAGACGGTAGAGGAGCTCTATAAGGACCTGGAACGCCGTGTCCAGGCCAGCCAGCCCGGCCTCTGTCCCGTCGACCTGGCGGCCTCCTTCCTGAAGACCTGTTATGCGCAGTCCTGCGGCAAATGCGTTCCTTGCCGCGTGGGTCTGGGACAGCTGGAGAAGATGCTGGCCCAGGTCCTGGACGGACCTGCGGATCCGGGGCTTCTGGAAGTGATCGAGCGCACCGCGGAGAGTATCTACTATTCCGCGGACTGCGCCATCGGATCCGAGGCGGCGCGGATGATCCTCAAGGGTGTCCGCGGTTTCCGCGAGGATTATATCGAGCACCTTGAGCACGGCCGGTGCCGCGGCAAGCACAACCAGCCGGTGCCCTGCGTGTCGCAATGTCCCGCCCACGTGGATATTCCGGGCTATATCGCCCTGATCCACGAGGAACGTTACACAGACGCCGTGCAGCTGATCCGCAAGGACAATCCCTTCCCCATTGCCTGCGCCTACATCTGTGAGCATCCCTGCGAGGCCCGGTGCCGCCGCCGCATGCTGGACGACGCCATCAATATCCGGGGTCTGAAGCGCTATGCGGTGGACCATGCGGGCGACGTTCCCAATCCGCCCCGCGCCGAGGCAACAGGCAAAAAGGTTGCTATCATCGGCGGCGGCCCCAGCGGACTGAGCTGCGCTTACTACCTCTCCCTGATGGGCCACAACGTCACCGTGTACGAGGAGAAGGCCAAGCTGGGCGGCATGCTGCGCTATGGCATCCCCGCCTACCGCTTCCCCCGCCACATGCTGGATAAGGAGATCGACTCCATTCTCTCCACCGGCATCGAGGTCCACACCGGCGTCACCGTGGGCAAGGACATCACCTTCGAACAGCTTCAGAAGGAGTACGACTGCCTGTATAT
>DGGX01000192.1 GCA_002392385.1 Lachnospiraceae bacterium UBA3863
GGTAGGCCATGATGGCCATATGCCATGCGTGCTCCGCGTCATTTTCCTTGCGCCCGTGGCCGGTCAGGGATGTCTGGCGGAAGATGTTCTTCTCCTTGTCCAGCTCCAGGGCAAAAGCGATCTGTCTGTCAAGGCGGTCTCTCATCTGGTGGTCCATATCTGCAGGTCTCTGCCCACTGTTCACAGTTTTTCTCCCTTACAGGACTTATGAGGGGGGATGGTTCCCCCCTCGTAAATACAGGTCACTTGTTCACGACATTGATCGGTGTTCCCGCGAGGAAGGCACGAATGTTGTCCGCGGTGATGTCCATGATGCGCTGGCGGGCTGCCTGTGCCGCCCAGGAGATGTGGGGGGTGATCAGGCAGTTCTTCGCGGTCAGAAGCGGGTTGTCGCCCCTGATGGGCTCGGTGGAGACCACGTCGAGGCCGGCGGCGTAGATCTTTCCGCTGTTAAGGGCGTCCGCCAGATCCTGCTCCACAACCAGTTGGCCGCGGCTGTTGTTGATCAGGATGACACCGTCCTTCATCTTGGCGATGTTGTCCCTGTTGATCAGGCCTTCTGTCTCCGGGAAGAGGGGGCAGTGAAGGAAGATCACATCCGCCTCGGAGAAAAGGGTATCCTGGTCGACATAGGCGTCGGCGATGGCCCTGCCGCTCTCGTTGGGATACTTGTCGCTGACGATGACGCGCATGTCCATGGCCTTCAGGATCCTGCCGGTGGCCTGGCCGATCCGGCCGAAACCGATGATGCCGGCGGTCTTTCCGTGGAGCTCGATCATGGGATAGTCCCAGAAGCACCAGTCGTCGTTGTGCTCCCAGCGGCCTTCCTTGACGGCCTGGTCATGGGCGCCGTAGTGGGCGCAGATCTCCAGGAGGAGGCCGACGGCGTACTGGCCGACGATCTGCGTCCCGTAGGTGGGGACGTTGAGGACTGCGATCCCCTTCTCCTTAGCATAATTGTAATCCACCACGTTGTAGCCGGTGGCAAGGACGGCGACTGCCTTCAGGTCCGGGCAGCGGTCCATGATCTGCGCGGAGATCGGTGTCTTGTTGATGACCGCGATATCAGCGCCCTGCAGCCGCTCCGCGATGAGGGGGGACTCTTCATAGGAGGTCCTGTCATATACCACAACTTCCCCGAACGCCTCCAGCGGGGCCCAGGAGAGATCTCCCGGATTCTCTGTATATCCATCCAATACTACGATCTTCATCACGATACCTCACTCTTTATGATGCCGCGCGGAGGACGGTCCCGTGCGCGGTGTGTCTGTAGGCGAGAGCGGCGGCAGAAGCGATGGCCAGCACGCCGACATTGACTTTTCTCGCGAAACCGATGATGACGACTGCTACAAGAATTATAAGAGAAATTAACCCGATATCCATTATACTACTCCTCCCCTTTTCAGTCTTCTCTGTAAACGCTGATTTCCACAAGATTGCCGTCGGGATCCCTGAGGTAGACGCTGTCGATGGGACCCATGGCGCCGGTCCTCTTCACGATCCCCAGCTCGACCGGATAGCCCTTGATGTCGTCCTTCTGTTTATCACATCCCTCTTAGTTTTGCCCATTAATATGTGTTTTCAGTCCCTATAGAGGTGTACTGCAATCTGCAGTACACCCTTATAGGGCTTCAAACATATCCCTGGCGTCTCCCGCAGATATTGAAATACAAATTTGGAATTTCGTACTTGCAATAATTGTCGATCTGTTATACGATATGTTCCAACGTATATACAGACTCGCAGGGAGGATCGCACTTGCAAGGAGGATCGCACTTGAAAACAAAAACAGTAACTGTCCGAATGAGCCCTAAGATAAAGGAAGAGGTCGAGGAGATCCTGTGTCAGCTCGGCATATCTGCGTCTGTACTGATCAATGCGCTGTATCGTCAGATCGTCTATACAAAAGGCATCCCCTTCCCGATCACGGTTCCGCATGAACCGCCGTCATTAGACTGCATCAGCAGTCCGGAGCTGCATGCACGGCTGTATCACAGCTATGAGCAGTCCTTTCAAAGCGGGTACGTGGACAGGCCGGGAGAGGCTCTGAGTCCTTATGACCAGTTTTTCTCGGAACGGGGAGTCCCGGGCAGGGTGGAACAGCGTTTCCAGACTTGCCCAAGGAACGGCTATGAGATCCTGATGACGCCGGATGTCCGAAAAGATGTGAGCAGGATCATGGATTACATCTCAAAGGATCTGTCTGCGCCTGCGAAGGCGCACGCCTGGGCCGGCATGCTCCGGCACTCGGTCCATACATTGTATCAGATGCCCCTGCGCTACGCTGTCTGCCGGCAGGAGCCCCTGCTCTCTCTGGAGATCCGCAAAGTCAAAACAGAGGAGTACTGCATCTTCTACCGTGTAGACCGACGGAAGCGGCAGGTCTTTATTCTGATGGTCCTGTGCGGCAGCCGATCCGTTTTCGACAGATACGCCGGGCAGAAGCATTGACCGGAAGAGTTCCGGGAAGCTTCTGTCCGGCGGATGGATACAGGCGCTGTTAACAACCTTGGCGGGCAAGGTACTTCTGCAGCACTTCGAGCCCTTCGGGCGGCACGCACATGCGGTCGCCGCCCCTGAGGACCTCTGCGGCCACCTCGTCAAGTCCGAACCATTCGACGCTCTCGAGCTCGTCCTCCTGGATCCGGATCTCGTCGGGGGCGACGGGCTTGTCGTAGACGTAAACGAAGGCCACCTCGTCTTCGCGGAAGATCCGGCCGTGGAAATTGCCTTCAAAGAAGATCTGGCACCGGCCGGCATAGTGGAGGTCCTCGGGTGCCGCATGGATGCCCAGTTCCTCCTCCAGCTCTCTCCGGGCGCTGGGCAGGGGCTCGCAGCCGGCCTGGATATGGCCGGCGGAGGAGGTGTCATACATGCCGGGGAAGGAATCCTTGTTCATGCTGCGTTTCTGAAGAAGGACCTCCTGTCGGCCGTCCTCCGTCTCCCGGACGACCCAGATGTGGACGGTGCGGTGCCGCAGGCCGTACCGGTGGGCAATGCTTCTGGCCGCCGTCTCGCCGGTGGGGTTGCCGTCCGCGTCGCAGAGGTCGAAAACTTCCTCCGGTCCTCTGAACACACCGGTCTCCTCCAGGGTCCTGACATAGGCTTCCAGCCCCGCCCGGTCTGCTTCGGTGAAGCGGTCCTTGAGAGGACTGTCGATATCCAGCACGCCGGCGACGCTGCCGTCCGCAGCGTGGATGGGGATGACGATCTCCGCGTTCGATGCGCTGTCGCAGGCAATATGGCCGGGAAAAGCATGGACATCCGGCACCACGACGGTGCGGTCCTCAAGAGCGGCCGTGCCGCATACGCCCCGGCCCCAGGGGATCCGGATGCAGGCGGGGCGGCCCTGGAAGGGGCCGAGAAGGAGCTCCGGCCCGGCCGGTTCTGCCGCGGCTGCCGCGGCCTGTTCTCCCTGTTCCGCCGGGTCTCTTCGCAGGTAGAAGCCTGCCCAGTTCACATCGCCCAGGGCATCCCACAGAAGGGCCGCGGCATTGGAGAGAAGGGGCATCAGGGACGGCTCTTCCGCAGCGAATTCCCGGAGCTGGCAGGCCAGCAGGTCATAATCGGGAAGGGGCCTCTGGGCGAGGCGCGCCGCCGGCTCCTCGCCGCTCTTACCGTGCAGACGGGCATAGTAATCGTTAAAAATATCCAGATACTCCCGCTCCGCCTCTTCAAAGGGGCGGACCTCCAGATCGGGCACGATATGAAAGGACGGCTTCTCCCCGCTGCGCTCGTTGTGAAGCAGGTAACGCAGATCATACCAGAGGGCCCCGTCGTCGATCTCCCGCACCTGCGCCGCCTCCGCGGCGGTCAGGTCCGAACCCAGAAAACGGGTGTAGATCATGGACAGGAGACGGTCCTCGTGTTCCCGGTAACCGGCCAGGTCCTGCTTGAAGGGCCGGGGCACATCGGACAGATAGCATTCACTGGCGTCATGCAGGAGGCAGGCCAGCACCAGTCTGTCCGGCCACTGCCTGGCCGCCGCCTCTCTGGCGCAGACGATGCAGTGCTCCGCCACCGACCAGAACCTGCTCACGTGCCCGTTCCCCCGGCACAGAAGGGAGAGGGCGTGCGCCACGTCCTCGATCCGGATCCCCTCCGGGTCCGGCTGCGTGGGATAAAAGCGAATGCCCGTATAGGTTGTAATATAATCTGCCATCAAACACCTCCCGGCACATATCTGAAACTCCGTCCATCATAACACAAACCGGACCGCCAGACAAAAAAGAGACCGCCGCCCGCGGGCATGATCTCCCGCGGCGGCAGTCCTTCCGTATCTTATCTGTTTTTCTGCTGTTCTGATCCTGCTATGCCCTTCTGATCCTACTGACCTTTTTCCTCCGCCTCTTTCTGCTTCTCCAGCTCCTTGCGGACGTCGGCAAAATTCTTGCCCCGCATGTCCTCCACCAGCTGCTCGTAGGCGGGGACCTCCTCCTCCCAGTCCCGGAAGCGGTCGTCGCCCCGGTGATCCGTGAAGGTAAGGCCGGTCGTCTCCTGCACCCGCTCCGTCAGGAAGAGGGTGTTGAGGGCCGCCCCGTATACGTTGAGGTGGTCGCCTCCGTCGCTGGTGTGGGCGCTCCAGTCGATCCCCATCTCATCCGCATAATCATTGAGATCGATGTAGGGCACGTTTTCTTCCCTGGCGAAGGCCTCCAGCACTTCCTTCCTGGGCAGGTTGTAGTTCTCCGGGGAGACCGCGCTGTAGAGAACCAGGGTGATGCCGTTCTTCCGGCAGAAGGCGTGGATCCGGCGGAAGAGGAATCGGTTGAAGGCCGGCACGGCGGTCTTGTAGTGGTCGTCCATGGGCCGGTCCGTCATATAATCCGCCGGTCCCTCGTAGGGCCGGGACTTGCCGTTTACGATATAGCCGCGGTGATAGATCATGATCCCCGGCTCCTCCACCGCTTTTTTCCAGATACTGTGAAAACGCAGGAAGTCAAAGGTGTGGTAGAGGGGCATGGACACGGTCTCCTGCATCTCCGTCTTCCGCTCATAGCGGAGCAGGGGCAGGGCCTCCATCATGAGGCAGACCGGCTTCTGGCGGCTGCAGGCCTCTTCCACTGCATAGACCGCCTCGATCATCCGCAGGCCGTCCATGCCGATGTTGAAGGAGGTGTACCCTCTCTCCTTCCAGAGCTCCACGGGAGAGTAGGAGGACAGGCTGAGGCTGTCTCCCAGGTTCATGATGTCGATCGTGTCCTCCGCCTGTCCCCGCATCTGCGCGGCTCGGGCATTGCGGTTCTGGATCAGCTTCCTGTCAAACCAGAGGGCCGGCCTCATCAGGGCGGAGGCTATGGCGATCAGGACCAGAAGGAGGGCCAGAAATCCAGCGATCCTTGCCTTCTCCCTTCCGGTAAGCGTATGCTTTTTATTTCCGTCAATTCCCATATTCTCAGAACCCCGCATAGATCAGATCCACCGCCTGATACCCGGCTCCGTAGGCGCCGAAGAGCAGGATGGTGAAGATCAGCACATAGTAGGCCGCCCAGCGCACGGGAAAACCCGCCTCAAGGACACCCTTCCGGATATCCTTTCCGTTTTCCTTCATGAAGCCGGCGATCCAGACCAGGATGCTGCCGGCGATGATCACCATGATCTCTCCCCGGGTGATCTTGGGCGGCAGATGCAGCCAGATATCGCTGATGTGAAAATCTTCAAAGATGCTGAAAAACATGTGGAAGCCGGCCAGGAGGCTCTTAGCGTTGAAAAACAGCTCCCCGATAAATACGATCACCCAGGTCTTTAAGGTCCGCAGGACCCGCAGCCACACCGCGTTCTCCGGAATGTGGAGACGCTGGTTGCGCCAGGCCTTAAAGGACTCCAGCAGGACGCCCGCCAGCAGGATCACGAAATAGTAGAGACCATAGAATACATACTGCCAGCCGGCGCCGTGCCAGATGCCGGTGGCCAGCCAGACGGGCAGGAGGGCCGCGGCGGACGTTGCCGCCATGGAGATATACTTCCCGTGCTTCTTATACTTCTTCCGAAGAGTCTTGTTGAGGTTTTTTACAAAGGAAGACGTGGTGACCGGATAGAAGACATAGTTCTTGAACCAGGTGCCCAGGCTCATGTGCCACCGGCGCCAGAACTCCGCGGGACTCTGGGCGGAGAAGGGCTGGCGGAAGTTCTCCGGCAGCTCGATGCCGAACAGGCGGCCGCTGCCGATGACGATGTCGATGCTTCCCGAGAACTCACAGTAGAGCTGGACCGTGTAGGCCACCGCCATCAGCACGACCAGTGACCCGTGATACTTCTGGTACTCCGCGAACATGGGATTGACCAGATAGCTGAGGCGGTCAGAGATCACCATCTTCTTGAAGAGGCCCACCAGGATCCGCAGGAAGCCCTCATTCAGGCTGTCCATCCTCAGGGGCTCCCCCGAGAAGAGCTGGTCCGCCGTGTCCTGGTAGCGGGCGATGGGGCCCTCCATGATCTGGGGGAAGAAGCTCAGGAAGAGGGCGAGCCGGCCGAAATGCCTGTCCGCCTCCAGTCTCTCCCAGTAGATGTCCGCCAGGTATCCCACCGCTTCCAGGGTATAAAAAGAGATCCCCATGGGGAAGAGCACCTTCACCACCGGCAGCTTCAGGGACAGGCGGGACAGAAGGCTGTTCAGATTCTGTGCCGCGAAATTATAGTATTGTACATAGAAGAGGATCCCGAGAAGGACCAGGATGCCCAGGAGCAGGACCCGCAGGCGTCTGGTGCGGAAACGCTGACGGCATTCCGTCCGCGCGGTCCGCAGCTCCGCGCCGCTGATGCCGCTCTGCTTCAGTTCCCCGACCTGCGCCTCGCACTGCTGTCTGAGTCTGTCCAGCCACAGACCCATGCCCCAGGTCCAGGCTTCTGTGGCGATCAACAGCAGGAGCAGCCATCTGCTCAGGGTAGCATACATGAACCAGCTGGCGCACAGGAGAACCAGCCACCGTTTCTCCCTGGGCGCGACGCCGTAGACGAGCAGCGTCAGGGGGAGAAACAGCAGCAGGTACACATTCATGTAGATGGCCATGCGCTCAGCTTTCCTGCAGTCTCTGGATCATCCTCCACATGGCCTGGGCGGAGTTGAAATTCTCCGGCGTCATTTCCGCTGCCTCCACCTCGATGTCGAAGGCGTCCTCGATCTCCGCGATCAGGGTGATGATACCAAAGGAATCCAGGATATGATCGTCGATCAGGGCGGTCTCCTTCTCATAGTCCACGGTATCGTCTATCTCCCGCAGGATCTCCAACAGTCTGTCCATTTTTAAAGCTCTCCTTTCTGCGGTCACGGCCGCGGCATGTTCATGGGATACGTCTCCGTCCTCAATCGGCACGGCTGCCAGCCCTCCCCTGCGCCGCGGAGCACCACGGCGGGAAGTTCATGGCTCAGAAAGAGGGACATGCCCTCATAAAAGCTGTAGGCCCCGGTGTCCATGAAGGCGACCAGGTCCCCCTCCCGGATCGCGCCGGGATACGCGCTGCACAACACATCGTTCATGGTGCAGAGGGAGCCGCAGATCGTCACGGTCTCCTCTCCCTGTGCCGGTTCCGGTGCGCCCTCCGCGGGGATCACCCGGATCCGCGGCCGGTACATGCCCTTGATCTGTCCGTCGTACTGCAGCTGATGAATGCCGCCGTCCACCAGACAGAAGCGCTTGCTGTTGTTGACCTTGGTATCCAGGGCAGTGGTGACATAGGTACCGCACTCCGCGGCATAGGCCCGCCCCATCTCGATGATCACCTGACCCCGCCACTGCATCTGGGCCAGCAGCCCGCAGAAGGCCGCCAGCTGGTCCGGCTCACGGAGGTCGGCTTCTTTCTTCTGGTCTTCAAAATAGGACACGGCGAATCCTGTCCCATACTCCAGGGCAGGCACCGTATAACCCGCCTCCTCCTTGAGGCGCAGGAAGAAGGCGTCCAGCATCTGCAGTTCCCTGGCGTGCCGGGAGAGTTTCTTCTTCTGGGTCCCGGAGAAGAAATGGATGCCCTCGAAAATAAGCCCCGGATACCGGTCCGCTTCCCGGATCATCTCCAGGATCGTGTCCTCGTCCATGCCGAACTGACTGCCGTTGGTGAGCCGGGGCCATACGCGCACGCGCAGTCCCCTCGCCGCCGCCATGTCCGACAGATACCGGGCCTGCTGCGGCGATTCGGCCGTATACCGGGCCCTGTCCGTCCCGTAGTCCAGGATCTCCTCCAGATCCGCCCGGATCTTGAGTACCCCGGAGATAAAGAGCTTCTCGGGCGGTATACGCAGATCCCTGCAGATCCGGAACTCTCCCATGGAACAGACTTCGACACGGTCGGTCCAGTCCGCCATGGCCCGGGTCAGGAAGGGATTGGTCTTCATGGAATAGGTCAGGGAGATCTCAGGACCTCCCTCCCCGAAGGTCTCGCGGACACCCGCCCGCAGGCCTTCCCGGAACCGCCGCACCCTGTCGTGCACGCAGTCCAGGTCAAAGATATATAGCGGTGTGCCCCAGCGGCCGGCCGCCTCCCGGATCAATGAAAGGTCTGTCATTCTGTCCCTCCTCCGGTCATATGCCCGCCAGTTCCCGGAAATGCGCCCGGTCGATCTTGCCGTTTTTGTTCAGGGGCATCTCGTCGATGCGCACGATCCTGGACGGGATCATGTAAGCGGGGACCCGCTCCTTGAGAAGGCTCCGGATCTCCTGGGGCTCCGCGTCTCCCGTATACCAGGAGAGCAGACGGTTCTTGTTGGTATCGAAGAGGCAGACCGCCCGCTGTACGGCGTCGAGGGCCATCAGGTTGGTCTCGATCTCCTCCAGCTCGATGCGGTGCCCCATGTGCTTGATCTGGAAGTCGCTCCGGCCGGCAAAATACAGCTCGCCGTCCTCTCCCATAAGGGCCAGGTCGCCGGTCCTGTAGACCCGCTGTACGCTGCCGTCCTCCATCCTCCAGTGTACGAACCGCGCGGCTGTCTGCGCCGGATCCCGGTAATAGCCGATGGCCAGGGACTCCCCCGCCACGCAGAGCTCGCCGTTGACGCCGGCCTGCCGGATCAGGGAGGGCGTATAGACGCTGCCGTCCGCCGGGACCGGTGCCTCCGGGTCCGCCAGGAAGATCTGTCTGCCGGGGAAAGGGCCTCCGATGGGGATCTTCTCTGTCTTGCCGTACCGCCGGCTGATCCTGAAAAAGGTGCAGTTGCAGGTGATCTCCGAGGGGCCGTACAGATTGACGAATTCCGCCTCCGGCAGGGCGTCCTGCCACATGGTCAGGTGCCTGATGGGCATCACCTCGCCGCTGAACATGACCAGGCGGACCTTGTCCGGCACCCGGTAGCGCAGGCCCTTGAGCCCGGAGACCAGGCAGAGGGCCGACACAGCCCAGACAAGGACCGTGACGCCGCTGTCGCACAGATAGTCCAGAAGCCGCGGCGGCGTGCTGAAATATGCCCTGGGGATCAGGACCGCCTCCGCGCCCGTGAAGAGGGCGCTGTAGAGGTCCTTGACGGAGACGTCGAAATCAAAGGGTGCCTGGTTGCCCATCACATCCTCCTGCGTGATCCCGAAGATCTCCGTAAAATGTCCGATGAAATCGATCACAGACCGGTGGCTGACCACGATGCCCTTGGGTGTGCCGGTGGAACCGGAGGTGAAGATCCCGTAGAGCGGGTCCTCTCCGCGCATTTCTGCCCGGATCTCCGCCAGCTTCTGCCGGGCCTCCGCCGGGATCTCCCGGTCAGCGGAGGTCCCTCCCAGACCCGCGGTCTCCTCCACGTCCAGGATCCTGCCCTCATAGCCCGCGGCCTGCAGCCGCGGCACCCCTTCCGTGTCCGTCAGGACCATCCGGGCCTCCAGGACTTCCAGGATCTTTCGGACCCTTTCCGGCGGCTGTTCCGGGTTGATGGGTACATAAAACCCACCCGCATATACGACTCCGTACATGCAGGTGAGTACCGCACTGCTCTTCTCCGCCAGCACTGCCACAGGTTCTCCCCGGCGGATCTGCCCGCACAGGGCAGCACCGGCACGCTGCGCAGCCTCGGCCAGTTCCCGGTATGTCAGGCGGGTCTTCCCGTCGTAGACCGCCGGCCGGTCACCCCACTGCCGCTGCGCATATTCGATCTGCTCCAGTATGATGTTCAATATCTCCTCCCATAATATATGGCGTTATGTAAAGCATTATACCCTATATTTGATGGGAGATGGGAACAGGTTTACACAAATGATTAAACGATATTTCGTTTATTCTTCTCCGTCATGGGGATAAACGGCCGTGTACAGGCCTCCGCCGCTCACCGGGCCTGCATGGCCGCCGCACAGCCCTGCGCCGGCAGCGCCTCCCGCTCGCTGTCCACGACCAGGATGCTGTCGATCGGGACGCCGAAGACCAGGGCCAGGACGACCAGGTTGTCGACGGTGGGCAGGGTGGCGCCCCTCTGCCACTTGTAGATCGCCTGCGGAGTGGTGAATCCGAAGATCTCCTGCAGGTCGTGGATGCTCAGGCCGGCCTCCCTGCGCAGCTGCGCGATATTGCGGCCGGTCAGGTCCATGTTGATGGTCGGATATTGGATGTGGTACTGTATCATGCTTTTCCCTCCTTTCAGAGGGCATCCGACCATCCGGGGGGATTCAGTCGGATGCCTTGAAGTTATAGATGGGTCTCAGGACCTCCAGGATGTCGACGCTCTCGCCGATCACGTCGATGATGGCATCCAGGGACTTGTAGGCCATCGGCGCCTCGTCCAGCGTCCGCTCGTTGACGGAGGTGGTGTAGATGCCCGCCATAGCCTCGCGGTACGCGTCCATGGACAGGGTGTTCTTCGCGGCGGTGCGGGACATCACGCGGCCGGCGCCGTGAGGCGCGGAGTAGTTCCACTCCGGGTTCCCCCTGCCCACGGCCAGAACGCTCCCGTCCCGCATGTTGATGGGGATCAGGACCTTCTCGCCCTTGTGGGCCGCGATGGCGCCCTTGCGCAGGATGCGCTCCTGGGTGTCGATGTAGTTGTGAATGGTGTGGAAGGCAGGCCCCGCCTCCGCGGCAGCCTGCGCGGCCCGGTCAGCCAGACCGGCGCGGTCCAGCAGGATCTCCGCCATCAGCTCCCGGTTCCTCCGGGCGAAAGCCTGGCAGATCTCCACGTCATGCAGGTAGTCCTCCAGGTAGGTGCCGTACAGCCAGCACAGATCCTCCGGCACCGCCAGCTCGTGCTGTCTCCAGTCGATGGCCTTCAGGGCCGCCTGGATCTCCTGCCTTCTCCCCTGCTCCTTGTAGGTGCGGATGATTTCGTCCCGCTGGCGGAAATACTCCTCCTTGCCCTTGTGCAGGTCCACGGCCAGGCGCTGGTAGATCTCGGCGACCTGCTTGCCCAGATTGCGGCTGCCGCTGTGGATCACCAGATAGTGCATGCCGTCCGCCGCCCGGTCGATCTCGATGAAATGGTTGCCGCCGCCCAGGGTCCCCAGGCTCTGCTGCAGACGGGTCGTCCGCTGCAGGTCGCGGTAACAGCGCAGGGCCTCCAGATCGAACTTCTCGCGTCTTCCCTCCCAGGTATGCATGCCGGAAGGGATGTAGTGGGCGGCCTCGTCGACCCTCTCCAGGTCGATCTCCTCCCGTCCCAGCGGCACGGTGTACATGCCGCAGCCGATGTCGACGCCGACGACGTTGGGGACCGCCTTGTCGACGATGGTCATGGTTGTCCCGATGGTGCACCCCTTTCCGGCGTGCACGTCGGGCATGATGCGGATCCGGCTTCCCTCCGCCAGATCGTAGTCGCACATACGCCGGATCTGCCCGATCGCCTCCTCCTCGACGACGACCGCGTAGCAGATGGCGGTGTTCTTCTTTCCTCTGATCTCGAACATGATGATTCCTCCTTGTATGAGTGCGGTTTTGTCCGGGCCGCAAACACGCAAAACAAGAGGCGCCGCCCGTCTCCACGAGACGAACGGCGCCTGATAATTCCTCTATGAAAGGACCCGCCTCCGGCGGGTCTTCTTTAATACCCCCGGTAAGGCGCCGGTCCGATCACAAGGCTGTCTGCCTGCCTGTTCATCCCATGTCTGCACAGCAAAACTGCTCCCGCACTTTCTTTGCGCGGGTCATTGAGATCATACGGAAGAATCATGAAATTGAATGAATGCAGTCTGATCATCGAACCTTTTTCCTTTCCGGGCAGGGTCTGCCCTTTTTTTCTGAAGACACTATAGCATAAGTCGGGGAAATTGTCAGTAAACCGGTGGTATAAATTTGTTACTGTATCACTCTTTTGAAATAGGCAGCCAGTTCCTGCGGCGGTCTCGCCTTTTGTCGGGGTGCTGCTGTCGCTGCTGATCTTCCGGCGGCTGCCGGGCCCGCGCTCACGCCAGCAGGTGGATCAGTATCCCGCCCAGGGTCAGCATCAGGGCGCCGCAGGATCTTGTCACGATCTGGGCAAAAGGCAGCAGCTCCATGCGCCCCGCGCTGCTGAGGACGGCGACGTTGCCGGAGCCGCCCATGTTGGTGGTGCACATGCCCGCCGCGATGGCGGATTCCAGGGGATAGAAACCCATGAGCTTCCAACCCACGAGCGCTGCGGTCAGGGTGATGGCCAGGACGCCCGCTACGACGGTCAGGAAGTAGAAAAGGGTCATGCCGGACAGGATGGTCTGCAGGTCGATCAGGGTGATGCCGATACCGGTCAGGGCAGCGGCGGTCCAGACGCGGATGGCCAGATCGCCCCAGGCCCTGGCGCCCGCTTCCAGCTCCTCAGGCAGGATCCGGAAGGTCTTGGCCACGATGGCCAGGATGATCATCCAGGCATAAGTGGGAACCACCGCGATGAAGGTGTGCAGGAGCTCGCCCGTCTGGTAGAAGGCCAGGGAGACAAGGAGGCCGGTCCCCAGGGATGTCAGGGTGGGGGCTGCCGGGGGAATCTTTTCTACTTTTCTCCCGTCATTGAGGAGACGGCCGTTCCCGGTGAGTCCGGGGAACCGGTCCTGGTTCTCCTTGCCGAACCTGTTGGCCAGCGCCGCGAAAACGATGGCAATCACATTCCCAAGCACCGTCGCCGGGGCGATCCTTGTCAGGATCACGCCGGCGTCCTGTCCCAGGACCTCCGCATAAATGGAGGACAGCGGCACGGCTCCGGCCGTCATCCCGCCGCTGGTCATGGGGATCGCGATCATCAGGATCCCTTCCAGGAAGGAATAGCCCATCACCATGGACAGCAGGCCCACCACCGTGCAGCCCGCCACGAGTCCCAGAAGCGCTGTCGGCAGGATCCGCACCGTCGCCCGCAGCAGCAGGTCGCGGTCAATATTGAAGAGACTCCCGCAGATCAGTGCCGCGATATAGAAGACCAGGAAGCCCTGCTCGTTCACGAAGGCGTCCGCCGTCCGCATGGCTCCTTCCGGGATCAGCCCGAGCGCCGCGATTGCCGCTCCGCCCAGGATACAGGCCACAGAGCCGCCCAGGTAGGTCCGCACCACCGGCAGCGTCTTTCCAAGCGTATTCAGTCCTTCCCCGATCACGATCAGCAGGAAGAATCCTCCCACCATGCCATCCGGCACACAGTCCAGATGCATACACACGAACAGGATCACGAGGACCCCCAGATACAGCGGCAGAGGAAACCCCGCGATCCTGACTGACTTCAATCTTTCCATTTGTTACCACCCATGTGCGTCCGGCCCGCTTTCTGTCACGGAGAAATATCAGGTCCGGTGCCCCTTCGATCCCGCGCATATCGGGATCCTCATAATCACAGACGATCAGAAGATCCGGCTGCACCATAGTATCCTCATCCCGCACACCAAGTCAAGGATGGGGCCGTTTTTTATCCTTATTTATTCTTAAACAGTCCCTTCTTCTTTGTGCTGGAAAAAAGGCCCGGCTTCCTGTATACTGCATCTGTCGCGTACATTTGTCCGCGTTATACAGACATTTCCGGACGCCGTCTCAGAAAGGGGGCCTTATGACCTTCGCCGAACTGCTCAAGAAATTCGACGATATTCTCTACACCTGGTGTCTCATCTATATGCTCGCAGGAGCGGGTATCTACTTCACCATCCGCACCCGGTTCGTGCAGCTCCGACTGCTGGGGGACTGCATCGCCTGTATGTTTGAAAAAAAGACCGACTCCCACCACATGTCCTCCTTCCAGGCCCTGATGGTCGCCACGGCTTCCCGTGTCGGCACCGGCAACATGGCCGGCGTCGCCACCGCCATCGTGGCGGGCGGCCCCGGCGCGGCCTTCTGGATGTGGCTCATGGCGGTCCTGGGGGCAGCCTCCGCCTTCATAGAGAGTACCCTGGCCCAGATCTACAAGGTCCAGGAGGAGGACGGCTCCTACAAGGGCGGCCCCGCCTATTATATCGAGCGGGCTCTCGGCGCCCGCTGGCTGGGCGTTATTTTTGCCATCTCCCTGATCGCCACCTTCGCCTTCGGCTTCAACGGTCTCCAGGCCTATAACATCGTCTCGACCATGGAGTACTATTTCCCCAACCTGCACAGCTCTCCGGTGCCCCTGGTCATCGGCTGCCTCCTCTTCATGTCCTCGCTGTATCTCTTTTTCGCCGGTTCGGACAAGATCGGCTGGCTCTCCTCTGTCCTGGTCCCCGTCATGTCGGTCATGTATATCGTGATGGGCATTCTGATCATAATCCTCAACATCGGTGAGATCCCCGCGGTGCTGGCCGCCGTCATGAAGGACGCCTTCGATCTCCGCGCCATCTTCGGCGGTTTCACAGGCTCCTGCATGGTGCTGGGCATCAAGCGCGGCCTCTTCTCCAACGAGGCCGGCATGGGCTCCGCCCCCAACGCCTCCGCTTCCGCGGAAGTCTCCCACCCCGCCAAGCAGGGCCTGGCCCAGGTCATCTCCGTCTACATCGATACCCTGATGATCTGCTCCGCCACCGTCTTCATCCTCCTTCTCACCGGTGTCTACAAGACCGACAGCACCCTCGACGGTATCCCGCTCCTGCAGCAGAGCGTCGCCGCCCAGTTCGGCCCCTGGGCCATCCACGTGATCACCGTAGCTGTCTGCATGTTCGCCTTCACCTCCATCGTCGGCAACTACTTCTACGCGGAGGCCAACATCCTCTTCATCAGCCAGAACAGACTCTTCCTGACCATCTTCCGCGTGGCCGCCGCCTTCATGGTCATGGCCGGCGCCCTGACCAACATGGACGTGGCCTGGAGCCTGGCCGACATCACCATGGGCTTCGAGGCCGTGGTCAACATCATCGCCATTCTCCTTCTCTCCCGCATCGCCATCCGCTGCCTGAAGGACTACGAGGACCAGAAAGCCCGCGATATCGATCCGGTATTCCACGAGAACAACATCGGGCTGGATAATACGGATGTGTGGAAATAAGACCGCAAAGGGTCGCACAGGGGACGGTCGCACAGGGAAGGGTCGCACAGGGGGGTCGCACAGGGGACGGTTCTCTGTGCGACCCGCTATAATTCTGGCTTTTTTGCCGTTTAACCCCGCCATTCACACAAGGAACCGTCCCCTGTGTGAGCCTGTGTGAGCCCCTTTACGGCCAGAGACAGATCTGGAGTGACTGGCACGGTGGCTTTCATCCCAGAAGGGTTTCTACAACTGAGCGGGGTGACTATACAGGACTGAAAACCATCCCAAAAGGCTCTCTCTACACAGATGGGTTGACCTGCTGCGACCGGTATTCATCCCATGCAGCTCTCTGCACGCAGACGGGTTGACCTGCCGGTACTGGTATTCATCCCATGAATCATCCTGCACGCAGGTGGGTTGATCTGCTGCCGGGTAAACCCTCATCCCAAATCATCTCTGGAAGGCGGATTGGTTGACCTGCCGGTACCGGTATTCATCCCATGAATCATCCTGCACGCAGGTGGGTTGATCTACCGGGTAAACCCTCATCCCAAAGCATCTCTGGAAGGCAGACGGGTTGACCTGCCGGTACCGGTATTCATCCCATGAATCATCCTGCACGCAAGTGGGTTGATCTACCGGGTAAACCCTCATCCCAAATCATCTCTGGAAGGCAGACGGGTTGGCCTGCCGGTACCGGTATTCATCCCATGAATCATCCTGCACGCAAGTGGGGTGACCTGCCGTGGTCCATAAGTAACACACCGCGCAGAGAACCATTCTCTGCGCGGCGTCCCCTGCCTGGTCACTTGCGTCGGGCGTAATCCTCGCGGACCTGGTCGAAGAAGCTGCCCTCCTTGAAATCCTCCTGCATGGCGGCGGCGGAAGGGGCGCAGCGGGCGCGGCTGACGGCGTCGCTCATGGCCCGGTAGTTGAGGCTCTGGCCGCAGCTGTCGTTGTGGAAGGTGGCGGCGTGGTGGCGGTCGATGCCCATCCGGGAGGCAGTCTCTGCGGCATCCATGTTGGCGCCCAGGAAGAGGAATTCCCAGTGGTCGGCCTCCTTGTGGCGCTCGATCATGCCGCGCACCTCCGGCCCCGTGAAGTGCCGGCTGGCATTCTCCATGCCGTCCGTGGTGATGATGAAAAGGGTCTTGGCAGGCACGTCCTCCGGCCGCGCGTAGCGGTGGATGGTGTCAATGTGCCGGATGGCGCCGCCGACGGCATCCAGCAGCGCGGTGGCGCCCCGCACGTAGTACTCCTTGTCGGTCATCGGCGGCACCTTCTGGATCGGGCAGCGGTCATAGAGGACCTCCTGCCGGTCATCGAAGAGGACGACACTGACGTACGCCTCTCCTTCTTCCTTCTTCTGCCTGTCCAGCATGCTGTTGAAGCCGCCGATAGTGTCACGCTCCAGCCCACTCATGGACCCACTCCTGTCCAGGATCATGACGATCTCGGTAAGATCATTTCTCTTCTCTGCCATCTCAGTCCCTCCTTCTCCGCCGGATGACGGCGGTACCTTTCTTTGATGATCTGAGCATATATCTTCCCACACAAAAAAAGGTCGCCCAGAGGGCGACATATCAGGCGCTTGGTGCAGTGGTAAGCCGCAAATGTGATATCAGCTTCCACGGCTTACTCCTGCCCAAGCGCCGTAAGCCGCAAAATGAAAAACCCGCTTAACGGCTTACCGCAGCCTCGTTAACAAGGTCCTCCACCGGCATATCTGACAGCCCCGGCATATCTGGCAGCCCCGGCATATCTGGCGGCCCCGGCATATCTGGCAGCCCCGGCATATCCGGCAGCCCCGGCATATCTGGCAGAAATCCAGGAATCCTCTGTCGATTTCCTGTCCTCACAGGTCCCCGTACTCCCGGAATCCGCGGCGGAAGCCGTGTACCTGGGCGTAGCGGATGGCTGACAGAAGGGACGGGATGTCCCCGTTCAGGGTGCCGGCCAGGGGCAGGTAGTTGGAGGCGTGATTGGACCGGAAAACGGTCCCCTCCGCATCCACGTGTTCGAGGAAGAGGATCATCTCCTCCAGCACCTCCCGGTCGGTGATGCGCTCGAAGCGGCCTGATACCAGGTCGTCGTACATGGGCGTCCCCTTGTAGAGGCGGAGGGTCAGGAAGGAGCAATATTCCGGCTTCATGGCAGTGATCAGCTCGGCGCAGGCCAGGGCGTGGCGCTCCAGGGCGGCCCGGCCGCCCAGGCCGGAGATCAGGGTCACGCTGTTGCCGATGCCGGCCGCATGGAGTCTGTCCGCGGCGGCCACATAGTCCTCCGGGGTACAGCCCTTGTGGATCTGCCGGAGGATCTCCGCGTCCCCGGACTCCGCCCCCATGTAGAACAGCTGCAGGCCGGCTGCCCGGAGTGCGGCCAGGTCCTCCGGCGACTTGCGCAGGACATCTGCGGCCGTGGCGTAGGCGGAGACCCGCTCCACGGCGGGCAGGAGCTCCCGGACAGCCGCCAGCAGGCGCAGAAGCCGGTCTGTCGGCACGCAGAGGGCGTCCCCGTCCGCGAAGAAGACCCGCCGGAAATAATCCCGGTAAGGGGAGGCCGCAACGGCCTCCAGCTCCGCCAGGATCTCCTCCTCCGTGCGGATGCGGAAGGTCTTGGCCTTGTACATGTTGCAGAAGGTGCAGGTGTTGTGGGCGCAGCCGATGGTGATCTGGATGATAAGGCTCCGGGCCTCGCTGGGCGGCCTGTATAAGGTGCCTTCGTAGTTGAACATTCTGTCTCCTTTCCGGGCCGGCTGCTCAGCCCAGCAGGGGCTGGTCATAATCAAAGAGCAGGGCATTGACCTCGAAAAGATCATAAATGCGGTTTTCGATACAATAGGTGACGATGACGTCCATAAGGCTGGCCGGCGACAGCGCCAGGCCGGCCAGGCGCAGCAGATCCGTGGTCTCGTCCAGATTCAGGCGCAGGCCCATGGCCAGGGCCACCGCGGTCCTCTTCTGGGGCTTATAGTCCGGGTTGCTCCTGATCTTGGAGAAAAGCTTCCGGTCCACGTTGGCCCGCTTATAGACCTCCACATCCGTGTAGCCCTTCTCGTCGATCAGGCGCAGGAGCTGCTGCTGGAAAGTCTCCTGCTTCCGGCCGAGGAGGTCCTTCAGCTTCCGTCCGCGCAGGAAGGCCGGCCGCTGCGCCGACGGACGCGCGGGAGTTCCCGGTGCCGCCGAATGTGCAGGCGCCCCCGGCGCCGCGAAGGGGCGCGCCGCCTGCTCCCGCCGGGACGTCTCCGGGGGACGCCCCGCGGCGGGTGAGATATGCGCATCGTGGGAGACGGGCGCGGCAGGCGCTGCATTTGCCGGTGCCGGGTTTTCCGGGCCCGCCTCCGCAGTGCTTTCCAGGTCCTCCGGCGGGAACAGTGCCATCTCCGCGTCTTCATAGTCTTCCCGGGCGTGATACAGGTTCCCCGGCGCGGCGGGCGCGGCGCCGACAGAATACTCCTCGAAGCGGCGGCGACGGCGGAAGGCCTGGGACGCGCCGGTCTTCTCTTCGATGTAGCGCTCGTCGATGTAGGCGTCGACGTGGTCGGTCAGGGCGGTGGAGAGGGCGTAGGAGTTCCTGTCGTAGACCGCCAGCGTGACGTCCATGTCCGCGTCCTGCAGGAAGGTGCGGATCGTGTCCAGCGCGATCTGCAGCGCCTGCTCCCGGGGATAGCCGTAATTGCCCGCGGAAATCAACGGAAAAGCAATGCTCTCACACCCCAGCTGCTGCGCCAGCAAGAGGGACTTGCGGTAGCAGGAAGCCAGGAGCATGGAGGCGCGGCCCGGTTCCTCCCGGCGCCAGTCCGGTCCGACCGTGTGGAGGATGTAGCGGGCATGCAGGGCATGGGCGCCGGTCGCCGCCACCTCTCCCGGGTGAATGGGCCCGATCTTTTTCCGGTCCGCAAGCAGGGCTTCCGCACCGGCAGCCTGATAGACCGCATGGTCCGTGCCGCTCCCGATGACCGGCTCCGGGTTGGCGGTGTTGACGATGGCATCCGCTTTGATGCGGGTGAGGTCCTCGCGTATGATTCGAAATGGCATATCCGCTCCTGTTTCTTTTACTACACTTTTGCTGAGTCCTGTGATATGATAATGAACGTCCGTCCGGACAATTCCGTTTTATCTATTATAGTATAACAATTGCGATTGCATCGCATCACAGGAGATTTTCCCCATGATCTGCAACAACGTCCTCGAAGCTCTCGGCCACACCCCCATCATCCGCCTGAACAGAATGGTCCGCCCCGGCAGCGCCGAGGTCCTCGTCAAGTTCGAGGGTCTCAACGTGGGCGGCAGCATCAAGACCCGCACCGCCTATAACATGATCCTGCAGGCCGAGAAGGCCGGCCGTATCAACAAGGACACCATTATCGTCGAGCCCACCAGCGGCAACCAGGGGATCGGCCTGGCCCTGGTCGGCGCCGTCCGCGGCTACAGGACCATCATTATCATGCCCGACAGCGTCAGCGAGGAGCGGCGCAAGCTGGTCCGCCACTACGGGGCGGAGGTCATGCTCAAGCACGACGACGGCGACATCGGCAAGTGCATCGCCGAATGTCTGGAGACCGCCCTGCAGATGCAGAGAGAGGATCCGCGCGTTTTTGTCCCCCAGCAGTTCGCCAATCCCGACAACCTGCAGACCCACCGCAACCACACCGCGCTGGAGATCCTCGAGCAGGTGGCGGGCCCCATCCACGGCTTCTGCTCCGGTATCGGCACCGGCGGGACCATCACGGGCATCGGCGAGACCCTCCGGGCCATGAATCCCGACATCGAAATCTGGGCGGTGGAGCCCGAGAACGCGGCCATCCTGTCCGGCGGCAACATCGGCACCCACCTGCAGATGGGTATCGGCGACGGCATCATCCCGCCCATCCTCAACCAGAACATCTACAACGAGATCTACATCGTCACCGACGAGGAGGCCATTGAGACCGCCCGCGACCTGGCCCGCCTGGAGGGCATCATGTGCGGCATCTCCAGCGGCACCAACGTGGCCGCCGCCCTCAAGCTGGCGGAGAAGCTGGGCCCCGGCAGGACCGTCGTCACCGTCCTGCCCGACACAGCGGAGAGATACTTCTCCACTGTCCTTTTCGAAGAATAATCAGTTCCCGCAGACAGAGAGGGGACTGCAGCGAAAGCCCTGTGCTTTTGTGCTGCAGTCCCTTTTTTCGTTTTCTGTCCGATCTCTATCCGATTTCTGCCGTCTCCCGGACGACCTTCTCCACCTCTTCCAGAAAGAGAGCGGCGGCCGGTGACATGGTCCGGTCTTTTCTCCAGACCAGACAGGTCTGGTCCCGCATGACAGGGTCCAGGGGCAGGAAGACCGCGTTATCCTCCGGTCCCACAGGCATGAGCCCGTTCACGCCGAAAATGCACCCCATCCCAGCCTCCATCATGAGCCGGGCGTTGTAGATCAGGTTGAAGGTGGCGACCACGTTGAGCCTGTCCGGATCGACGCCCACCCATTGCCCGAACAGAGACACCAGACCCGGCCGGTGGGTGATGATGAGGGGCAGCTCCCGCACGATCTCCGGCGTCACGCTCTCCAGAGAAGCGATCGGAAAATCCTTCCTGGCATAGATGCCCCAGATCTCCCCCGGCGGCAGGGCCAGCGTGTTCATGTGGTTCAGGCCCCGGGACTGCAGCAGCAGGGCAAAATCACTGCTCCCCTTCTCCAGCCTCTCCTCCGCCACGTCCCCGTCGGAGCTGTGGATATCGAAGGAGATCCCCGGCTGGACCTGCTGCAGACGCTGCGCCGCCCGCGCCAGGAGAGAGAAGGATTCAAACTCCCCGCAGCTCAGGACCACCTGCCCCTGCACCACGTCCCGGCCAACCGACAGCATCTCCTTGTCCAGCTGGTCCGCCATATTGACGAGCTCCTTGGCCCGCCGCCGCAGGAGGATCCCATAATCCGTCAATTCCACGCTGCGGCTCCTCCGGATGAACAGCTGCCGCCCATACTCCTTCTCCAGGTTCTGGATCTCCCGGGACAGCGTCGGCTGAGACACGTGCAGTGCCCGCGCCGCCACCGTGATATTCCGCTCCTCCGCGACCTTCAGAAAATAGCGAAGCTGCCTGATGTCCATCCTGTTCCCCCTTTTTCGCCCCTGTTCTGTAATTCAATCTATGAATGATTAGCAATGATCAATAGTAATTAGACATAGCATTTCTATGTCTCTATAATAAAAGTCAATAATAAACCTGTCAAACATTTACCCCCCCAAACTAATATGAACAACCCGAAAGGAGGCAACTTATGGATCTCGCAAACGGAAAAATGCTGAACGGCAAGGTCATCGTCCTGCTCGGTGCCAGCGGCGGCCTGGGCAAGGTGTTCGCGACAGAATTCGCCCGCGCGGGCGCCACAGTCGTCATGACCGGACGCAATGAGGCCAGGCTCAAAGAAGCCGCCGAGGAAGTCACGGCGGAGACCGGCGGCGTCACCTACCCCATCGTCGCCGACATGGCCAGCCTGGACGACGCCAAGCGCGTTTTCTCCGAATCCATCACTAAATTCGGCAAGGTCGACGGCCTCGTCACCAACGCCTCCCGCACCGGCAAGAACGTTTCCCTCGAGGCCGAGGAGGACATCGATATCAATGAGATCATCGACTCCGACGTCAAGGGCCTCATGTGGTACAACCGCGAGGCTCTCCGCCACTTCCTCGAGAGAGATGAGGGCTGCATCCTCAACATCGGCTCCAACAACATCGGCAGACCCATCTGCGATGCCGCCTACTGCGCCGCCAAATACGCCGCCTGGGGCCTCACCCGCCAGATGGCCATGCGCTGCGTCGCCACCGGCGTCCGCTGCAACCTCCTCAACCCCGGCTCCTTCCCCAGCGCCTCCGGCGCCAACGCCACCTCCAGCGCCTCCCACCTCTATGACGCAGGCGAGAAGGTCCAGGCCTCCGGCAGGATCCCCGTCGTCAACGGCAGCATGATCGACATCATGAAAGCCAGAACCAACCGCGCCGTCCCCGTAGACCTCAAACAAGTCGCCTACGCCGCCGTCTACCTCCTCTCCGACATGGCCAGAGACGTCAACGGCCAGGTCTTCACAGTTGACAGGGGAGGATACATGTAAAAACAGCGAGGAAAAGTCTCATAGTTGACTGCCATGCTTGCATGAGCAGGCAACTATGAGACCTTGACGAGCGTCCGCACATGAGCATG
>DGGX01000030.1:0-1868 GCA_002392385.1 Lachnospiraceae bacterium UBA3863
ATTGGAACCGTCCCCTGTGTGAGCCGAGCCCTATGTGTGCTATAATCAGTTTAGATATGTTTGTCCACAGCAGAAAGGAGTCGGCATGACACAGACAGTATGGATGATCACCGGTGCGAACAGGGGGCTGGGAAGAGCTTTTGCGGAGGAGGCGGTCCGTCTGGGCGGGCGTGTCGTATGCGCCATGCGGCGGATCCCTGAGGATCCCTTCTATCAGCAGGAAAATGTGCTGGCGGTCCGGATGGACGTGACGGATCCGGAGGCCGTGAAGGAGGGGGTGCGGCTGGCTCTGGACCGGTTCGGACGGATCGATATTCTTATCAACAATGCGGGCTTTGGCATGAACGGGGCCATGGAGGAGATCACCGCTGAGGAGCTGCAGGTGCTCTTCGCCACGGATTATTATGGTCTGATCGAGGTCACGAAGGCCGTGCTTCCCTCCATGCGGGCGCAGGGGTCCGGCAGGATCCTGAATGTCTCCTCCCAGGCCGGTCTGGTCGCCGGTCCCGGCAACACCGCCTATAATGCCGTCAAGTTCGCCGTGGTGGGTCTGTCCCAGGGGCTGCGGGCGGAGCTGGCCCCCTTCGGCATCGGCGTCTGCGCCGTCTGCCCCGGGCCCTTCCGCACAGATTTCCGGGATCCCAGCTCCATGAAGCTGCCCGCCGCTCCCATGGCGGCCTACGACGGGACCCCCGCCCACAACATGGTGGCCTATCTGAACGAAAACAACCACAAGCAGAACGGCGACCCCGTCAGAGCCGCCGCTTTCGTGTGCAAATATGCTATGGGAGACAGTCTCCCTTCCATTCTGGTGATCGGCCGGCCCGCCTGTGACTCCGTCAGAGACACATATGCCGGGATCCTGAAGGAAATGGACACCTATTATGAGGAATCCTGCGCCACGGCTTATGACGCCTGAGGGCAGGATCTACGGTCATAGAACTTATAAAACTGCTGCAGTCCCGGCGGCCTTGCATATCAACCTTTTCCTCTATGATTTCGCTCTGAATGCAGGCCGGACGACTTGACGCCGCCCTCATTCCTGAACCGGGACACAGCAGCCGGATCTGTCCGGCACGGTCAGCCTCTGTCAGCAGGCGCGCCGTACCGGGTTTTTATTTCTGTCTGTCAGACGTCTGTCAGTCGGAACTCTGTTCCGGCTGTCACTCGATGGGGGGAAGGACATCCCTCAGTCCCTCCAGGCAGGTGATCTCCATGTATTCCGCGCGGCCCGCGTCGCAGGCAGCCGTCTGGGCGGGATCCACGGGGATCCTGGCCACCACCGGGATGCCGAACTTGTCCGCGGTCTCGTCCACGTGGCTGTTGCCGAACATCCGGATCTGCTCTCCGCAGCAGGGGCAGACGACGTAGCTCATATTCTCGATGATGCCCAGGATCGGGACATTCATCATTCTGGCCATGCCCAGGGCCTTGCGGACGATCATGCCCACCAGATCCTGCGGTGTGGCCACGATCAGGATGCCGTCCACGGGCAGGGACTGGAAGACGGTCAGCGGCACATCGCCTGTGCCGGGCGGCATGTCGATGAACATATAGTCGACATTGCCCCAGTTCACGTCGGTCCAGAACTGCTTGAGGGCGCCTGTGATCACAGGACTCCGCCAGATCACCGGCGCATCCTCCTGCTTGGTGAGCAGGTTCATGGACATGACCTTGATGCCGGTCACGGTAGCTGCCGGATACAGACATTCCTCCGTGGCGACCAGATCGGCGTAGCCCAGTCCGAACATGCGGGGCATGCTGGGTCCGGTGATATCCGCGTCCATGATCGCTGTCTCATAGCCGTTCCTGCGGGCCCACACGGCCGCCATGGCGGTCACGCTGCTCTTGCCGACGCCGCCCTTGCC
>DGGX01000030.1:1908-6478 GCA_002392385.1 Lachnospiraceae bacterium UBA3863
ACGCCGCCCTTGCCGCTGACGACGGCGATCACGCGCTTGACATGACTGTCCTTGTTGGCCTCGATCCGCATGGTCTCGGCCCCGTTTTTGGGCGGATTCTTGGGCTTGGGCGGAATGTTCTGTTTCTTCTCTGCCATCTCTGTGTATCTCTCCTTCTGTTCTCTCTGTTCTGTGTCGGACGGCCGCGGCCGCGCCGCACTCTGATATTTTCGTGTACTTTCTCCGTTTTTCCTTCTATAATTGGAACGGAGAAGTCTCCTGCCCGGCGGCGGATCCCGGCGCGGAACCGGACAGTTCCTGCCGCGGCAGTCTCTCCCTATCATACAACCCGAACCACCAGTTGGAAAGTATAAAAACGGTAAACCTCTATGGAAGATATCAATATCGCGATGCTCATCGACGCGGACAATGTCAGTGCCCGCTATATTGCCGGCATTCTCAGCGAATTGTCCAAATACGGCAAGATCACCATGCGCCGCATGTACGGCGACTGGTCCCAGGACAGGCTCCACTCATGGCTGGCCTGTGCCTCCCGCTATTCCCTGACGCCTGTCATGCAGCCCAACAATACCCCGGGCAAAAATGCCTCCGACATCGGTCTGATCATCGATGCCATGGACATTCTCTACACCGGGGATGTGCAGGGCTTCTGTATCGTCTCCAGCGACGGTGATTTCAACAAACTGGCCACCCGCCTGCGCGAAGCCGGCAAGGTGGTCATCGGCATGGGGGAGAAAAAGACCCCCGAGTCCTTCCGCGTATCCTGTGAACGCTTCATCTTCCTGGATATCCTGGAGAACGAGGAGGGAAGCCTCACCGCCGCCCGCAAGAACCGGGCCCGGAAGAAGGCCGCCGTCTCTCCCGCCGTCCCCGCGGCGTCCCTTCTGGGCGGCGCCGTGTCCTCCTATGCCTCCGCCCTCCGGGATACGACCCGCGATACCACCGTGCGCGACACGGACCTCAAGGAGACCGAGGAGGCGGAAGGCCTCACCTCCGAGGAGGATATCGAGAACGCCATCGTCAAGATGATCACCGACAACTCCGCGGAGGGCAAGGAGACTGGCCTCGGCGAGATCGGATCGCGGCTGGTCAAGATCTTCCCGGATTTCGACATCCGCAATTACCACTACAGCAAGCTCTCCGAGTTTCTCAAGGATCTCCCCTCCCTGACCGTGGAGAACCGCGACAGCGCCGTCTGGGTCTCCCTCAAGAGCTCCCCGGACGCCGAGATCGAGAAGCAGATCCGCCAGATCTTCAGCCAGAAGGGCACGGACAGCATGTACATCAGCGTCCTCAAAAAGGAACTGGAGACGGTCAATCCCAATCTGGAGGCCACCGTCCAGAAGAGCGGCGTCACCCGTTTCTCCGTCTACCTCAGCCGCATGATCCCCTCGTTGGAGGTCAACGGCAGATACGTGTACCTCAAGAGATGACCGGCCGGGCCCTGACCCTGCGCCTTCTCTCCGTCAGTCGTCATCCCGGTCATCATCGTCATCGTGATCATCGTCGCGGTCATCGTCATCGTCGTCGATGTCATTGTCTTGATCATCATCGTCGATATCGTCATCGCGGTCATCCGCCTCTTCATCCGCCCGGTTCTCCTGCTCTCTTCTGACGATCTCGCCTGTACGGGCGTTGACGTCGATCTCATAGGCGATATCCGCGGCGCTGAACTCCACTTCATAGACGAGGACGCCGTCCTCGCAGTCGAATTCCACACGGACGTTCTCAGCCGCGGCGGCCTCCACGCCGGCAGCGGCCAGGGCGGCGGCAAGGGCCTCCTCCTCCGGGATCAGGCCGCTGGTACTGACGGTCCCGAAGACCTTGTCCATGCCGTCGGCGGGATCCTCGCCGGTCAGGGCATCCGGCGCGCTGTCCGTCCGCCCGCCCTTTTCCCATAAGACCAGGAGTTCCTGGGTGGAAAGGGCGAGCAGGGAGGCCTCTGTCATCCGCGGGCTGCGGGCGAGCAGGGTCCGGATCAAAAAAGCCCTGCCGTAGGAGATGCCGTTGTCCCTGGCGAATCGTTCCACCTCCTCATCGTCGGCAGCATGCTGACCGAAGACAGCCGCCTGGACTGGCGCCTTCCGGAGAAAAGTGTGGAGCTCACCGGACAGCTTCTCTTCAAGGGCCCGGCCTGCCGCGTCGTCCCGGGCGATGACCGAGACCAGCAGGGAATTTGTATCATCCGTCAGATAGCCTTCCGTGACGATGGCGCCGACGATGGCATAGGCGGCCACATGCAGGTCCGTTCCTGTAAGATCCAGGCCATGCAGGATATCCACGCCGTCCTCATTCACACCTCTGCAGGCGATGACACGCTCCGAAGCGTCCACCGTAAGCTCCACGGAGGGGTTGATATCAATACTGACGACGGCAGCCGTTTCGGCCGGCTCCGCGGGGAGGACGGCACTGTCCGCCGGGTCTTCTGCTCTGGCCGCGCCTGTAGCGCCCCGGCGCATCCCGAGGCCATAGGATCCTGCGGCAATGACAAGACACAGGACCGCCGCTGCCGCTCTGGTCAGAAAGGTATAGATTCGGGCGCGCGAGAAACGCGGAGAAGAGTTTCCGGCCTTCTCACTTCCGGCCATCTCACCTTCTGTCATTTCAATTTCTGTCTTTTCTATCTCCGCACTTCCCGCCTCCGGGAACCCGCATTCCTTCATGAGCTGATCCAGCATATCCGGTCTTGCGGCTTCGATCTCTTCCCTCAGCGCCTCTTCTATTTTCAGGTCCCGATATTCTTCTGTTCTGTTCATCACGCATCCCTCTCATTCTCTTCGAGTACGCGCCTCATTTTTTCTATACCGCGCCGGTATTTCGACAGCACGGTGGACAGGGGCAGACCAAGAAACTCCGCTGTCTCTCTGTGTTTCCACCCTGAAAGGGCATGCAGGAGGATGATCTGGCACTCTGTCTCGTCCAGAAGACGGATGGCCGCGTCCAGCAGCAGACGGGTCTGGACGTCGTCCGCCGTTCCGGGGCCCGTCCCCCTGTCCCCGCTCTCCGGGACCTGGTCCAGGGCGACCAGGCGGGGCCTGCTTCTCATAAGATTGAAACATACATTGCGGGCTATGGTCAGGATCCAGGCGAGAGGCCTGCCCATGGGCCGGTAATCGCCCGCGCTGCGGTGAATGCGCAGATAGGTGTCGTGGGTGGCGTCCTCCGCGTCCTCCCTGTTCCGCAGAATGGACAGCGTGAAGCCATAGACCACGGAGATGGTCGCCTCATAGACCTTGCGGAAGGCCTCTCCGTCGCCCTGGGCGATTCGCGGGATCCATTGCTCGTCAAGTGCGGGATAACTCATGGGCCGGTCTCAGCTCCTTTCGGGAAGCGGCCGGCGGCCGCGGGGAACCGCTCTCAGAGGAGCAGTGCCCCGCATGGCCGCGGCGTGCCCTATTTTCTGCGTGTTCTGGAATATTCGATGATCTGCCCGGTGGGGGCAAGGATCTCGTACTCATACCTGTAGCTGCCGCTGGTAAATCTGATCTTGTAGATCCATTCGCCGTCGTCCTTTTTATACTTACAGCTTCCTTTTTTCACAGTGGACAGGCTGACCCCGGAAGCCTTGGAGGCGATCTTCAGCGCTTCGGTCCTGGTGATCTTCTTTCTGGATGTATTGCGCCTGTGGGCATACTCAACCTCTGCTTCTTTTATTGTACCCGAAGAAGCGTAGATCTCATACTCATATCGGTCGCCGGTCTTCGCGTCAGCGAACTCGATCTCGTAGCATTTCCCGTCCCGCTCCGACTGGAGCCCGGACACGCTCTCTTCGTTCAGGCCGGCATCCGCCAGGGCGGCGGCGACGGCCTCGTCCTCTGTGACGGCAGCGGCGGCCGGCACGCTGACGCTCATGGTCAGGACCAGACCGATGGACAGTGCGGCTGTCAGGAGCCTTTTATAGAATCGTTTCATAGTTACTGCCTCCTTTCCTGTGCAGTAAAGCAGGGGAGCCTGACGGCTCCCCTGCGCTGTGTGTTCCGGCAGAAAGACTTTCTGTAAATATAACACTGAAAAGAAGGTATTTATTGCGCGGAAAAATATTTAATTATTACATCTTCACGCTTCTCTCCGAAGCGAGGGCCTGCCTGCGGGCGAGAATGATCCGGGCCGCCTCCTGGGCAGTGAGGGTCTCCTGGCTGCCGGAGGTCATGTCCTTCAGGGCCACCTTCTTCTGGGCGATCTCGTCCTCGCCCAGGAAGATGCAGTAGGGAATGCCCAGCTTGTCCGCGTAGGCGATCCGCTGCTTGAACTTCTTCTTCTCAAAATAGATCTGGGCGCTGAGGCCGGCCCTGCGCAGCTGGGCGCTCACCTGCACGGCTTCGGAATAATCGTCCGTCATGGGGATGATGAGCACGTCCGCGGGAGCGCTCTTGGCGAGATTCAGGTACTTCTGCTCGCTCAGGATATAGAAGAGTCTGGTCAGGCCGATGGAGATGCCCACGCCCGGCAGGTGTTTGCTGGTGTAATAGCCGGCCAGGTTGTCGTAGCGGCCGCCGCTGCAGACGCTGCCGATCTCGGGGTGCTTGGTGACCGTGGTCTCGTAGACCGTGCCGGTGTAGTAGTCCAGGCC
>DGGX01000030.1:6525-7066 GCA_002392385.1 Lachnospiraceae bacterium UBA3863
AGTCCAGGCCGCGGGCGATGGTCAGGTCCAGACGATACTTGTCCTGTGCCACGCCGAAACCGCCGAGATAATAGAGCACCTGCCTGAGCTCGTCGATGCCGGTGTCCAGGGTCTCATTCTGGCCGCGGTACTGGTCCAGCAGGGCGAGGATCTCCTCGTTGGTGCCCTTATTGGTCAGGACCTCCAGGAGCCTGTCGGCCGTCTGCGGATCCATGGCCAGGGCTTCCCCTTCCGGCTCACAGGCCGTCAGCTCCTTCTTGACATTGTCCACGCCGATCTTGTCGACCTTGTCGATGACGCGCAGGACATCCGCCGCGCGGTCATTCGCGATCCCGAACACGCCGAACAGGCCGTTCAGCACCTTGCGGTTGTTGATCCGGATGGTGAAATCCTCGATACCCAGGGACTGCATCACGTCCACGATGATGCTGGGGATCTCCGCGTCGTTCACGATGTTCAGGGAGCCGTCGCCGATGATATCGATGTCGGCCTGATAGAATTCTCTGAAACGGCCCTTCTGGGCGCGCTCGCCGCGGTAGAC
>DGGX01000187.1 GCA_002392385.1 Lachnospiraceae bacterium UBA3863
TAGCAGCTGGTGGCGCCCAGATGGATGATCCCGCGGGCCTTGGGACACTGCAGGCCATAGGCATAGACATGGCTCATGACATCGTGGCGGACCACCCGTTCCCGCGCCTCAGCCTCTTCATAATTGATATCCTCGGCGTGGGCCCTGAGTTCCGCGATCTGTTCGTCCGTGATGGGAAGGCCCAGCTCCTGCTCGATCTCCGCCAGAGCGATCCAGAGTCTGCGCCAGGTCCTGAATTTCTTGTCCGGGGAGAAGATATACTGCATCTCCCTGCTCGCGTAACGCTCTGAGAGCGGGCTCACATATCTGTCCTTGCTCATGTTCCGCCTTTCCCGGGCCCTTAAGCGCCCGCCCAGCCTCTGCCTGTCCCTCTGTTCCCGGCCGGGCACATTCCGCACGTACCTGACCGGACCCTTACAGTATAAACACAATCCTTCCCGCGTCAAGTAGCGGCGGAACAGAATGCGTTAAGGAATATTTCTTCAGTCTATGCCGGCCCTCGACTGCCGGTAGGTGTCCTTGAGCTGCTTTACATGCTCCTCCAGAAGCCGGTCGAAGCTCTTCTGCCTGCCGTCCTGGAGAGCCTTGGCCATACGGCGGACCTGCCGTCCCCTGGGTCCGGCGGCGTAGATGTGCTCCGCCTCCTCCAGGTCCGCGTCCACGTGCTGCATGAGAGCCTGCAGATCCCGGTTCTGGGCCAGGAAGGCCTGCAGCTCCTCCGGGGCGACGGTCAGCTTCAGGCAGGTCAGGTAGAAGCGGCCGTACTGGGGATTCTGCACCAGCTTCCAGGCCTTGCCAAAACATACCGCCGCATTCTCGAAGCGGAAGATGTCGGTATAGAGGACGCCCTTCTCCTTCCAGATCCTGGCCCGCAGCTCCTTCTCCGGGGCGGGCAGGTTCTCAAGGACCGTATCCAGCTGCTCCTGAGCCTGGCCGATCCGGCCGCTCCCGGCGCTGAACCTGGCCTCGGCCACCTGCCGCTCAAAGGGCTCCATGCCGTGGCTCTCGCGGATCTTCTGCAGAATCCGGTCGATCTGGGGCTGGGTGTGGTAGCCTGTGTAGAGGAGGATCACACCGGCGAAATCCGCCAGGCCTCCCTTGTTCTTCAATAAAGGTCTGAGCTGTCTGGCCAGGTCCCTGAGCCCCAGCTCCTCGTCCAGCCACCGCAGAAGTCCCTCGTCCCTGAGCCTGTCGTCGAGAAAAGAAGCGCACTGACCGATGGTACAGCAGAGTTCCTCCGCGCTGTACACATTTCTGTCTATGAGAGCCACCCTGTAGGGCTCGCGGGCTATCCGCCCGATGGGCAGCAGAACTCTTCCGCTCATTTCTCTCCTCCGAAAACGCCTTCCGGTTCTTCCCGGCTCCGGTTGCCTGTCAGATCACCAGCTCCTGCTCCCAGCGCAGTCCGCCGGAAGGGCTGATCTCCCCGAATCCCAGGTCCTCGATCTGCAGGAAGAGCCTGTCCGGTCCCCGCATGGTCATGTGGATGCGGACCCTGGTGGTCAGCGGGTCTCTTGCGGGCATGTTCTCCAGGGCCACCTCCAGCTCCTCCGGACTCTCGCCGGTCATGGGGGTCCTCTCCAATGTCAGGGACCGGTTGTCCGCCAAGAGCAGGTCTTCCGTCACGTCCACCTCATACCAGAGGCGCCCCGCGTCCAGAAGGGCGTGATAGCCCGGCCTGCCGGCTCTCTCCGCCCGGATCCCCAGGTTCGACCGCAGCATGTCCTTCTCTAAAAGGAAATAACGCCCGGCCGCCTCCGGCGGATGGACCCTGAAGAGGGCGCCGTAAGCCGCTCCCTTGCTGTAGAGGTTGTTGCCCAGGAAGGCCCGCCGGCCGGAAGCAGCCAGCTCCTGGGTCATGGGCATCCTGTCCCCGGAGAATCCCTCCCCGATCAGGTAGATGCAGCCCACGTCCTCCGCCGCCAGCTCCTCCTCCAGAATACCGGCCAGTTCCTCGTCCCGCAGGGCTGCTGTGTCCGCCTCCAGCTGAAGGTCCTTCTCCTCCGGTATGCAGACCACCGGCCTTGTGCCGGGGTTGAAGCGCAGGCGCAGCAGATGCAGGGCCCCCTCCTCCGACAGTTCGCACAGAAGGGTGCCGTCTTTTCTCTGCTGCTCGTTCTGCATCAGCAGGTACTGGTAGAAGGACCGCTGATGATCCTCAAAGGCCACCTCCCGCACGCCGGGCTGCAGTCTTTCCATGACCCGCTGCATGATCCGGACCGTCTCCCTGTCCATGCAGGGCGCCGTGAAGATGATGCACTCCGTCTCCTCCGCCGGCACCTCCATCTCCAGGATGGACAGGCACCTGCGCAGGTAGAGGGCCAGGAGTCCTTCCGGCAGGAACTCCTCCCGTCCCACGGCGACCGGTTCTTCCCTGCGGGCCAGGGCCAGGAGGTCTGTCAGAAGGAAGCCGCCCTGTCTGGCTCTCTCCAGGGCTTCCTGGCCGAAGCTCCAGCTGCCCGAGTCCGGCTCGCGGCAGAGGGCCAGCGGAATGTTGAAGACCGCCTTGCCCGAGACCTGGGAGAAGGTCACCGGGTCCTGGTCCACACGCGCTTTTCTGCCGTTGAGGTAAGAGATCTGGCAGAACTGCTCCTGCAGATCGATCCCGACCATATACTTTTTGTCCGGCAGTCTGTCGAATAACACGCCTTAAGCCTCCGCAATTATCACCCGCGTCCTCCGGGTCTCAGCTCTCCTCATGGAAGATCCGTCTGACCAGGATGTCCGTCCGTTCATAGTCCTCGATCTCCGCCAGTGCCTCCCGGCGCTCCCCGCGGGCAGCGGCCCGGGACAGGGCGTCGATCCGGCCGAAGCGCTCCTGCCGGTCCGCCCGGATCCGGAGATCCCGCTCCAGGGTGCCGCTCTCCACGATGTTGCGGCCCGCCTCATCGTCCGTGATGAAATAATGGATCTGCTCCCCGTAGAAGAGGAGGAAGGCGCTCACATAGAAGCTGTCATAGACCCTCTTCATCTCCCGGGTGGCAAAAACGTCCCGCCTGCCGCCCTGTTCCAGGGCGTAGTGGATCCTGATCCTGGCATCGCTTCTGCCCGAGCGGTCGCAGTACTCGGCCACCGTCTCCCCCGCGTAGAGGTCCAGCCGGCTGTTCATGCCGGAGAAATGGCGGAAGAAGGGGAATAGGATATCCTGCTGCAGGAGCTCTGTCAGCATCTGCCGCACGATCGGCCGGTTCTCGCTCTCATGGCTGCCGCCCTCCTCCGCGCAGTCGCGCAGCAGGGCCAGCAGGCAGATATTGGGCAGCTTGTCCCCCGCCCGGACCCTGTCCAGAAGACAGGCGGCGATGCGGGGATCCGTTCTCTTCTCCTCCGAGAAGACACGGTGGCAGTAGGCGCTGACCCCCGCCTCGAAGAGGCGCGGATCCTGCCGGTCCAGGCCTTCCTCCCTGAGCAGATCCAGAAGGTCCGCCTGGCCGGGGATGGTCTCGCCGGTGAAAAGCATCTGTTTCAGGAGCCGGACCGTCAGATCGCCGGTCTCCAGGGATCTCTCCCCGCACAGGCTCCGCAGCCTGTCCAGCTCTTCCGATGTGCCGTCCAGGCACCCGCACAGAAGGCTCAGCGCCGCGTCGCGGTCAGGGCTGTCCGCGTCGGCCCGGGGGTCATTGACCGCCCGCCACAGCATTCTGGGGGCCGGTTCCTCATAGAGGGCCTGGGGCGCCGCGCAGGCGGCCGCCAGGACAGCACCGGGATCGACGCCGCTGTCTCCGAAGTCCAGCATCCAGTCCATGGCTGCCGACGGGTCGGTGGCGGCCAGGATGCGGACGGCGTCCGCTCTCTCCGCCCCCGTCAATTCCACGGGGTCGGTCCTGTGCAGGAGCTCCGCCGCCTCCTCTGTCCGTCCCTCTTCCTCATAGAAGCGCAGCAGACCCGTGCGGAGCCTGCGGTCCGCGGCCGGCGCCAGCTGGCGGCCTTTTCTCTCGTCCAGGTCCAGGAGCCTGGAGCAGGTCCCGGCGTTGGCGGCGGTGACGGAGAATTCCGGCTCCTCCACGCCGCTCCTGCAGAGCAGGCAGAGAGGGAGCTCCGTCTCCGCGGCGCTCCGGTCGTCCGCCTCTTCCATCATGGCATCCAGCGTATAGGGGACACTGATGGCATAGCGGTGCCCCGCGGCATCCTCGAAGAAGAGCCGGTTGTGGGTGCCGTACACAGGCAGTCTGGCCGTGCCGTTATCCAGTCTTCTCTCCTCCTGGGCGGCATGGGATGTGTAAAGAAGGATGACCTTCAGCATATATATGCGGGTGGTGCGCACCTGCCGCGTGCAGGAGGCCTCCACCAGCCTGGTCCTCTCCGTGTCGGAGAATCTCTCCCAGGTCAGCTGCCGGAACTCCTCGTCCCTGAGGCAGGCGCTGTAGAGCCGGGCCAGGTCCTCATTGATATGACCGGCCAGAAGCTCCCTGCGGGTGAACTCCGCCGCCTCCTCCCTGCCGGTTTCCCACAGGGCGGGAAGGGCTTCCCGCTGGTTATAGAGGGACCTGAAGAGGATGGCCCGGGTCCTGTAGGACAGGGCCCCCATGGAGGGCAGGTCTTTAAGGACCGCTTCGGGGATCTCGCCGCTGTAATCCTCCGGCAGAGACCGCACGTAGCAGTCGCTCAGTCTGGACAGGCGCAGCCCCTGGGCGATGCCTCTGGCATACCATCCGTTCCAGGCAGAGTCTGTGTTCTCTCCCCGGATCAGCATGCTGCAGAGGGTCTGCAGGATCCTGTCCTTATATTCGGAAAGGGAAGGCTGTTCCCAGGCGGTGCGGAGGAGCCATGCCAGGTCCGGGGAGAAGCTGCGGCTTCTCTCCGCCATGACCAGTATGCGCTCCGCCAGCGCGGGCGTCAGCATTCCCCGGGATGTCCCGTAACGGAGCACCTTGAGGGTGAAGGGGTCTCCTTCTGTTCTGGGCCTGCCGGCCTCCTCCACGCGTCCGGCCAGCTCCGGCAGGTGGGACAGCACCTCCCAGGCCTCCAGATACAGGATCCGGCTCCGGCTGCCCGCCCTGTAGAGGCGGCGCAGGAAGCTCCATCTGGCGGCGCTGCCGGCGGGATACTCCCCGGACAGCTCCATCATCATAAGACCTATGCGCCAGTCCGCGGGGTCTTTTCTGTG
>DGGX01000078.1 GCA_002392385.1 Lachnospiraceae bacterium UBA3863
GCTCGCAGTCCGTCTCCTTGCAGATATTGAGGATATCCCGCCTCTGCTGGGCCGTGGCGCTGGGGATGGCCATGTAGATCTTGCGGATCCGGTATTTTTTCACATTCTCCAGGATCGTGTCCCGGCTGCCCACGATGGGGACGCCGTCCATGACACGGCCCCACTTGTTGGGATCATCGTCGATGATGCAGCAGACCTTGTCCCTGACCTCGGAGGCGTGCTGCAGGTCCTGCAGGATCAGACGGCCGGCACTGCCTGCGCCGATCAGCATGACCCGGCTCACCTGCTCTCCCTTCCGGCGCTCCCGCATCAGTATAAGGAATCTGTAGGAGAAACGGATGCCCACCACAAAAACGAACTGAATCAGGGGACCCATGATGTAATAAGAAACAGGCATGCGCAGGAAGAGCACCGTGATCGCCACCGTGTGAAAGACCGCGGTAATGGCGGAGGACAGAAGCACGTTCACCAGCTCCGCGTAGCTGGCATAGCGCCAGACACTGTTATAGAGCCGCAGGAAGCGGAAGACCACCAGGCAGAAGACGGCATAGATCGGGGCGAACCCGAACCAGCCCTCCAGATACTCACGGTAGATCCGCGTGAACTGACAGTCGAAACGGAACCAGAGGGCCAGAAAATAGGCCATGTTCACCATGACGACATCGTAGAGGACCAGGATCAGGGCGATCCCCTGCCAGTGCCTGATCCTGCGGAAGAACCCGGCCCTCGCGCCTGCCGCCTTCATATCCTTCTGTTCATTGTCCCGGATAGTATTCTCTGACATCCACAGCTCCCTGATCCTCAAGGATCACTTACTGAAAGTCCGACTGTAACGTTTCTGCCGGATCCGATACTCCTTCCGATGTATACGGATCATTGTCCGGACCAGCGGCGCCGCCGCCGTCCCGAAAGCCGCGACCAGCAGCACGGCTGCAGTGGTATGGGGCTTGCACAGCTTCTCCCGCAGGATCTCGCTGTAGTGCGCCCCGGCAAAATCCATGATCTCCCGGATCCTTGTCTCTCCCCGGGCGCGTTCCTGCTCCCCCGCCTCCGCCAGAGCCCCCCAGGCTCTGTAGATCGAAAAGGCGCACAGGCGCAGACAGCCTCCCCGCAGGTCCTCCCGGTCTCCGAACATCTCATACAGGCCCAGGCTGGCTGTCCAGTGGTCCAGCCGGTTCTTCAGCGAGTCGTCGTGCACGATGCTCTCGCTGTACTGCACATAGTGATAGAGGATATCCGGGATCAGTACGATCCGCCCGGCCCTGAGCAGGGCCTTGTGGATCGTCTGCCTGTCCTCGTAGTTATAGCCCTCGGGGAAGCGGAGGCCTTCAAATATGGCTCTCCGGTACACCTTGTCCCAGGCGGCGAACCGCAGCTCCTGCGTCACCAACAGCCGCCTGAGGGCCTCCTCCGGACCGATCACCGTGCACGCCTCCGCGGGACGTGTATCCCAGGCCGTGTCCGGCGTCTCGGTCCTTCTCCCGAAGACGCAGATATCCGCCCGCTCCCGCAGGGCATGTCCGACAGCCGTCTCAAGGGCCGCGGGCTCCAGATGGTCGTCCGCGTCCACAAAGGCGATCCAGTCCCCCGAAACATAATCCAGGGCATAGTTTCTGGCTGATGACAGGCCCCCGTTTTCCTTATGAAATACACGGATCCTGTCATCCCTGTCCGTATATGTGTCCGCGATACGGCCGCTCCCGTCCGTGGACCCGTCATCGATCAGCAGGATCTCCAGATCTCCGCAGGTCTGCTCCCGGATACTGTTCACACATCTTTCCAGGGTCGTCTCTTCGTTGAAGAAAGGAACTATAATACTGATCACGTCTGAAACTCCCCGTCCCGCCTGCCGTGGGATTCCGGCTATCAATAGCCCAGGGCTTCTCTCATCTGACGGTTGATGATGCTAACCTCGTACTTCTTGCTGCAGATGCGAAGAGCCTCGTTTCCCATTTCCTGTGCCCGGTCCATGTCGCAGAGGTCCGCCATTCTCTTCTCCAGCGAGCCGCTGTCCCTGACCGGGACCAGATATCCGTTGATGCCGTCCTCCACGGCCTCCCTGCAGCCGGTCCAGTCGGTGGTGATGACCGGCCTCCCGCAGGACATGGCCTCCAGAATGGTTCTGGGCAGTCCTTCCCGATAATAAGAAGGAAGGACAAATACGGAGGCCTTATGGTAGTAGCTGACAGGATCCTTGACCTCCGGACACAGCTCGATGCTGCCGTCCTCGATATAAGGACTGAGATCCTCCGGCTGCAGGGCCCCGATCGAAGAATCGAAGCCTCCCAGAAGGAGGCATCTGGCCTCCGGATGTGCCTTCTTCAGCTCCCTGGCCGCCGCGCAGTATTCCATGACGCCCTTCTCCCGGATGATCCGGCTCACCATGAGAAAAACTGGCGCCTCCGGCATCGGGGCCCGGCTGAAGCGGTCCATGTTGACCCCCGAGCCGCCTACGATGACCGCCTTGCCCGGGGGGAGACATCCGTTCTCTGTCATCTCCCGCACATCGTCGCCGTTCTGGAAGATCACCCGGTCGCAGATGGCAAAAGCCCGTCTGTAGAGCCTGTCCGTGATGAATCGGATGCCCCGCGTCTTCAGGCTCCTGCCGCCGTAGACCCTTCCGAGTCCCGTCACCATGGCGCAGACCCTCTTCACGCCGCAGGCGCCGGCTGCCATGCTGCCATAAATGACCGGTTTGATATTATACCCGAAAACCAGGTCCGGCGATACCTGACGGATCACTTTTTTCAGTGCCTGATAGTAGTGCAGGTCCCCTGTCACGCTGGTGTTGTCCTTGACCAGGGGGATCTCGATGAAGCGGGTGACGCCCAGGGCCAGGATATCCTCCACGAAATCCCGGTTGGGTCCCGTCACATACACCTCACAGCCGCGGCTGACCATATCCCGGATCAGGTCTCCGCGGAAATTGAAAACCGTTTTGTTCTTGGCAGAAACGACCAATATTCTCATGTCTGCTGTCCTCACTCTGTCCGGGCTGCCCCGTCTCCTCTATATGCCTGCAGGTTCCGCAGGATCACCGAGGAGAGACGGCTGCCGTTCCCCTGACCGACGAAGCTGTTATGCGGCGTCACGATAAGCCGGGGCAGATCCCACAGGGGGCTGTCCGGATCCAGGGGCTCCTCTTCAAAAACATCCAGTACGGCGCCGCCCAGCCTGCCTTCCGCCAGCAGCTGTGCCAGCGTCTCCATATCCAGGAGGCCTCCGCGGGCGATATTGACGACCACGGCGTCCTCCTTCAGGCTTCTCAGCCGGCGGCTGTCCATCAGGCCTCTCGTCTCCTCTGTCAGCGGCAGTGTCAGGATCAGCACGTCCGCCTCCCTGACCGCCCCGTCCAGGCCGCCGAGTCCTTCCATCCGGTCATACAGGGGATCCTGCCGGGGGAAGAGATCAATGCCCGTGATCTGACAGCCGAAGGCCCGGAAACGGGCGGCGCACTCCGTGCCGACGCTCCCGCAGCCCAGGATCACCACATGACTCCCCTGCAGTTCCCGGAGGCCGCGGTGTTTGTTCCACCGGTGCTGTCTCTGGTTGTCCCGGAAGTAATCCATCTCTTTATAGAGGCTCAGGACCCCGGCCGCCGCGAACTCCGCCATGGGGATGCTGTAGACCCCGCGGGCATTGCGGACCTCCACCCCGCGCGCGGCCATCAGGTCCATGGGGACCCGGTCATAGCCGGCGGAGGTCAGCTGCAGATAGCGGAGGCTTGTAAACGCCTCTGCCGGATGCGAGAGGAAGATCCCGTTGCCGATGATCCCTTCCGGCCAGTCCGCCGGGCAGGGAAGGGGATCCTTCTCAAACTGCAGGAAGGAGACCTCGTGTCCCATTTCCTCGATCTCAGGTATATACTGTGCCGCCTGTCCCCAGGCGCCGGTGATCAGCAATCTCATCCCGCACTCCCGCTCACGCTGTCCGCCAGTCTGTGCAGCCCTTCGCAGACCCTGTGAAGGACGATGGCCGCTGCCAGAATACAGGCGGTGATAAGGATCCAGTTCAGAGGGAACCAGAGGCCCATCTCCCGGATCCGGTCAATGATCACATACTGTACGACATAGATCTCCAGCGTATGGTCAGCGATCAGCCGGACGACTGCCCACAGCTTCCGGGGCATCCTCTCAAGCACCGGATCCAGCCCGTCAAACAGGCGGAAGAGGCAGAAGAGCACGACCAGGATGGCGATCTGGTTGAGGAACTGAAGCTGACTGAGCGCCGCCCTTCTCGAGAAGAGGATCTTGCTGACAAAATATACGCCCAGGGACACCAAAGTCGCTGCCGCATAGCCCGGGTGAAAATGTCCCCGCAGCCGCCCGTCGTTCTTCCGGAACCAGGCGCCCAGCAGCATGCTCTCCATGAAGAGAAACCGGATCATGGGCTCTCTGACCCTGTCGATGTGGTAGAAGCTCCTGTCATAGGCCAGCAGGTAGACCAGCAGCCAGACCGCGAAGATCCCCTCCATGACCTCCGCCAGATGGTCCCTGAAAAAAGGGATCTTCATGATGAAGAAGTAGGGGATATACAGCACCACGATGGAAGCCGCGAAATGGTAGTCTGTCGGGTAGATGAACCAGCCGAAGAGTGTATGCCGCGAAAAGTCATAGGCGCCCAGGGCCAGGATCACCGCCGTGGCGATGATGACCGGAGGGTAGACCCGTCTCAGGCGGCGGACATACCACCGGACAAAGCCCTGCAGGCTGAGTTCGGTTTTTACATTATACAGACAATACCCGGATATGGCAAAAAAGAGCACATCACCGACCAGACCGCCGTTGGCGATCAGATCGGTAGGATAAATGCCCGTGTAGTGCGCGTTTGTGATGAAGCAGGCGGCAAGCGCCCGCAGGACGGTTATAAATGTGATCATTTCTTCTGCCGGGCCTGTCGGATCTTCCCGGCGATCTCCTCCGTCAATCTCATGACCTCCCGGCGATTGTTCTCAAAATACAGGCTGTGGGCCTCGATCTCCTTCTCGAATGCCCGGATGACCCGCACGCCTGTCTCGAACCTGTCCCGGATCTGGTCGGGATCCGTATCCGGATCTGTCCGGCAGAAGGAGCGCGACAGGATGACCATGGAGGAGCCCAGCCGGTAGTGCTCCCGCAGGATCGCTTCCGCGGGCAGGGTCCCGGTCCCCACCGCCGCGACGCCGCCGAATCCGTAGGGGATCCCGGTGTCCCTGAGCCGCAGGCACAGTCTCTCCACCGTCCCGTCCGCCAGGAGCTGGAACATGAAGTCCCGGCCGTATCCGAGGCTGAGGTCGTTGATGCCGATGTGGATCTC
>DGGX01000035.1 GCA_002392385.1 Lachnospiraceae bacterium UBA3863
CCGATGATGGTCACGGCCACGCCCACGATGGTGGCGGAGAGGGAGGACACCAGCTTGTCCACCAGGGAGAAGAGGGTGCCCATGATGCCGGGGATGAACTTGCCGGACCGGTAGGTCTCATAGTCCGCACAGTCGGCCACCATCGGGATCGGCATGTCCGCGGTGGCGTAGTAGGCGCCGTAGCCGATGCCGAAGCAGAGGATGAACAGGATCGTGTAGAGGTTGAGTGCCAGGTGTCCGTCCTTGAGGATCTGCAGGTGCATGCCGTTGTTCGGGTTCCAGAGAAGGAGCAGGACCAGGACGCCGATGTAGCAGACGAAGGCGACTGCCACGTAGCGCATCAGGGAAGCCTTCTGGCCTTTCTTCTGGGAGGTCCGGACAGTGAGGGCGAAGAAGGGAACGGCGAAGACGTAGCCCAGGACCATCATGGGCATGTAGAGGCCGTCGTAGTTGCCCATCATGCAGGAGTAGAGCATGATCAGGACGGTGATGTTGGTGGCGATGGAGAGCGCGAGCTTGCAGGCGCCGCCCGCGATCATGAGCCGCTGCAGGGGCTTGTTGGCGCCGATGATCTGGAGGTACTCGGAGACCTTGACTTTCTCCTGCTTGTCGCCGCCGATGCCGAAATATTTGGGCTGGTCTTTCTCCCAGATGCCGATGATGGCGAGGATGGTCAGGAAGACGGAGATGGCGATGCCGATGGGGGTGATCGCCGCGAACCAGCTGCGGTTGTAGTCGCCGAAGATGCTGTCCCTGGCCAGGATGGGGCCGATGAACTGCATGACGCCCATGCCGGCGAGGGAGCCGATGGTGTTGAAGATCGTGAAGAGCGGGCGCTGCTTGGGATCATTGGTGAGGACCGCCTGGGCGGCTCTTGTAACGGAGGTCTGGAAGGTGTAGCCGATGACCCAGACCGCGTAGAGGAGGATGAAGAGACCGTAGCGCAGCCCCATCATGCTCGCGGGGACAAAAGGGGTGAAAATATAGAGCGCGATCACGGAGAGCGCCATGATGACGCTGCCGATGACCATGAAGGGGCGGAACTTGCCGAAGCGGCCGTTGGTCTTGTCCATCAGGGCGCCGATGATGGGATCGGTGATGGCGTCGAAGACGCGCATGCCGGTGACCATGAAGGAGGCGAAGACCGTCGCGATCCCCAGCACCGTGTTGCCGAAGGTGGCGATATAGGTGAGGATCAGTACGTAATAGACATTGGTGGCGCCGTTGTTCATGGGGAACAGGGCCAGCTGGTAAGGCTTGGCGCGGTTGAGCTGGGTGCCGGCGTCTGCCTGTGCATGTTCGTTCATGGGTAGCTGCCTTTCTTGGGAAAACGGCGGGTGGAGCACTACGGCTCCATCCGCCGCATTTTTACGTACTACTGCAGATGTTGTGAGGAGCAGAGGGGACCGGTGAGGATCAGCCCTGCATCTCCTTCTGCGCCTTCTTACCCTTGAAGAGCATGACCGCGCTCAGGACGGTCAGCAGGCCGCAGCAGCCGATCAGCGCGTAGATCGCTGTCTGCCACCAGGGGGTGTTGGGGACGATGCGGGTATCCGCGTTCCAGCCGTTCATGGCGTTGGAGTTCACGACGGTGTAGAGGATGTTGTGCATCGCTTCACGCATCTCGGTGACCATGTAAGGATCGGTGGCGTAGCTGCCGGCGATCGCCGTGTGGATCATGGGCATCGGGCTGTCCCAGATGTCGGAGCCGGCGATCAGGCCGTCCGCGACATCCATGTAGTTGGAGAGACCGGAGAAGTCGGTGATGGACATGCCGCGCATGCCGCACTCGCCGCGCAGGTAGGCGGTCTGCAGGTTGTAGTTCTCGCCGGACCACTGGGCACCCCAGCGGTTGAAGCCGCTCATGACGCACCAGGCGCCGCCGTCGATGATGGCGCGGTCCGCGACTTCCAGATAGAGCTCACGGGCGGTCTGCTCGTTGAGCCAGGTGTTGACGCCGCGGCGGGAGGTCTCGGAATCGTTCAGGGCCACGTGCTTGAGGTAGACGTACACGCCCTTGGACTGGATGCCCTTGGTCTCGGCGGTGCAGATCGCGCCGGCCACGAAGGGATCCTCGGAGTAGTACTCGAAGTTGCGGCCGCTGTAAGGGGTGCGGTGCATGTTGATGCCGGGGCCGTAGAGACCCGAGTAGCCCATATCCAGGCAGTCATTGCCGATGCAGCGTCCCACATCCTCCATGAGCTCCAGGTTCATGGTCGCAGCCATGACGTCCTCGGAGGTGTAGCACATGGCCGACTTGCCGCCGACGAGGGAGGCGGTCAGGCCCTGCGGGCCGTTTTCGTCCTTGGTGGCAGCCTTGGAGACGCTCTCGCAGGCCGCGGTGTTGTGGAAACCGAGGGTGATGGTATTCACCATCTCGTCAAAGGTCAGCTGGTCGAGCAGCTGCTCCCAGCGGGGATCGTCGTAGTCAGCGCCGATCATCTCGGAGATGGACATGGTACCGCCGCTCTTCAGGGTCGGCATAGGGGTGTCGGCATGGTCCGCCGCATTGTACTGGGTGAACTGCAGGGCTGCTGCCAGTGCGTCGTTCATGGTCAGCTGGGCGCGGGCGGTCGGGAAGGTGCCTTCCCAGTCGCTGCGGCTCAGGAACGTGACGCTTCCGGGTGTCAGGCTGCTCTTGTTGGGGTCGGACTCGTCGAAGAGGTTGGTGATCTCCGCGCCGGTCGCCTCGGACTTGGCGTAGGTGGTGGTGTCAAGGGCGTCGTTGGTCCATTTCCAGACGAGAGCGCTGTCGCCGTCGGCATCCATGCCGTCAGCCTTTGTGTAACCCTTGGCGGCCAGGATGTTGTTCAGCGCGTTATGGCTGCCCATGGCCACGGTGAAGTAGTAGTCGCCTGCGTCCACGACATAGGTCTTGGCGCCGTTCGCGTCGTAGGTGCGGAGCTCCCGCTTGGGAATGTTCACGGTCACGGTCTCGGAGGCGCCGGGCTCGAGGACCTGGGTCTTGCCGAATCCGCAGAGCTCCACGGAAGCCTTCTCGATGCCGTTGGCCTTGTCATAGTCGGTGTAAGGGGACTGGAAGTAGACCTGGACGGTCTTTTTGCCAGCCTTGTCGCCGGTGTTGGTGACCTTGACCTGTACGTCGAAGCTGTCCGCGTTCTCGGTCACGGTGTAATCGGAGAGATCGAAGGTGGTGTAGCTGAGGCCGTAGCCGAAGGGGAAGGCGACAGTCTTGCCGTAGTCGAAGGCGCCCGTCTTCGCGGTCTTCATGACCACGTCCTCATAACGGGTCTCAGGATAGCGGTAGCCGAGGTAGATGCCTTCCTGATAGACACTGTACATGCCCTGCACGTCCGCGCCTTCGAGGTTCAGGCCGTAGTTCTCATAGCCGGCATAGGGGACCGTGTAGAAGTTCACGACGGCCGGGTTCTTCATGTTGTCGTACCAGTAGGTGTCGACCAGGCTGCCGGAGGGGTTCGCTGTACCGGAGAGGAGACGGCCCACGCCGATGGCGCCGGTCTGGCCGACGTCGCCGATCCACATGCAGGAATCGATGCCGTAGTCCGTGCCGCAGATCTCGGGGTTGAGGAAATCCATCTCGATGGCGTTGGAGGTATTCAGGAGCACGATGATGCTCTTGAAGGTGCCTTCGTCCTTGAGGGCCTTCAGGCCGGCGAGGAGATCCTTCTCCTCCTGGGACAGTGCGAGGTAGTCGCCGTCCTTGCCCATGCCGTAGTGGACGTCCTCGGTCTTGGCCTCGGACTGGCCGGCGGTGCCCTGGTCGCCCACGGCGCTCTTGACTTCGGTGGTCGTCACGAGGGAGACGCTGTCGTCGCCGTCCGGAAGATCCGCGCCTTCACCGCCGGAGCGGGAGAGGACCACGATGGCGGCGTCGCCGTATTCCGCGAAGGAAGCGGCATTGGCGCCTTCAACCTCTGCCCACGGAGCCTCGTTGACGGCGTACTGGGTGTTGGCGGCCAGCGCGTCGGAGATGGAAGCGGGGGTCATGCGGCTGTATTTGTCCGCGGTGGAGACGTACCAGTCCCAGAGACCCTGGTTGATCTGGATGCCTTCCTGGGTCAGGGCGTCCTTCAGGGAAGGGGCGGCGCTGGTGTCCACGGAACCCGAACCGGTCCCGCCGTACATCAGGTCGACGCTGCCTCTGGCAAAAAGAGAGACCTTGGCGCCTTCCGCGAGCGGCAGGGCCTGGTTGTCATTCTTCAGGAGAGCCGCGCCCTCGGCCTCGACCTGCGCGCAGAGCTCGCGCTCATACTCCCAGCGGGCGTCCTCGTTCTCGAAGTCGCTGGTGAAGTACATGGATTCGGGGTCGTAACCCTGGATCTTTGAGAAAGATGTGTTCAGTGCTACGTTGATCGTCGTGGCATACTGATTGGCAAAATGGTTGCCGACGCATGCCGCCACCGTGAGGATGGCGAACAGGATCGTGAGGATCCGCCACAACATGGTCTTGGGTTTCTTCATGATTTCCTCCCTTTCTGTATGATATGTTTATGCTGCGATGGCCCGTGGGGGCCGGAACGCCATTATTACGGGTATAAACTCCGCGCTGTCGCCGCTTCGCGGCTCCTGTTGCGCGGGTATAAACTCCGCGCTGTCGCCGCTTCGCGGCTCCTGTCTGCGCGGGTATAAACTCCGCGCTGTCGCCGCTTCGCGGCTTTACCAGCGCTCCCTCCCTTCGGATTCCCACCCCGCTTCGGGCACTCGCGTGCCCTCGCGTGGCTCCATCCTCAGGGAGGACGCTCGCCATATGTCTGCGAAATGCTCATGCGAGCATGGCATTTCGCAGACGCATGGCTCGCTGTTTATACCCAGTTCGCACTGTTAGAACTTTTCCCCTTGAGCTTGTAGTCGGGGTTGGGGCGGTCTACCTTCCGGAACTCCGCGGTGTCGGAGCAGTCGCCGCTCACGGCGCGCAGCTCGTGGCGGCCGGTGATCGGGACCTTGAAGCGGAAGATGTGGCTTCCGTGCTGCGTGCCCACCTTGCTTCCGTCGCAGTAGAGCGTGATCTCGTTCTGGTTGGAGTAGATCTTCACTTCGATCTCGCGCTCCGTCCGGTCGAAGAAGCGCTTCGAGCAGATGTGCACGAAGGGCTCCTTGTGGTTCCACCAGGCTTTGTAGAGGTAGAAGCTGTCCTTCTTCGTCTTCCTGTCGAAGGTGACGAGGCCCTTGTGGTTCATGCCGGGCTCGCCGCCCTGGTCGCGGGCGTCCGCCGCGAAGTCGAACATGTTCCAGACGTGGGTCGCCCACTGGAAAGGATGGCGCTCGAAGCAGTCCAGCATGTATTCGTGGTAGAGCGCCTGATATTCCTCCGTCTGGTCGCCGCGGCGGGGATGGGCGGAATGCAGGTTGGGCATGCCTTCCGCGCCGTACTCGGAGAAGCCGAGGCACCTGTTCGGGTAGACCTTATGGAAGAATTCCATCCAGAGGTCATTGAGCTTGAAGCCGGGGACGTACCAGCCCAGGTAGAGGTTCCAGCTCACCACGTCGGTGATGTGGGCGACCTTGTTGAAGGGGCCGCACATGGCGTAGCAGGCGAGGGTCGTGAAGCGGGTGCTGTCCATCTCGTGGCAGAGGTCGTTGAGGACATGGTGGTTGTCGAGCATGTCCGCATTGTCCTTCGTGGAGATCGTGATCTCATTCGAGATGCCCCAGCAGACGATCGAAGGGTGATTGTAATTCTGGGTGATCAGTTCCTTCATCTGCGAGATCGTGTTGGCGCGGCCGTTCGGCATGTGCTCGGAGATGTAAGGGATCTCGGCCCAGACCACCATGCCCCGCTCGTCGCAGAGATCGTAGAAATACTGGTCGTGCTGGTAGTGCGCGAGGCGGATCGTGTTGACGCCCATCTCGCAGATCAGGTCCATGTCCTCCCGGTGCATGTCCTTCGTCAGCGCGTTGCCGATCCCCTTGCGGTCCTGGTGGCGGGAGACGCCGCGCAGCGGGTAGCTGCGGCCGTTCAGGTAGAAGCCGGTGTTCGGGTGATAGTGGAAATCGCGGACGCCGAACCGGGCGGTGACGCGGTCCTTTTCCTCACCGTTCACGCGGAGGATCGCTTCGGCCGTGTACAGATAGGGATCCTCGAGACCGTTCCAGAGGCGCACGTCGGGAAGGATCAGCTGCACGTCCGTGCCGGTCCCCTCGGCAGCAACAGCGCCGTCTGCGTCCAGAAGGCGGACAGTGACGTCCCCCTCGCCGTCGGGACAGGAGATCCATGTCTCCACGCGCACCTCGCCGCGGCGGTAGCCTTCGACGGGCTTCGCGGTCACCTTGATGCCGGGGCCTCCCAGATGGCCCATCTCAAAATGGTCCCGGTTCAGTGTGATCAGGTATACGTCGCGGTAGATCCCGCCGTAGAAGGTGAAGTCGGCCTTCTGCGGATAGACGCGGTCATTGCGGCTGTTGTCCGCCCAGACCTGCAGGTGGTTCTCCTCCGCAAGCAGCTCCGTGATGTCGAAGCGGAAGGTGGAGTAGCCGCCGTCGTGCGTGCCGAGAAGCGTGCCGTTCAGCTGCACCTTCGCGGAGGCGTTGACGCCCCGGAATTCGAGCCAGACCTGCTCGTCGTCTTTGCGGGCGGGTGCGGAAAATGTTTTCTCGTAGAGGCAGGTGCCGCGCCAGTAGTCGTTCCCGCCGTCCTGGCCGTCGAGGGCGTTCCAGGTGTGCGGCAGGTCCACCGGCTGCTTCTTGCCGTCGGGGCCGGTGAAGACCCAGGCGTCGTTGATCAGAGTGACCGTTCTCATTGTTACCCCCTTTGTGATCCGCAGGGCCGTCCGTGCGGATGTATTACGGTATAAACATCTGTCTATATCTTATTGCGCGCACGCATGTGAACAAGAGATACGGAATAAACCGCAGGTCTGACAGCATAATTGACATGAATTTGCGGTTGGTCTTACAATAAATATCTGATGGGAGGAGCACTATGAGACAGTATCTGACAGCGATCATAGAGGACGATGCGGAGTACGCCGCCTATCTGCAGACATGCCTGGAGAGATATGGTGCCGAGAAGGACTGCGCCTTTCAGATCCGGAGCTTCGGCCGCGCCGAGGCCTTCCTTTCGGGCGAGCAGGGGCTGTATGACCTGGTCTTCATGGACGTCGAGCTGGGGGAAGGCTGGATGAACGGGATCGAGGCGGCGCGGGCGCTGCGGGAGAAGGGCAGCATGGCCATGCTGTTTTTTGTCACCAACATGCCCCAGTACGCGCCGAGCGGTTACGACGTGGACGCCATCGATTACCTGATCAAGCCCGTCAATTACCGCGCCCTGTCTGTGAAACTGGACAAGGCGCTGCGGATCCTGCAGCAGCGCAGCGGCATTCCTGTCCGGATCCGGCTCCGGGACGGCCTGCGGGTCGTGTCCTCCGCGGAGATCCGTTATATCGAGGTCATGGGCCATGACCTCATGTTCCATACGGACAAGGAAGTGATCACCGCCTACGGCGGCCTCAAGGAGCGCGAGACGGAGCTCGCCGGGCAGGGATTCGCCAGGTGCAGCGCCTCGGTGCTCGTCAACCTGCGCCACGTGACCGGCCTCTACGGCGATGAGATCAGTGTCGGGGACGAGCGGATCCGGATCGGGCGCTCGAAGAGGAAAGAGTTCCTGACGCGGCTCAATCAGTATCTCGGAGGATAGAAGGGCATGCCTGATACCGCTTTTATATATCCGCGGCTGGAGGCGGCAGCGTACCTGGCGGAGATCCTGATCGCGGAATATCTGTTTATCGGCGGCCTGGTCAAAAGGCCGCATTTTATCCTGCGGGCAGCCGGAAGCGGTCTGCTCGTTCTTCTGGTGGGCACTGTTTCGGGCATTCCGGCACAGGCCGGATTCCCCAGGTTCCTGTGGTTCCTCTGCGCCATGGCGGCCTGCATCGCGGCCGCCGTCTGCTGCTTCGAAGACGATGTCTTCACGGTGAGCTCCGCCTGTGTCGCCGGTTTTGCGACGCAGCACATCGCCAACAAATGTACCATTCTGCTGGGGCTGATCCCGGTGGTCTCCAAGATCCTGGCCCACAGCGAAGAGATGCACGCTGTGCTGGAGATCCTGGTCTTCGGCTATATCTATCTTCTGATCTATTATGTCTTCGGACGCAGGAATCGCGGGAAGGCGGACAACATCCAGCTGCGGATCCTGGCGATCGTGATCATCCTCACCTGCATCGGCGTCAACCGCCTGGTGGTCGACAGCGCCACCGGCAACGTCTACTTTGAGATCGCCGCCTGTATCTACGCGATCCTCTGCTGCGTCTTCGCGCTCATGATCCAGTTCACGATCGCCCGCTGGCAGGAGGCCGACACGGAGCGGCTCCTGATCCGTCAGCACCTCGCCGACGCGGAGAAGCAGTACGAGCAGTGGACCGTGAACGCCGGGATGATCAAGGTGTGGATCCACGACCTGCGGCACCTGATGGACCGCATCGAGAGACACGCGAAGTCCGGGCAGGAGGGCGGCGCGCGCGTGCCGGACCTGACAGAGATCCGACAGGCGGTCGATCGACTGTCCCCGACCGTGCGGACGGGCAACGACACGCTGGACACCCTCCTGCGCAATACAGACGACCTGTGCCGGCAGAACGGGATCACCCTGCAGTGCGTCGCCTATGCCGACTGCCTCAAGGACCTGGACGGAACGCGCCTGTATTTCCTCTTCCAGAACGCCATCGACAACGCGGTCGAGAGCGTGAGCGCCATCGAGGACCCGGAGAAGCGCCTGATCGACATCAGCATCCGCAGCTTCGGGGACTCCGCCTCCATCCGGATCTGGAACTACTACGCCGGCCGCGTCTCCTTCTCGGACGGCCTGCCGGTCAGCAGGAGAAAGTCACAGGGACACGGCTACGGGATGAAGAGCATGCAGCGCATCGTGGACGGCTTCGGCGGCGTCATGGACGCCCGGACAGAGGGCGAGATCTTCCGCCTGGACATCATGCTGCCCACGCCGCGGCCTCAGGCTGACACAAGGGGGACTCACACAGGGGACGGTTCTCTGTGAGAGCCAGCAAATATGCGGGTTTACCGGCAATTTGAAGGCTCGCTCACACAGAGAACCGTCCCCTGTGAGACCCTGTGAGACCGTCAGTTCTCACGCGTCATATATACGGAAATTGACGGAACCTTAGACGGTTCGTTGGTTGCGGGGAGGCCCTCGGAATAGAATTCGATCTTTGTGGGGACGGTGTGTTTCTTGCCCTCCCGCAGGATGATCATGAAAGTGCGGTCTTCATGATCCGATCTCATGAGGATCTCGACATTGCAGTTGTAGTAGCGTTTGTCGGGAAGTCTGCCCTCGAAGACTTCTCCGAAGAAATCGAAGGTCACGGTCCCGTCCCGGGAGATGGTCAGTTCCGCTGATTCCTCAGGATGGGAGAGTGCTTCCTGTGTAAACCATCCGTTCTCCATGTCTTTTCTGTCTGTGTCTGTAGTCACGTACCGTCCGGGGTAGCCCTCGACCAGCCACCAGATATCTTCTCCGAAGTCGATCTCTTCTCCGAAATGGTCCGGTCTGGAATAGTCCGGAATCAGCGGGTAGTCCTTGTCTGCGATCCGCACGGTGAAGGGTTCCGCGGGCGCAGCGTCTGTCTGGAACTGTGCTTCGCCCAGCGTGATCGGCTCTGTGAAGCGGTTCAAAAACCCTTTTGCCGTTGATAGGGTGGATTCAGTATTGGATACAAACCGGATCCTGGTTCCGTCTGTCAGACGGCAGTCGTAATAGAAGGTGCGGTGGTGGCTCCGCCTGGGCGGGTCATCATAGCGGGGCGCTTCGCCTGTGACAGTCTCGAAAAACAGGGCTTTTCCCGCAGGGACGGTGATCTCGCCGACCTCTTTACCCTCCGCGTCGATCTGTGTTGCGGCGAAATCCTCCAGCAGGCGGCAGGCCGTATTGTACGTATCGATCCCCAGGCTCGCGTCCGTCAGGAAGAAGCGCTTATAGCTGCTCCCCGGATCGCGCGGGAACTTATAATGCCCATGAGGGACAAAGGAAGCGCTGTCATAGCTTTTCTCCCCGAAGGAGCGCCGGATCTCGGCCATGTGCACGCAGAAGGGATTGTAGGGCACTGCCAGCTGGATCTCCCGCAGATAGCTGTCAAAATACTGGGCGATATTGTAGGCGAATCTGCCGAAGCCTCCGTCCGGCTTCGAGAAATCGTAGAAAAAGCCTTCCTCGCTGCCGATCCGTTCGCGGAACAGGTAGAAGCCTTCTTCCGCGCGGATAATGTAGTAATCCGACCTGTTATCGCCGTATTCAATGGCCAGCTCGCTGTCCGCCCCGCTGTCCTCCCGGATGCGGATCACATGCGAGCCGTCTCTCTCCGTCAGGAGAACAGACATATCGCCGTAGGGCAGATCGTATTCTGTCCCCGGATCCAGCATGGCAATATAGGACTCCGGCGCGGAGGAGAGGAACGCTGCCTTTTCCCCCGACAGGTTGGAATAGGGGATGCCGACCGTAACGGCCCGCGGAGAGAAGATATTGAGCTCCCTCTGCTTGTCCGCGGACACTGCATCCGAGTGGAAAAAGAACCGGACCCCGAGCGCGTCCGCCGTCCACGCATAACTCGCCGGATCGGTCGCGGCCAGATCCTCGACCCCATACTTGGAGAAAAGCGCTTCCCGCAGACTGTCGGAAGACGTCTCCGCGTCCCCGACAAGAGCCGCAAGCGGGATCGCTTCTCCGCTGGCCGTGTCACAGACTGTTCCGCTGAACCGCCAGCTTATATCCGAGGCGTTCTTCCCGCTGCTCTCAAATTCCGTTTCCAGAAAGCTGTAGGCCGTATGATCCGCCCGGGTCACCGCCACGATATAGCCATAGGTCACATACCGGTATCCGTCCGAATCGGAATCGGCGGAAACCATCTCAGGCAAGAACTGATCCACCCGGCTCCGTACGGATGCCTCCGCCCGCCGGTTGCATGCGGCAACAGCATTCCGGAAGGTCTCCGGCGCATTCCCCTCCACGATCAGCTCCGTATACCGCCCATAGGCGCCCGTCTTGGATGCGGCGTCGACGACCGTGTACTCCCTGAGGATCGTCCGCACCACATAAGGCTCCCCGTCATAATCCGCATAAGCCGCGTTCTGCTGCGCCGGCCCGCTCACATCTCCTCCGGAGGATCCTCCCTGCCCGCCGGAAGTGCCGCCGGAATCCCCCGCCGCCTGACAGCCGCAGAGAGCCGTCACCGCTGCCAGGAAAAGCGCGGCAACCACAGTTCTTCCTCTTCCTTCTGCCAAAGACAGCATGATCGACCTCCTTTTTTTCACCGGCGGTCAGCGTCCCTTCTGCCGGAGTTCCAGCGATGTGCCGTCGCTGGTGATCCGGATATCTCCGAACCGCGTTTCCAGCACGTCGGCCCCGCAATTCTCAAGCATTTCGAGAGTCCTTGTATCCGCAGGGTTTTTGTTGGAATCGCAGATGACCGCGTAGGCGGGATGAATCGCGTCGAGGAGGTCCGCCAGCGCCGGTTCATAGACACCGTGGTGCGGTACCTTGAGCAGCGTGCAGGGCTCCGCGCCTCCCTGGTCCAACCACTCCCGGATCCGCAGCTTCTCAGCGTCCCCCGTGAAAAGCAGACGGTTCTGCCCGTGAATGACCGTCGTGATCAGGGAGAAATCATTGTCGATCTCACCGCTCCGGCCTGCCGTATCATACGACAGCGGGGCATCCACCTGCACTTGACAGCTGCCGAGCGAGAAGCTGCACGTACCCGTCAGCCGCTCCGGTTCGACCCCGCATGCGTCCATTGCGGCGAGAAAGTCACGATACTCCGTCCCGCTTCCGTCATAATCCGGGAGCAGGATCCTGTCGGGCCGCACAAATTCCAGCAGCGTGTCCGCGCCGCCGACATGGTCTTTGTCATAATGCGTGATCAGCAGCACATCGATCCGGCTTATACCTTGTTCGGTAAGGAACTCCGTCACTTCCTGACCGTCGTCGTCCTCCCCGGTGTCGATGACCATCACGTGCGCATCCTCCTGAAGAATGATAGCATCGGCTTTGCCCACCTTCAGGACAGTTACGGTAAGCGGCGGGACCTGTGCGGCATTCTCGCTGCCGGCATCCTCCGCCCC